>JBCCQJ010000068.1:0-17172 GCA_039024395.1 Bacteroidota bacterium | reverse complement strand
CGTTACCGGCGGCAGCCGCGGGCTCGGCCGCAACACGGTCCTCGCCCTCGCCGAGCGCGGCGTCCGGTCCATCTTCACCTACCACAGCAACACCGAGGCGGCGGACGAGGTCGTCGCGGCGACGCGCGAGGCCGGCGCCGAGGGCATCGCCCTCCAGCTCGACACCTCGGACACGGCGTCGTTCTCGGACTTCGCCGACCGGGTCCAAGCCGCGCTGGCGGACCTCGGCGCCGAGCGGATCAACGCCCTCGTCAACAACGCGGGGACGGGCCACTACGCTACGTTCGCCGAGACGACCGAGAGCGCTCTGGACGACATGTACCGGGTCCACGTCAAGGGACCCTTCCTCCTTACGCAGACACTCCTCCCCCTCCTGGCCGACGGCGGGCGGATCGTCAACCTCTCGTCAGGGCTCGCCCGGTTCACGTTCCCCGGCTACGCGGCGTACGCCTCGATGAAGGGGGCCGTCGAGGTCCTCACGCGGTACCAGGCCAAGGAGCTGGCCGAGCATGGGATTACCGTGAACACCGTCGCTCCCGGTGCCATCGAGACAGACTTCGGCGGCGGCGCGGTCCGCGACGTCCCGGAGGTCAACGCCCAGATCGCGGGCGTGACCGCGCTCGGCCGGGCGGGCCTCCCCGACGACATCGGCCCGATGATCGCCTCCCTGCTCTCGGACGCGAACGGCTGGGTCACCGGCCAGCGGATCGAGGTCTCGGGAGGGATGATGCTGTAGGGCGTGCGGACCATCTGCCAGATCGGCTCTCTGCCGTCTGGCTCCCGCCCGTCTGTGACTCCTCTACCCCCTCCGACACTGCCATGACCGACCGCCGCTCCTTCCTCTCCCGCGCCGCCCTCGGCGCCGCCGGTGCCTCGCTCGCGGCCACCCCAGCCGCCCTCGCCACCACCACGTCCACGACCGGGGCCGCCGCGCTCTCGACCGACCGCCCGCTCGACGGCCGCGCCGCCGTCGTCACCGGCGCCCGCAACAACATCGGCCGGGCGATCGCCGTCGAACTCGCACGGATGGGCGCCGACGTCGTCGTCCACTACCATCGCCCTGAGACCCGCGACCAGGCCGAGGAGACGGCCCGGATGTGCCAGGCCCACGGCGTCCGGACGGCGCTCGCCGTCGGCGACCTCGGCCGCCTCGACACCAACCGCCGGATGTTCGACACGGCGACCGACACGTTTGGTCGGCTCGACGTGTTCGTTCACAATGCGGGCCGGCTCGAGCTGATCCCGATCGCCGAGGTCTCCGACGAGGCGTACCTCCGGATGCAGCGCGTCAACGTGGACGCGACGTTCTACGGGTTCCGCGAGGCCGCCCAGCGAATCGAAGACGGCGGCCGGATCCTCGGCATCTCGTCCGCGGTGACCGCCGGGCCGATCCCGAGCTTCGGCGTCTACACGAGCGGGAAGATGTTCATGGAGGGGATGGTCCTCACGCTCGCCAAGGAGCTGGGGTCCCGTCGGATCACGGTCAATGCGATCGCTCCGGGCGCCTTCAACACCCCCTTCTTCCACGCGCTGATGACACCGGAGTCGGTCATCGAGGCGACGCCGATGGGGCGACTCGGCGAGGTCGAAGAGCTGATCCCCCTCGTCCGGATGCTGGTCTCCCCCGAGGCGGGCTGGATGAACGGCGAGACGATCTACGTCAACAACGGGGTCGTCCAGGCCTGAGAAGCGGTTCGGATTCACGCCTTCGGGCTCCGAGCGGCTGCGATCCCATCGGTGCGGCGTCGCCCTCCATCGCGCCCGCCCCATTCGGGCGGGGCTGGCCACGGCTACGGCTGCTTCGGGCTCCTGGCCCGTCCGGGATCTCGCTCGCTCTCGCCTGGCGAAACCGAAACCCGAACCGCTTCAAAGGGTCGCCCGCCTCGGAGCCCCGAGGCGGGTGGAACCGGCGATGCTGTCGGGCGCGTCTCTGGGTCGCTCCACAAACACTTATTTCCCATGACCATCGGCCTCCTCGGTGCCGGGAACATAGGCGCCACACTCGCTCGCCTCCTCACGCGTCAGGGGCACGACGTCGTGGTCGCCAACTCGCGCGGACCCGAGACCCTCCACGGCCTCGTCGCCGAGATCGGCCCGCGCGCCCGCGCTGACACGGCGGAAGGCGCTGCATGGGCGGCCGACCTCGCCATCGAGGCGGTCCCCTTCAAGGCCATCCCGGACCTCCCGGCCGACGCGCTCGCCGGCACGATCCTCGTCAGCGCGTCGAACTACTACCCGGGGCGCGACGGGCAAATCGACCTCGGCGGGGCGACGCACACCGAGTGGACGGCTCGGCATGTCCCGGACGCTCGTGTGGTCAAGGCGTTCAACACGATCTACTGGGAGCACCTCCGCGACCAGGGCGACCCGTCGAAGGCGATGGACGACCGCCGCGTGATCCCGCTCGCGGGCGACGACCCCGAGGCGAAGCAGGCCGTCGCAGAGATCGTCGAGGCCCTCGGGTTCGCCCCGCTCGACCTCGGGACGCTCGCCGAGAGCGGGCGCCAGGAGCCGGGCCAGCCGATCTACAACGCCGACCTCACGCTCGCCGAGGCCCGCGCGCTCGTCAGCCAATGAGACGTGGAGGATGCCCGCCTCGGTGAGAGGCTCCGCGCCACCTCCGGCGATCCGTCGGCTCTCCCCGAGGGCAGGCCCTCACTCGCCATACACGAGTTCGCGGTCGTACACGTAGCCGAAGCCGTTGAGCAGCTCGCCGAAGTCGACGAGACACCACCGAGCCCCCCGAGCGCGCCGCTGGCACGCGTAGACAGGGACGACGGCGCCGTTCGGGATTCTCGACAGGACACGCCGGGACGTGGAAGGACCCGCACGGAGGTTGAGGTACCCGTCGGCGGATCGAACCCGGGCACGGCCCTCGACACCCCTGAAGCCGGGAAGCGCACCCGTGCCCTCGATGAGGCCACCGGGCTCATCGGTGGCTGGCTCCAATGGCTCGTACTCGAGTTCGGCGTCGTAGACGTACCCCTCGAACACGGACCCGGCTCGGACCCGGCACCACCGGCGGCCCTTGCGCTGGGACGCGCAGGTGATCACCAGCACCGGCGTGCCGTTGTCCAGTTGGCGAGTGGGCTCTCGGGCGGTCGACGGGGTCGGTCGCAGGTTGAGGTACCCGTCGGCCGACTGCACGGAGGCGAAGCGGTTGACGAGCACCTCATCGGACGAGGGGGACGCCGCGAGCGCAGCGAGGACCGAGAGGAGAAGGAGCACGGCGGCTTCAGGAGGCGGAGCCGGAGTCTACACCGGCCCCACCGGCCTCCTCGGGGAACCGCGCCATCAAGAAAGGCCACGCCGGGCGGCCGGAATGAGAGCCTCATCGAGGAGGGCATGGACGGCCGGACCGTGGCCGCCCTCGCCCGTCGGCACCGTCGTCGTGGAGAGCGCCACGACCGTCAGCGCGAGGTCCGGCACGACAAACAGGTACTGCCCGCCGAAGCCCCACGCGAAAAACACCGGCAGCGTATCGTCGCCCGACCGGACGGTCTTCGTGAACCACGCATAGCCGTACCCGTAGCCGCGCCCCCGGCCCACCTCGGTGACCGGCCGCCACGACGCCCACACCCAGGCCTCGGGCACGATGCGCCGCCGCTCGCCGTCGACCTCGATCTCGCCGCCCTGCCGGTAGGCCTCCCCGAGGCGGAGGAGGAACCGCGGCGAGAGCTGCATGTCGTTACCGCCGAAATAGCGGCCCTGCGGGTCGGTCGGCCAGGCGGGCACGCGGAGGCCGAGCGGCTCGCCGAGCGTCCGCCGCGTAAGGGCCAGGAGCGATTCGTCGGCGGCCCGCGCGAGCGCGACCCCGAGGAGGTGGCTCGTGCCGGTCGAGTAAATCCGCCGCGTGCCGGGCGCGGCCACGACCGGGCGAGCGAGCGCGGCCTCGACCCAGTCGTCGGCGAGAACCCACCGGCTGTAGTTGCGGCCCGAGGTCGATGCGAGACCCGCCCGCATCGTGAGGAGGTCTTCCCAGGTGATCTGGCGGACGCGCGGGTCGAGGGTGTCGCGGGCGGCAGCCAGCTCGCGCTCGAAGAGCGGGGCGACCGGCGCATCGACGCCCTCGAACACGCCGCTCGCAAGCGCGGCTCCGGCGACGGCCGACAGCACGGACTTCGAGGCTGACTTCACGTTCGCCGGCTCGTCGAGGCCGTAGCCGTCGCGGTAGCGCTCCAGCAGGACCTCGCCGTGGCGGGCGACGACGAGGGCGCGGAGCCGAGGGAGCCGGTCGAACTGGGCGAGGGCGGAGTCGGCGAGGGCAGGGTCGAGGCCACTCGTGTCGGTGGCGGCCGCCGAGGCGGCGAGAGGGTCGTAGGCGTCCCAGTCGACGCCCGCCTCGGAGAGCGCGGCGAGCCCATCGGAGCTAGCGTCGTCGCCGGGCGAGCAGGCGGTCAGCGCGAGGAGGGCTGCGAAGGCAAGACGGAGGGGCATGGGAGACGAGAGACGGAGCGCGTACAGTCCTACGCCCGATAGCGAGGCGGAAGTCCCCGCAGAGACGCCTCCGCGTCGTCGATCCGAGAGACAGCCGGCGCCCCGGAGGACGGGCCTGGTCCCCGAGGCGGTCCGCCGGCTGCCTCGGTGGCGCCCATCGCCGACGCCCGGACTGCGCCCTCGCTCGCCAGCCGTGGCACCGAGGAGGAGATCTTGC
This sequence comes from Bacteroidota bacterium, assembly GCA_039024395.1. Taxonomy (GTDB): domain Bacteria; phylum Bacteroidota; class Rhodothermia; order Rhodothermales; family Rubricoccaceae; genus Rubrivirga. The sequence continues at coordinate 12,518 of JBCCQJ010000068.1, read as the reverse complement.
CGCGTCCGCCTCGGGGCGGTGCCGGCGTCCCCCGAGGCGGCCTACCGTCCCGAGTAGACCGCGAACTCGTCGCGGCGGGCGTGCAGGTTGAGCGCGATCGCCAGCATCGCCGAGTTCGCCAGCAGCGCCGAGCCGCCGTACGAGATGAACGGCAGCGGGATGCCGATCACCGGCATCACCCCAATCGTCATCCCGACGTTAATGAGAATGTGGACCAGGAAGATGCCCGTCACGCCGGCGATGAACAACCTCGGCAACGCGAACCCGGCCTGGACGCCCAGCCCGGCGAGGCGTATCAGCAGCGCCGCGAACAGGATCAGCACCAGCACCGCGCCCACGAACCCGAACTCCTCCCCGATGATCGTGTACACGAAGTCGGTCGAGTTCTCGGGGATGTAGGCGAGCTGCGTCTGCGTGCCGTTCGTGAACCCCTTCCCGAAGAGCCCGCCCGAGCCGATGGCCGCCTTCGACTGGATGACGTGGAAGCCGGCCGTCGCACGGAACGCCTCGGGGTCGTCGAAGGCCACGAGGCGGGCGACCTGGTGCGGCTGGAGCACCTTGTTGAGCCCGACCCACGAGGCGACCGCGATGCCGCCCACGGCGACGAGCATCAGGAGCCCCATGCCACGCGAGCGCGTCCACACGACCATGCCGAAGGCCGCGACGACGACGAAGATTGCCGCGTAGAGCGGATTGACGATCACCAGGTAGACCGCCACCGCCGCCGCCCCGCCGAGGGCCATCCACGGCAGCGGCACGAGGCCGCTCCAGAACAGCATCACCGGGATGAGCGCCATGAACACCAGCCCGGTGCCGGTGTCGTTCTGCGCCACCACCATCACGGCGGGCACCCCGATCATCAGGCACAGCGACACGAAGGACCGGATCCACGTCGCGTTCCACCCGAACGTCGCCGAGCGGACCTCCGTCCGCGACAGAAAGGCCGTCGCCGCCAGCACTGTTCCCACCTTGGCGACCTCGGCCACCTGGAGCCCGACCGGCCCGATGTAGAGCCAGCTCTTGGCGCCGTTCACCTCCCGCCCGAACACCAGTGCGGCCCCCAGGAGGCCCAGGCTGACCACGTAGCCCAGCGGCGCCAACCGCAGGATGAACCGCGCCGGGAACAGCAGGACGATGGTCATCGCGACCATCGAGATCCCGAACCACTGGGCCTGCCGGTTGAAGTTGCGCTGCACCGAGTCGAGCAAGAACTCCCGCGCCGGCCCGTGCGTGGCGCTGTAGATCGCGACCAGCCCGATGCCCACGAGCGCCGCCCACAGGAGCAGCGTGACCCAGTCGATGTTCTTGTACCAGGCGCGCATGCGAGTTCAGAGTTCGGGGTTCAGAGTTCAGGGTTCTACGTGTTCGGAGGTCCCAACCCTGAACTCCGAACCGCGAACCCCGAACGCACTCAGATCCGTCCGACCGACCGCTGGGCGACGACGAAGCGGACGAGGTCGGGGCGGAAGGTCCGCCCGCGGAAGTACTGCTCGATCATGAGGCTCGCGATCGGGGCCGCCGCCGTGCCGCCGTAGCCGATGTTCTCGACGAACACGCCGACGGCCACCTCGGGGTTGTCGGCCGGGGCGTAGGCGATGAACACCGAGTGGTCCTTGCCGCGCGGGTTCTGGGCCGTGCCCGTCTTGCCGGCAACCGGGATCTTGGGGAAGCCGTCGACCGCCTCGATGCGGGCGCGCCGCGCCGTGCCGCGGCCCTCGACGGCCTCGACCATCCCCTCGCGGACGACGGCCAGGTTGCGCGGCTCCATCGGGATGCGGCGGGCGCGCGGGCGGACCGGCTCGCGGGTCACGCCCGTCGCCGGGTCGGTCTGCGCCATCACGAGGTGGGGCGTCACGAGCGTGCCGCCGTTGGCGATCGCCGCGGTCGCGCGGGCGAGCTGGAGCGGGCTCGCGCCCATGTTGCCCTGCCCGATGCCGAGGTTGACCGTGAAGCCGGGCCCCCAGCCGGCCGGGAACGCCCGGTCGAAGTACGCCGAGTCGGGGATGAGCCCGGCGTTCTGGTTGGGGATGTCGAGCGGCGCGAGCTGCCCGAACCCGAAGCGGTTCGACCACGCGCTCCACCGGTCGAGGTCCATCCGAATGCCCTCGGGGTGCTGCTCGTTGACGAACGTGTCGTTCATCAGGCGGAAGAAGAACGTGTTGCACGAGACGCGGATCGCGTCGCGCACCGAGATGTTGCCGTGCGTGCCGCCGTGGCACTTGAAGAAGCGTCCGAGCCGGTAGCCGCCGGGGCAGTAGAGCTGGGTGTGCTCGTCGATCATCCCCTCTTCGAGGGCGTAGGACGCCATGAACGGCTTCCACGTCGACCCCGGCGGGAGCGTCGACGACTGCGTGGACCGGTTGAAGAGGGGCCGCTCGGGGTTGTTGTTGAGGAAGTTGTTCTCGGCCGTGGTGATCCCGTCGCGGTAGATGTCGAGGTCGAAGTCCGGCGCCGAGACCATCGAGATGATGCCGCCCGTGTTCACGTCGAGCATCACCGCGCCGCCGCGCTTGTTCACGAACAGGCTCTCGGCGAGGGCCTGCACCTTCGAGTCGACCGCCAGGTTGAGCGCCATGCCCGACTGCGGCTCGACGTCGTTCGCGCCGCCCTCGTAGGGCTGCACCTCCATCCCGTGCACGTTGACGAGCACGAACTCGCGCCCGACGCGTCCGCGCAGGACCGGCTCGTACTCCGCCTCGATGCCCGTCTTGCCGATCCGGTCCCCGAGGCGGTAGCCCTGGGCCTCCATCTCGGTCAGCTCGTCGCCGTCGATCTCGTTGACGTAGCCGAGCGCGTGCGTGAGCCGCGAGTCGGTGTGGTAACGGCGCTGCTGGTCCTCGCGGAAGCCGATGCCGCGCAGCCGGTACTGGTTCTCCTGGAGCCGGGCGAAGGTCCAGAACGGGACGTTCTCGAACAGCACGTCCTCCTGGTAGCGCGAGCGCTCGGTGATGTCGTCGTAGCGCGCCTGGACCGCCTCGAGCGGACGCCCGGCCAGCTCGGCCACGAGCGGGAGGTCGGCCTCGTCGAAGTAGCGCGGCGCGACGGTCACGCTGAGCGTCGTCTCGTTGTCGACGAGGAGGATGCCGTTGCGGTCGAAGACGTAGCCGCGCGCCGGGCGGACGACCTTCTCCTCGATGGCGTTGCCCTGCGCCTCGGAGCGGTACTGGTCGGCGTCGAGGAGCTGCATCTGGACGAGCCGCGTCGTCAGCAGCGTGAACAGGCCGAGGACGAGGACGGTGAAGATGCGGAAGCGTCGTCGGGCGTCGTCCTGAGAGGTCACGGCAGGCGGAAGCGTGGAGGGCGGGGGTGCCCGCGGGCGGCCCCGGAGGGCAAAAGGGCGTCCACCTCGGGGCCAGGGTACGAACGAACGCCGCGAGACCGTGGTTCGCGTGGTACCGTGGGTGGCGTCTCCGCGCGTTCTCCGCGCTCCGAGGCGGTCTCGGCGGATCGCCTCGGGGATCGGGATGTGACACCCTTGTGATCCTTCCGACAGAACATGCCCCTCCGAGGCGGGTTAGCAGGTTCCGCAGTCGGGCACGCCGCGCCCCCGGTCATCCGACGTGCCCCGCGTGACGCGGCCGCCGGCTCCGCCGGCTCGCTTGTCCCGCCCTTCCCCAACACTATGAGTTTCCGCGCTTTCGTCCAGGTCGTGCTGCTCGTCGCCATGGTGGCGGCTCTCGCACCGGCCGTCCAGGCCCAGTACTTCGGCCGCAACAAGGTCCGCTACGACGACTTCGACTTCCGGGTGCTCGAGACGGAGCACTTCGACATCTACTTCTACGAGGGGATGGACCAGGCCTCGCGCGACGTGGCGCGGATGGCCGAGCGGTGGTACGACCGGCTCTCGACGATCCTGGGCCACGAGTTCGACGAGCGCAAGTCGATCATCCTCTACGCCGACGACGCCGACTTCCGGCAGACCAACATCGCCAACATCGGTGAGGGCACGCAGGGCGTGACCGAGGGCGCCCGCCAGCGCGTCGTGCTGCCGATGGCCGGCACCTACGCCGACACCGACCACGTGCTCGGCCACGAGCTGATCCACCAGTTCCAGTTCGACATGGCGCAGCGGGCCGGCCGGTTCGCCCAGTTCGTGCGCATGCCGCTCTTCTTCATCGAGGGGATGGCCGAGTACTACTCGGTCGGCCGCGAGGACGCGCTGACGGCCATGTGGATGCGCGACGCGCTCCTGCGCGACGACTTCCCGACGGTCAGCGAACTCCAGCGCTCGGGCCGCTACAACGAGTACCAGTACGGCCAGCCGTTCTGGGCCTACGTCGCCGGCACCTACGGCGACGAGGCGGGCGTGCAGCTCTTCCGGACGGCGTTCGACATGCCCATCGACTCGGCGATCGTGGCCGTGACCGGCCTCTCGCCCGACACGCTCTCGGCCCGGTGGCACCGGACGCTCCGCGACGAGCTGCTGCCAGCCGTCGCCGGGCGCACCGTCCCGCAGCCGCCGCGCACCGAGGAGGAGCTCGAGGCCATCGCCATCGAGCGGACCGAGCGGGCCGCTGCGCTGGCCGCCGGCGACCGCCCGCGGCCGCCGCGCTTCCTCGCCTACCCCGACTCGCTGGACCGCCTCGACGCGGCGCGCCTGCTCGCGCGCGAGCGCGAGACGGGCTCGATCAACATCGCCCCGCAGCTCTCGCCCGACGGCCGCTACGTGGCCTACCTCTCGGAGCTGGACCTCTTCGGGATCGACCTCTTCCTGGCCGACGCCGAGTCGGGCGAGGTGCTGACCAAGCTCCAGTCGGTCGGCAGCAACCCGCACTTCGACGCCCTCCGCTTCATCGAGAGCGCCGGCACTTGGAGCCCTGACGGCCGGCGCTTCGCGTACGTCGTCTTCGCCGGCGGCGACAACGAGATCGCCATCCTCGACGTCGACCGCCGCGACGTGGTCGAGCGCATCAAGATCGAGGGGATCGGCGCGATCAAGGACCCGTCGTGGAGCCCCGACGGCTCGCAGATCGCGTTTGCGGGCGTCAAGGGCGGCATCACCGACCTCTACACGGTCGAGGTCGGCGGGGCCGACGACGGGCAGGTGCGCCAGCTCACCAACGACCGGTTCTCGGACCTCCAGCCGGCGTGGAGCCCCGACGGCTCGCAGATCGCGTTTGCGACCGACCGCGGGCCGACCACCGACTTCGTGCGCCTGACGTTCTCGCCGATGCAGCTCGCGCTCTTCGACGTGGCGAGCGGCCAGGTCGAGACGCTCGACCTGTTCGGCAACGTCAAGCACATCAACCCGGCGTGGAGCCCCGACGGCGCGAGCCTCTTCTTCCTCTCCGACCGCAGCGGCTTCAACGACGTCTACCGCCTCGATGTCGCGACGGGCCAGACGTACCGCGTGACGAACCTGGCGACCGGCGTGGCCGGCATCGCCAACCTGTCGCCGGCCCTCTCGGTGGCCGACCAGACGGGGGCGCTCGCGTACTCGGTCTTCGAGGGCCAGCGCTACTCGGTCTACCGCACCGAGGCGGCCGACGCCATGGGCGAGCCGGTCGGCCGCCTGACTGAGGCGGAGCGGACGGCCCACGTGCTGCCGCCGGGCAACGCCTCGAGCCGCTCAAGCGTCCAGGGCTACGTCACCGACGCCACGGGCGGCCTCCCCGAGGCGGAGGCGTTCCCGGTGCGCGGCTACCGGCCCAAGCTGTCGCTCGACTACATCAGCCAGCCCTCGGTGGGCGTCGGCTACGACCCGTTCTTCAGCTCCGGGTTCGGCATCTCGGGCGGCATCTCGTTCCTGTTCTCGGACCAGCTCTCGGACAACGTGCTGGGGCTGGCCGTGGCCGCCAACGGGTCGCTCAAGGACATCGGCGGGCAGGGCCTCTACCTCAACCGCGGCAACCGGCTCACCTACGGGACGATCGTCGGCCACACGCCGTTCGTGCAGGTGTTCGTCGCCCCCGACCCGAGCGACAGCTACCTGACGCGGTACTACTACCGGACGTTCGTCACGCAGGCGTCGGGCCTGGCGTCGTACCCGCTCAACCAGAGCCAGCGCTTCGAGGCCCAGGCCGGCTACCGCCGCTTCGGCTACGACCTCGAGTTCGACGAGTTCGTCACCGACGGCGTGTTCGTCCAGTTCACCGGCCGCCGCGAGGTCGAGGACTTCGGGCAGGACGCGCTCAACCTCGTCGAGGCGGGCGCCGCGTTCGTGGGCGACACCTCGTTCCAGGGCTTCACGTCGCCCATCCGGGGCGGGCGCTACCGCCTCGGGGTCGACGGCACGGCCGGCTCGCTCACGTTCGCGACCCTCACCGCCGACGTGCGCCGGTATGTGATGACGCGGCCGTCGTTCCTGCCGCGCCGCGTGCCGGTCACGCTGGCCGGCCGCGTGACCCACTTCGGCCGCTACGGGGCCGACTCGGAGAGTGGGCGGCTCCAGCCGCTCTACCTCGGGTTCGGGCAGTTCGTGCGCGGCTACACGGCCGGCTCGTTCGACACCAACGACGCCTTCGTCGGCTTCCAGGACCGCCTGCTCGGCAGCCGCATCGCGCTGGCCTCGGCCGAGGTGCGGATGCCCCTCCTCGGGGTGCCCCAGCTCGGGCTGCTCTCGTTCCCCTACCTCCCCACCGAACTTGTGTTCTTCGCCGACGCCGGGTTCGCCTGGGGCCAGGTGCCGTACTTCCTCTTCCTCAACCAGGACGGCGAGGAGGAGGCGCTGACCTACGGGAACGCGTTCGGCGACCAAACGCCGATCTTCTCGGCTGGCGTCTCGGCGCGGGTGAACCTCCTCGGGGCGCTGATCCTCGAGCCGTACTACGCCCTCCCGTTCTCGCGCTGGGAGCTCGACGGCGACCTGCCGCGCGGCCGCGGCGTGTTCGGCCTCAACATCGTCCCGGGCTGGTAGGAGGAAGGGAAAAGGGAAAATTGAGAATGGAAAAAGAGATCCTGTAGCGGCCCCGAGGCGGCTGCAGGAGGAGGCACCGCACGACGGGCGTGCCCATTTTCCCTTCTCCCTTTTCCCTTCCCGTGTACCGCTTCGTTCGCCCGCTGCTCTTCCGCCTCGACGCCGAGGCGGCGCATCATGCCGGCATGACGGCGGCCCGCCTCGGGGAGGCTGTGCCCGGCGTCGTCCGCGGCGCGTTTGGCGTGCGCGACGCGCGGCTAGCGCAGACGCTCTGGGGCCTCCGCTTCGCCAATCCCGTGGGGCTGGCAGCCGGGTTCGACAAGAACGCCGAGCGGGTGCCGTTCTGGGCCGCCCTCGGGTTCGGGTTCGCCGAGGTGGGATCGGTGAGCGCGCTCCCCAGCGCCGGCAATCCCAAGCCCCGGGCGTTCCGCCTGCCCGCCGACGGCGCGCTCGTCAACCGGATGGGCCTCAACAACGAGGGCGCCGAGGCGGTGGCGGCCCGCCTCGGGGCGCTGCGCCGCCCGCCGGGCTTCGTCGTGGGCGTGAACGTGGCCAAGACGCACAGCCCCGACATCCTGGGCGCGGCGGGCGTTGACGACTTCCGGGCGTCGGTGCGCGCCCTCCTGCCCCACGCCGACTACCTGGCCGTCAACGTGTCGTGCCCGAACACGGCCGAGGGCAAGACCTTCGAGACGCCCGAGGCGCTGGATGGATTGCTGGCGGCGATCATGGAGGAGGTGAAGGATGGGGGTTGGGGGTTGGGGGTTGGGGAACCTCCGGATGTGCCGGGGCACCCCCAGTCCCCAGTCCCCACCCCCCAATCCCGCGAGCGAAGCGAGCCTCCCCCCGTCCTCGTCAAGTGGTCGCCGCCGCCGACGTCGGGCGTCGACACCGGGGCGGTGGACGAGTTGGTCGGGATCGCTCTCGGGCACGGCGTCGACGGGTTCATCGCCACGAACACCGCCTCCGACCGCGACGGGCTGCGAACGGCCGCCGGCCGCCTCGGGGCGATCGGCACCGGCGGCCTGAGCGGGCGCCCACTCGCGGACCGCGCCCTCGCCCTCACGCGGCACCTCTACCGGACGACCGGCGGCGAGCTCCCCCTCGTCGGCGTCGGCGGCGTCGACTCCCCCGAGGCGGCCTACGCACGCATCCGCGCCGGGGCGTCGCTGGTGCAGCTCTACACCGGCCTCGTCTACGAGGGGCCGGGGCTCGTCAAGCACATCAACCGCGGCCTGCTGCGCCTGCTGGAGCGCGACGGGCTGGACACCCTCGCCGAGGCAGTCGGGGCGGACGCATAGAGCGCCCTTCGGGCCGCTCGGAGGAGGGGAGGGAATCGAGGGCGCGCTCCGCGCGCGGAAGTAACGGGGGGAACGACCGCCGGTGACACTTCCGGTGCGAAATGCTGGTCTCGCAGCAACCTGTTGCCAACTCTGCCCCCCGACCGCCTCGGGGGAACCGCGACGGCGCGGCGTCGCACAACGGCGGCCCCGCTCGGTCGCTCGTGACGCCCACCGCCCTCTTCGCCCGGTCCCGCCGCCGTCCGCACGTCATCGCCTCCGAGGCGGACGCGTGACGGTCGCCGAGGTCCCGTCGGTCGTCCTCGAGGTGGCTGCGCCGGGCGGCGCGCTGAGGGTCCGCCTCCTCGCCGACGATCCGCTCGCGCGGGCGGCCGTGGCCCCGATCCTCCGCGAGGCCGGCGCCGAGGTGACGCACGTGGATGACGAGGACGCCGACCTCGACCTCGTGGTGGGCGACGTGGACGCCGAGCCCGGCTTCGTGTCCCTCGTGGCCGACGCCGAGGCGGCCCGCACGGCCCGCGCCGCCGGCGCCCTCGGCCTCCTCTCCCGCGACGTCGACGGCGAGACGCTGCTCGCGGCCCTGGGAGCCGTCGCCCAGGGCCTCGTGGTCGTGGCCCCCGCGTTCGCTGAGGCCGCCGGATCGACCGCGGCGTCCGTCCCCGAGGCGGAGCCGCTGACGGACCGCGAGCGCGAGGTGCTGGCCCTCCTCGCCGAGGGGCTCCCCAACAAGCTCGTGGCCGACCGCCTCGGGGTGGCCGAGCGGACGGCCCGCTACCACGTCGCCCAGATCCTGGCCAAGCTGGGCGCGCAGAGCCGCACCGAGGCGGTGGTGACGGGCGCGCGGCTGGGGCTGGTGACGCTGTAGCGTCGTCGCGCTGGAGAGATGGACACGCGCATCTCAACCGTGGGCGGGGCGGATTGCAATCCGCCCCTACCAAGCGCTGGCGACGGGTCTGGACGTAGACCTTTGGCTTCTCGTCCTGCACGACGAGGTGCCTCACCTGGCCGAACGGCCAGGGCGGCGATGGCCGATCCGCCGAGGCGGAGCGTCGCCTCGGGGCGGTAGCGTGGGATCTCTCCGATCTCCCTCGCGCCATGCATGCCGACTCCGCCCTCGTCGCCGTCTCCGACGCCCTCGCCGCCACCGTCGAGGCGGTCGCCCCGTCCGTCGTCCGCGTCGAGGCGCGGCGGCGGGGGAACGCCTCGGGGGTCGCCTGGAGCGCCGACGGCCTCGTCATCGCCTCCGACCACACCGTCCAGCGCGACGACGACCTCCGCGTCGGGCTCCCCTCGGGCGAGGTCGTGCCGGCCGAGCTGGTCGGGCGCGACCCCTCGACCGACCTCGCGCTCCTCCGCACCGAGGCGGACCTGACGCCGCCGACCTGGGCCGAGGTCGAGACGGTCGCGGTGGGCCACCTCGTGCTGTCGGTCGGCCGCCACGACGCGCACGCGCAGACGGCGCTCGGCGTGGTCGCCCAGCGCGACGGCGCGTGGCGGACCGGCACCGGCGGGCGCGTCGGGGCCTTCGTCCAGACCGACATCGTGGTCTACCCGGGGTTCTCGGGCAGCGCCATCGTCGACGCGCGCGCGCGCGTGATCGGGCTCGGAACGAGCCACTTCGGGCGGCGCGCAGCGCTCGCCCTCCCGGCGGCCACCCTCCAGCGCGTCGCCGACATGCTCGCCGAGCACGGACGCGTCCCGCGGGGCTACCTCGGCGTGACCACCCAGCCGGTCCGCCTGCGGGGCGACGGTCCAGGCGCCGGCCTCCTCGTCCTCGACGTCTCGGAGGCGAGCCCGGCCGAGGCGGCTGGCGTGATCGTCGGTGACGTGATCGTGGGCGTCGGCGGCGAGACGGTGCACGGGACGCACGACCTGATGGCCGTGCTCGTCGAGGCGGCGGGCGAGACGCGCACGCTGGAGATCGTCCGCGGGGGCGCCCGGCAGACCGTCGACGTCGAGGTCGGAGCCCGATGAGCGCGGCCTCCCTCCTCACCCGGCTCTCCGACGCGCAGGCCGAGGCGGTCCGGCGCGTCCGCGACGCCGTGGTCGAGGTCTCTCGTCCCGGGCGCCGAGGCGGGCGCGGCGCCGGCACGCACCTCGGGGGCGGCCGCGTGGTGACGTGCGCCCACGTGGTTGGCAGCGCGCGTGAGGTGCGGGTGCGGACCGCCTCGGGGGCCGTCGGCACCGCCTGCGTCGAGGCGGTCGCCCGGGGCGACGACCTCGCGCTCCTGGCCCTGCCCCCCGAGGCGGTGGTTCACCTGCCGGCGCTCCGCCTCGGGGAGGCGCCGGCGCTCGGCGCGCAGGTTCTCGCCGTGGGGCACCCCGGCGGATCGGTCGGGGCCGCCTCGGCGGGCGTCGTCGTGGGGCACGACGAGGCGGGGCGGACGCTCACCGACGCGCATCTGCGGCCGGGGCATTCGGGGGGCGCGCTCGTGGACGCCACGGGCCGCCTCGTGGGCGTCCTCGCCACGCTGAGCGCGCCCGACCTCGGCGGCGCCGTCCGCCCCGAGGCGGTGCGCGCCCTTCTCACCGCCGCCGGCGCGGTGCACGGCTAGCAGAACGGCCTCAGGGCAAGCCGGCACGGGCGGATCGTGCGTGCGCCTCTCCTCCCTCCATTCCCCCCTCTCCCCCCATTCCATCGCACGGGAGGAGGGCGAGACAGGAGACGACGGGAGAAGAACGCAGCCTCCGCCACCTCGGCACACCCCTACCGCGTCCACACGGCCCACTGGGTGCCGTACGACGCGAGCGTCCAGCCCCCGCCGGGCGACCAGTCCCAGGGGCCGATCTTGACGACCGTGTTGCCGTTGATCTCGGCTGCGTAGCGGCCCGCCTCGGCGACGCGCACCTGGATCGAGCTGGTCGACGTGATGCCCTGCTGCTGCCGGATCTGGACGAGCGACCGGATCGTGCCGCGGAGGTCGCTCCCACAGTCGAAGTAGTGCGGCCAGTAGACCGTCGGCGTGCCGGGATGCGTGAGGATGTAGGCGTAGCCCACCTCGAGGCGGTTCGCGGGAAACGGCCAGTGGTCCTGCCCGCCACCCGGCGACGGGCCGGTGTCGTGGTTGTCGACGAACGTGACCGACATCTCGGGCCACCAGCCGATGGCGCCCGGCACGCAGCCCATCCGCCAGTACTCGTTGCGCTGGACGGCCAGCATGAGCTGCCACTTGGTGGTGAAGTCGAACGCCGCCGAGCGCGCGCCGGTCTGGTTGATCCAGTCCATCAGCCGCTGCCGGTGGTAGTTGGCGCCCGAGCACGAGGCGTAGTAGTTGCCCGTGATGTCGGGCCACAGCTCGCCGACCGAGAAGTAGGGCTGCGACGCCGCGTTGTAGTCGCCCACGTGCCAGCCGTGGAAGCCCTTGACGTAGTCGTAGCGCCACCCGTCGAAGCCGATGTCGCGCTGGAGCCACGCCTGCCAGCTCTTGATCTCGCGCTGCACCGAGCCGTACTGGTGGTCGAGGTCGCGGGCGGCATCGTAGCCGTCGCCGGTGTCGGGGTTGCCCGTGCCCTGCCCCCACTCGTCGCCCCGGGTGACAGCGCGCGCGTTGTTCGAGAAGGCCGGGCGCGAGAAGTCGGCCCAGTCGGTGGTGCCCACGCGGTGGTTGACCACGATGTCGGCGATGGCCCGGACGCCGCGGCTGCGGAGGGCGTCGATGGCCGCCTTCAGCTCCGCCTCGGTGCCGTAGGCGCTCGCGTCGAGGTTGCGCCACTCGTTGGGGAGGTAGCCCTCGGCCGCGGCCGCCCGGCTCGGGGGCGGCAGCCAGACCATCGTGAAGCCGGCGTCGTCGATGGCGCCGGCGTTGGCGCGCACGATGTCCCACCAGTCGTGCTGGTGGCTTCGCCAGTGGAAGCCCTGGAGGAGCACGTCGGACCGGTCGCCGGTGAACGCCGAGGCGGGCGGGGCCGGAGCCGCCTCGGGGACGGGGTCGGTGTCGCACGCGGCGAGGGCGAGGGCGAGCGGGACGAGGAGGAGCAAGCGGCGCATGGTTCGGGCGGTGGTGGGTGGCCCGAGGGTAGGGCGCCGCCCATTCTCGCGAAAGCGCTTCCACAATCCTCAGGAATCCCTCGGACTTGGGGGGACGACGGACGACGGACCGCGGCGCTCCAGACCGCCGACGGCCGACCGCCGGGGGGACGACGGACGACAGACCGCGGACGACGGTCAGAGGGCCTCAGGGCCGACCGCCTCGGCGTCAACAAGTCTCCTCCCCCCAGCGGGGGGAGGTCGGGAGGGGGGCGACGAATCGAACGCTTCGGCGTCCATTGGTCTCCGTCCCCGAGGCGGCCCGGATCCAGACAGACCTCGGCCCCGAGGCGGTGCTGGATGGGCTCGCCCTCCCCCCAGCCCCCTCCCGCTG
>JBCCQJ010000067.1:0-17206 GCA_039024395.1 Bacteroidota bacterium | reverse complement strand
CTTCGACGTCGGGATCTGACGCCACGCCCGCCTCGTTGAGGCGGTGGATGCTTTGGGGAGCCAGAACGGCCTCCCGCATCCTGGCTGCGCGGGAGGCCGTTCAGACGGGGAGACGAGAGTGCCCGCTACGTTCCCCGCCTATTCGGTAGCTGCCGGAGCCGCAGTCGCTTCCGTAGAGGGTGCTGTCCCCGAGGTGGGCGCTGCGGGTGTCCCGGAGGCGTCTTCGAATCCAGGTGAGCCGGGGCGCCGGTTGGGGTCCGGGTAGAGCAACTCCATCGGTGTCGTGCCGCCGAGCTGATCGAGGTCGAGATACTTCGACGACATCTTCTCCCATTGGATACCGTCCATCCAGATGCCGAGGGGGTTCGCCTCAGCGGTCGCGAGGTCCTCGACCGGTCGGATGTCGAGCGTCATCGAGCCACGGAAGAGGTCCTCGGTCACACCCGTCCCCGTGGCCGTGCGCTCGACCCACTGGACGGTCCATGTATTTGTGCCAGCGACAGGGGTCGGGCCGGTGAACTCGACGATGGTGCGCTGGAGGTTGCGGCCCATCATGTCGTCAGGGTGGTTGCCAGCTCGCAAGAAGTAGTCAGTCAGGAAAGACGCGCCGGCGCTGCCAGCCACCACCTTGCCGTAGGCCGCGTTGAAACGCGACGTAGTCGCTGCCCGGTCGCTGGTGACCGTCCGTAGGCCGCTTACGATCTCACGGATCTCTCGCTGGATGTAGATGTCTTCGATCTCGTTCATCGGCTCGAGTGGCCCGTGCGCCAACAGGTGCCCTCGCGCATTCTCGACAACCACCATGTAAGGCTCGATGTGGCTGCGTGACGCCTGGAAGGCGTTCATCCCGAGTGAGATGAGGAGGCAGACCGAGAGGCAGGCAAGCACGAGCACGGAGTCGCTGCGTCGGGCGTTCAACTCGTTGAAGCGGTCGGCAAGGCCGGCCCGGGTGTGGTCGGCGAAGAACGGGCTCACCGTGACGTCCTGAGCGAGCGGCTGTGGCTTGCCCTTTTTGGCCTTGGCCTTGCGGTCCGCCTCGGGGGTGGGGCGCTTGGGGGCGCGCGGAGCGGCGTCCTTGCGGGCTTTCGAGAAGAGAGGCATGGCTTAGGCGATCTGGACGGGGAAGTCCCCGCGGAAGAGGATGCCGTTGAGGTCGAGGTTGAGGCGCTGCGAGGCCATCCCGGCCAGCTTCGTCGGCAGGTAGAGGGCCAGCGAGATGAACAGGAGCGAGGTCGTGATTAGCGACAGGTTGAACCCGAAGAGAGCACCGATCTCGAAGCCCCCACCGCCCCCTACGCCGAACAGGGACCCGGCGAGCCCACTGAGCACGTCTCCAAGGATCTGAGTGAGGATGGCATCGAACCAAGCGTCGGCTACGATGGTCATCAGCCCGGCGACCAGCTTCAGCACGAACAGCTTTACTCCGAGGTACATCACAAAGCTGAGGTAGCCCGTCGCGATGCCAGAGACCGGTTGCGCGACGATGGTCGACAGGAAGAGCGGAGCTGTCACCACAGCCAGCACGAAGGCTGCCTCGGTGATGGTGAGCTGGATTGAGATCACCGAGAACGCGCTGAACACGGCCGTCGAAGCGCCCGCCGAGTTCGCGATCCACGAGATCGGGTTGGAGCCGCTGTTGCCCGCCGCCTCGGTGAAGGCAAGCATGATGCCGCTGAGCTGCATCCCGATGCGCGCCAGCCCGTCAGCGTCGCAGGCATCGACCGATGTGATGAGGAGCGAGATGTCGCGTGTGCAGCCCGTCGCTTCTCCCGCGGCCTCAAACCAGTTGAACACCCACTGTGCGAATCCATGCCCGTTGGCGACGAACAAATAGCCGAGGGTGCCGGCGAGCAGGAAGAAAAAGAAGTTAGCGAACGGGTTCAGGGCGTGGATCGGCCGGTAGGTGGCAATCGCAAATGGCCCCTTGACCACCATCGTCGCCCCAAGTAGGAGGAATTGAAGTGCGAAGAGAAGCACATAAAATGATTGCCCCCAATTCTGGAAGTCGTTCCGGAAGCCATTCGCGATGGTCTCGACCTCGCTTACGATATCCGACAACCCCGGCGCCCCGAAGAAGTTGAACTGCGCGAGGGGGAGGTCGAGGACGGCGGCCATCGCGGCGAGCCCGTCGAGCCCGCCCCCGATGAGGGTGCCCAGCAGGGGAGCGGAAGAGGCGAGTGTCATGAGCGTGTGGGGCTAGCAGATCACGCCGGCCAACGTGGTGGCGACGACCTCACCAGCGAGGGCGTTCGAGAGGATCTCGCAGTTGGTCTCGCGGTCCTTGGCCCGGGTGCGGGCGTCGGCCCCGATGCGGTGCGACTCGGCGATGGCGTAGAGGTTGGTCGCCAGCGCCTGCTGCGCGCGGAGCGCGTGGAGTTGCCGGGCCACCTCGAGGCTACTCTGGACCTGCAGCTCGCCCATCGCGAGACGGCTTTCTTCGCTGCTGGCCGCGCTCGCGATGTCGCTCAGCCGGGAGTCGTCCTCGATCTGCTGGTAGTGCTCGTTGAGCACCGTCAGCGAGGTTTGCAGCGTAGCGAGAGCGCCTTGTGCGCTCGTGCTGTACTCCTGATGGTAGTTGGTCCACGGCCGAGCATCCATCGGGATAATGGCTTCCAGGTTCGACGCAGCGCTGGCGTCGGCTATCGAGAAGTCGGGGTGGAGGCTTCCCATCGGCCCCGAGGTGACATCAGCCAGCGCGGGGTCCCAGGCGCCGCCGCTGAGTTGCTGCGAATGCTGGTCCTCACGATCCAGGATGTCGTCGTTGCTGTCTCGGATGTCGCGGAGCAGGTCGTTTGTGGTGCCTAGCTTGGTGTTGATCTGACCAATAGGAACCTGCAAGACAGTGCTGTTCACGTTGACCGTGAAAGCGCGGACCTGTGGGATGAAGGCGTAGGCAAGCACGAAGGCCTCGACGAGGATGAGGCCGGTTAGGGAGACCTTGACGATCTTCCGGAGCCGCCTCTTTTCGGCGGCCTGGAGCAGAGCTTTCGGTTCCGGTCCCGTGGAGCGGGGAGGCGTGACGGTCGAGGACATGGGTGGAGAGGCTTATGTCGTCGAGGGAGTGGACGCGGTGAGTGAGGGGAGAGAGGCGTCGGCACCGAGGTGGCCATCGCCCGTGTGTCCGTCCCCGAGGTGGCGCGCCACCTCGGGGGCTTCCTGGGCTGCCCGCGCGAGGTGCTCGGGCCGGAGGGCGCGCTCGAGCGTCGCCTCGTCGGCGCCGCGCATCCGGAGCCAGGCGTGCATCCAGCGCTCGCCCGCCTCGGCCTTGACCTGGCGCAGACGCTCGGTCGTCTCGGTCATCGAGAGCCCCGAGATCGGCGTCATGAACGCGATCTCGGGCCCGAGGCCGAGGTTGAACCGGCGCGTGCCGTCGGGCTGGCGGACGATGTAGTCGCGCTGCGGGATCGAGTCGGCGATCTCGCGGATCTCGCGGGCGTTGAGGCCGTGCTCGAGGTAGGCCTCGAACTGGATCGGCTCCAGGGCGTCCGGGTTGGGCAGGTAGATGCGCGTGCGGCACGAGTTGAGCACGGCCGCCATGTCGTCGCCGCGGCCGCTCGGCACGAGGTCGTTCGCGTCCTGCGTCGCGATCGTCATGTAGGCGTTGTACTTCCGGTACGTCCGGAGCGCCTCCATGCAGTAGGCGCGCCCGACCTCGCTCTTGGCCGCGAGCAGGAAGAACTCGTCGGCGCCGACGAACGTCGGCCGGCGGGCGTCGAGCGACGTGCCCACGCGGTGGAAGATGTAGAGCAGCATCGGCGTCACCAGCTCGGGGCTGAGGCCGATGATCGACGAGAGCTCGAAGACCTGGAAGCGGCCCTCCTCGATGCCGTCGGTGCTGGCGTTGAGGAGGTCGCCGAGGGCGCCCGAGCCGGCGTACGGCGCGATGGCGTCCTTGACGGCGCGGTCCTGGATCTGGACCTCCAGCTCGCGCATGGTCAGGTACTCCGGGTTGTGGGCGGCGCGCTCGGCCATGTGCTCGAGCGTCTCGGCGATGTGGCGCCGGCGCGTCGGCGTGACCTCGCCGCCCTGGAGCTGCACGAGGGCCGTCACCCAGTCGGCCGCCCAGCGGCGCTCCTCGGGGTCGCGGATGCGGCCGAGCGGCTGGAAGCCCACGCCGTCGCCGCCGATCTCGTAGCGCGTCCCGTTCATCACCTCGCAGAGGAGGGCGAACGAGTTGCCGTTGTCGAACATGATCGTCCGCGCGTCCTTGTACTGCTGGTGGCGGTAGCCCTCGTAGCCCATCAGGATCGACTTGCCCGAGCCGGTCGGGCCGACGATGATCGTGTGGCCGACCTGGCCCACGAACGGGCAGAACCGGAACGGGACGTGCTCCGACGTCTGGGCGTAGAACAGCGCCGGGCTCCCCTCGGGGTAGAGCTTGCACGGGTTGTCGGCCGGCCCGGCGTAGACGCGCGAGAGCGGCAGCATCCGCGTGATGTAGTCGCTGCGGACGGGCAGCCGGCGCACGTTGTAGTGGCCGTGGCCGGGGTAGCTGCCGAGGAGCGCCTCGGTGGCGTTGGCGTTCTCGACCGAGGCGACGTAGCCGCGGTGCGCGAACACCTTGCGCACGCGGCCTGCGCGCTCGTTGACCTCCTCGCGGGTCGCGCCGCGCACGACGACGCAGGCGGTGTGGGCGAGGAAGCGGACGTGCCCGGCCTGTGACTCCTTGTAGGCGTCCTGCGCGTCGACGGCCTGCTGGTCGGCGAAGGCGTTCAGGAGCACGTCGGGCGTCTCGGTCTTGGGGCCTTCGCCCCCCGAGGCGGCCTGCGCCAGGAGGTCCTTGGCGCCCTGGCGCTTGCGGAACCACCGCTCCATGCGCCGCTTGATGAGCGCGTTCGCGTCGTCGGGGTCGACCCCGATCACGCGCGACGCGTAGCGGTAGGGGAACGCGAGGTCGTCCAGCTCGCGCAGGATGCCCATGTGGGCCTCACGGGCGTAGCCCTGCACCGACACGACGCGGTGAAAGTCATTGCCGAGCACGGGCTCGAAGCCCGGCCGGAACTCCTGGTCGAACAGGTGCTCGATGAAGTGCGGGTCGGGCGGCGAGGCGACCTCCTCGAAGTCCCCCCGGAGGAGGTAGTGCAGGTACGACGTCAGCTCGGACGACCCGAGGCGCCGCAGCCGGATCGGCTTGGGCATCAGGTCCTCGAAGGCGCTCATCTGCGCCTCGAACGCGTCGATCTCGGCCGCCCAGTCGATGCCCGAACCGTCGGCCTTGACCAGCAGCACCTGGTTGGCCTTCTGGTAGACCTCCTCGGGGGGCAGGTAGGTGAGCGAGAGGAAGTAGCGGTCTTCGAGCGACACGCCCGACTCGTACTGCTCGCGGCTGCCCTCGCCCAGGAAGTGGCCCACAGCCGACGGGTAGGCATCCCCCGAGGCGTACTCGCGCGACGGCACGCGGCAGCAGTCGATGTGGACCATGTGGCTCTTGCCGAGGGCGCAGAGCACGCGGTTGAACTGCCGCGCGAGCGCCTCCATCTGCTCGACGGTCGCAAACCGGAGGTCCGGCCCGGAGAACTCCCAGGTCGCCATGAAGGCGCCGTCCTTGAGCCAGAGCACGCCGTCGGCCGGCATCGCGGCCCACTGGAGGAGCGTCGGGAAGCCGGGCGGGCGGGCGAACTGCCGGCGCACGCGGTCGAGCCCTTTGGTGATCGCGGCGCCGGCGGCGATGCCGCCGAGGAGGAGGGCGAGAGTCATCGGTCGGAGGACGGTCCTCCGCCTCGGGGCGCGTCAGACGGCGCCGAGGCGGTCACGAGGGGAAGGGGCGAGTGGGGAGCGAGGGCCGAGCCGGGCCGACCTCGGTGGCGCCCTTGCGCGGCGCGTAGATGCGCCGGTAGAAGAGCGACCGGAAGAGGATGGGAAGGAAGAAGGGGTCCTTCGCGTTCGCACGCCGCATGAGCGTGATCAGCACGACGCACACCCCAACCACGAGGAGCAGGGGGAGCGAGAACCCGAAGACCAGGAAGGCCGTCCAGATCAGGAAGCCCGACACCAGGAACACCTCCATGTCGACGCCGCCGAAGAGCGGGCGCTCGGTGAGGCTGGTGTGGACCCGCACGCGGGTCGGCTCTTCGATGGGGACGTCGGTGGTCGCGGCCATGGCTCAGGGATGGCTGAGGGGCGGCCGCAGCCGCCCCCCGAGGCAAGGATCCGGCGTGCCTAGAAGGCCGCGCCGCCAGTTGCCGCGCCGATCTCGGCTACCATCGTGGTGCCGCCGAAGAGGATCAGCAGGCCGACGAACACCTTGGCGATCGACCCGACCGCCTGGCCGGTCTGCCGCGCGTACATGATGTAGACGCCGACGGCCGCGAAGGCGATGATGCCGATGGCGATGCCGAGACCGCCGGTAAACAGGTCGGCGATGGACTGGAGGAAGGTCTCAAGCGCGCTCGCCGACGTAAGGGCGGCGCCGGTGCCGGTCGTGGTGGCCGAGACCATCGGCGCGACGACGAGCGTGAGGGCGAAGAGGGACAGCCCAGTCCAGGCGCGGCGGGCGGTGGTGGCGATGGAGTTCATGACGAACAGGGGTGGGGTGGCACAAGGCCCCAGGGTGGGGCGGAACGCCCCGAGGCGGGGCTGAAGGCGAAGCGGCCTCCGTTCTTGTCATAAGTCTATGTTAGGCGCAAAGAGAGTGCAAGAAAAAAATGTGTCCGAGCAAATTTTAGACGGCGTACCCGCTCTGGCAGACCTCGTTCGCCGCCTCGGGGGCGGCTGACCTGCTGCACCAGCTCCGAGGCGGGGCCCCGAGGCGGGGCGCGCTCAGGCCACAGGCTCGAGGCGGTACCCCGCCGCCTCGTCGTAGCCCAGCACGCGCACCATCTCGGTCACCGTGCGCGTCGAGCCGACCTTCTTGAGCACGATCATCAGGTCGACCGCGTCGCCGATCGTCGTCCGGTGCGAGTCGGTGTCGCTGTCGCGGCGGGCGTAGTTGAGCATCCGCAGGAACGCCTGGTTGACCGTGTCGGCGTGGAACGTCGAGAGGCCGCCGGGGTGGCCCGAGAGGAGCGCGTCGAAGAGCTGGACGATGCTGCCGCCTCGGGACTCGCCGATCACGATCCGGTCGGGGCTCATGCGGAGGGCGATCTTGAGCAGCGCCCCGTAGTCGATGTCCTCGGTCGGGTGGACGTAGAGCGGGTTCCAGCACCACGACTCGACCTGCAGCTCGGGCGTGTCCTCGATGGTCACGATCCGGTGGTCGGGGCAGAGGCGGCTGACCTCCAAGAGGATCGCCATCGCGAGCGTCGTTTTCCCCGAGTTGGTGCCGCCGACGACGAAGATGTTGAGACGGTCGAGGACGGCCTGGCGAATGAAGTCGAACTGGCTCTGCGTCATCCCGCCCTGCTCGAGGTACACCCGGAGGTCGAGCGGGCGCGAGGGCGGGATGCGGATCGTGAAGCACGGGCCGGGCGCGATCGGCTCGACCTGGCCGGCCAGGCGCGCGCCCTTGAAGGCCCCGGGCGGCAGCCGCGCCTCGAGGAAGGGGAGCGTGTGGGTGAGCGTGCCGCCCTTGCGGTCGGCGATCCGGTTGAGGAACGAGCGCACGTAGGGCTTCGGCAGGCTGACGTCGGTCATCACCTTGCCGCCGGCCGCGCGCGACTCGACCCAGACGCCCTCGCCGATGGGGTTGGTGCCCACCTCGGTGATGTCGTCGTCGTCGAAGAGGGCCATCACGCCGGGGCCGAGGTCGCGCTGGAGGCCGAGCACGAGCTGTTCGTCGAGGAGGTCGTCTTCGGTCTGCATGGTCGAGGGCATGGCGAGAGGGGGCAGGTCGCAGAAATATGATACGCCTAACTAGCGCTTGGCAAAAAAAGTCCGTAGTCTTGCTCCCGTCGTACCGCCTGCCCTTCCCATGCTTCGACTCCGCACCCTCCTCGTGCTCGCCCTCGCCGTATCGGTGGCCGAGGTCTCGGCCCAGGCCGACCCCGACGCTGCGCCGCCCAGCGAGCGTGTCGCCTACGTCCCCGTCGCCCTGCTGCCGCTCTCCGACGTCACGCCCCCCGGCGCCGTCGTGCTCCCGCCGATGGTCGCGCCTCCGCCCGCCCCCGAGGCGCCGCCTTCGGCCGTCCCCGAGGTGGTCGGCGACGACCTGATCGCGACCGTCGTCGAGGAGCCTGCCCCGGTCGAGGACAGCACGCAGCTCCGTGCGCTCCGCGCGCCGGTCCGGATGGAGCTGGCGCAGGCGCGCCGCCAGGTCGTCCTGCTGCCTGGCGTCTCGCAGCGCGAGCCCGTGCCGCCGTCCGCCTCGGCGCCGGTCCCCGAGGGGTCCGGTCACGTCGTCTACTCGCGCGCCATCGTGGTGGTCGGCGAGGGCGGCCGCCGCGAGGTCCGCTACGTCGACGCGCGCCCGGCGGCGCTCGACCTGGGCGCGCCGACGCCCGGCTGCGGCGAGGGCGCGCTCGACATCGGGATGCGCCTGCGGGGCGTCCGCGCGACGCCGCTCCGCCTCGGGATGCGCGGCGACGCGGTCCGCGCGGTCCAGCACCTGCTGTGCGCCGCCGGCCACGCCACCGAGGCGGACGGCGTGTTCGACCGCGAGATGGACCGGGCCGTCCGCGACTTCCAGCGGTCCCACAACGCCTCGGGGCCGGCCGAGGTGCTCGCGGTCGACGGGGCCGTCGGGCCGAGGACGCGCCGCGCGCTCGAGATCGCCATCGCCTCCCGCAACGCCGACTGACACCGTCTCGGTGCGGGGGACCCCGGACGACGCGGGGGACCCCGGACGACAGACCGCGGACCGCCGCCTGATCGGTCGTCGTTCAGGCATTCGCCTCAGAATCACCCGCCTCGGTGGAAAAACACTCTCCTCCCCACAGCGGGGGGAGGCCGGGAGGGGGGCGACGAATCCACCGCCTCGGTGTCTCTCGAACTCCGTCCCCGAGGTGACCCAGATCCCAGCGGATCCCGAACCCGAGGCGGCCTCTGTTGGCGAGCAGCGTCGGCCCTCCGCCCTCTGCTTCCCCCGAGGCGGAGGGCGCGTTCGTTCGTCGCCCAGAGTGATTGGCGCTGAGGTGCGGTACACGCATGTCGCTGGAATCGGTCGCCACGGTCAGGAAAAGGGATTTCTGACCCACTGAGGTACTGGGCCACTGCCCCACTGACTCTCGTGGTACCATCGGGCGAACCCGCCGCCCTGCCATGCGCTCCGCCGCTCTCCTCGCCCTCCTCGTTTTCGTCTCCGCGTGCGCCTCGTCCCGCGCCGACCGCGAGCCGCCGGGGCCGATCCTGATCGAGCAGACCTCGGGAACGGACGCGCTCCTGATCGCGGCCCACACCGTGGACGAGGACGTCGTCTGGCTCTCGGGCACCGGCGGGACGGTGGTGCGGACGACCGACGGCGGCGACACGTGGACCGCCTCGGTGGTGCCCGGCGCCGACTCGCTCCAGCTCCGCGACCTCCACGCGCTCGACGCGCAGACGGCGTGGGCGCTCTCGATCGGGACCGGCGACGACTCGCGCATCTTCAAGACGACCGACGGCGGCGCGACGTGGCGGCAGGTGTTCGTCAACCCCGAGGCGGAGGGCTTCTTCGACTGCCTCTCGATGTGGGACGCGCAGCGCGGGCTGGCCTTCAGCGACTCCGTCGAGGGCGCGTTCCTGATCGTGACCACGGCCGACGGCGGCGAGACGTGGACGCGCGTGCCCGCCTCGGCGCTGCCGCCCGCGGCCGACGGCGAGGGCGGCTTCGCGGCGAGCGGGACGTGCGTCGCCACGCGCGGTGCGAACACGGCCTGGATCGCGACCGGCAACGCGGACCCGGCGCGCGTCCTCCGCACGAGCGACGGCGGTGCGACGTGGACCGCCGCGGTGACGCCGCTCGCGGCCGGCGAGGCAGCGGGCGCCGCCTCGGTGACGTTCCGCGACGACCAGAACGGGGTCGCGCTCGGCGGCGACATCGGGGCGCCGGAGGCCTTTTCGGACGCCGTCGCGATCACGAGCGACGGAGGTACGACGTGGACGCCGGGCGGACGGCTTCCGTTCGCGGGCGCGGCGTACGGCGCGGCCTACGTGCCGGGCTCGGGCGCGCTGCTGGCCGTCGGGCCGGGCGGGGCGGCCCTCTCGCGCGACGACGGCCGGACGTGGACGCTTCTCGACGACCGCACCTTCTGGGGCGTCGCCGCGGCCTCCCCCGAGGCGGCGTGGATCACGGGGCCGGAGGGCCGCGTCGTGCGGGTGATGCTGGAGTGACCGCCTCGAGGGCCGTTCAAGCTCTCGTGTCCCTCGGTGACACGGACTCGGACCTTGCTGCGTTCGTGTGCTCTTTCATCTCCTCGTCATGCGCTTTTTGCTCCTCGCTGCTTTCGTCCTCGTTACCGGCTGCAGCGCTGTCGCTCCGCCTGTGTCAGTTCCTGCCTCGGTGCCGGAGGCGCCTGCGCCGTTCGCGCTCGTTGGCAGTGGCACGGCGCTTACCGAGGCGGATGTCGAGCGCCTCCTCGGGGCCGCCGTCGACATCCCTCTCGACGGCCGATTCGCCGTGCTTCAGGTGCCGAGTGCGACGGCCTCGCGCTATTCGTATTGGCGCATCGGTTCCGAGGCTGACCTGAGAGCACGCGAGGCGACTGTCGAGACGCTGCGACAGCGGCTCCTCGACGGTGGAGCCGTCGAAGTCTCACCTCTCCCCGCCCTACTCGTCCCGGCCGAGGCCAGCGTCCCGGCTCTCCGTGAGATCGCTGTTCGTCTCCAAGTCGATGCTCTCCTCGTCTTCCGTACGTCCGGCGATCTCTTCGAGCGCTACCGATTCTTTCGCTCGAACGAGTACAAGGCCTACGCAACGTGCGAAGCGCTTCTCCTCGATGTACGGACGGGCGCGATCCCGTTTACGACCGTAGTGACGACTCAGATCACTACGACCCGCCAAGACAGCGACTTCACCGAGGCGGACGCGGCTCGCCGGGCTGTAGAGGAGGCGACGCTTCAGGCCATCGATCAGATGGGCGCACGCGTCATGACATTCTTGCGAGGCGGCTAGTCCCCGTAGAGTGTGTGCGTCCGGATCTTCTCGGCCAGCTCGAGCGCGCGCCGCTCGCGCGTGGCGGGCTGCTTGGCCTGGCTCACGTGGACCCCGAGGGACCGCTGCCGGCCGGGCGTGAACGTCTCGAACCGCGCCGCCGCCTCGGGGTCAGCCGCGAGCGCAGCCACGAGTTCCGGCGGGAGGTGGACCGCGTCGGGGTCGGCGGCCTCCAGCTCCACGAACGCCGTCGCGCCGTAGCCCAGGCCCGCGTCGGCGAGCAGCTTCCTGCCGAAGACGATGTAGAGCGCGCCGTCGCCCCGCCCGTGGACGGCCCGGCGGAACGGGACGTCGCCCAGCGTGCCCGTGACGGCGCGCGCGTCGCCGAGGGCGTCGGCGACCTCGGTGGGGAGGGGGACGTAGTGCATCCGCATCCCCGTGTCCTGGCGGAGGACGGGCGCGGCGAAGACGTGGCGGTCGGGCACGGCGGCATCGGCGGGGGACGCCCCAACCTATCGACGCCCGGCCGCCTCAGGGCAGGGACGACGGACCACAGACCGCGGACCACAGACCGCGGACGACGGCCTGAGGGCGCCCATCTCAGGGCCGGCCGCCTCGGTAGATGGAAGTCTCCTCCCCCCAGCGGGGGGAGGTTGGGAGGGGGGCGACGAATCGACGACCCCGCACGACCCCGAGGCGGCGTGCCCGGTCTCCGCCTCGGAGCGAGGCGGCAAACGGACACGGGGGAGACGCCTCGGCGAGGCGTCTCTACGGGTGCCTCGGACGGAGCCTTGCGCCGTCCCGCTCCGTCCCCGAGGCGGCGTGCTACAGCCCGGCCTCGATCATGGCTGCGATGCGCTCGGCGTCAGCGGCGTCCTCGAAGTGGATCAGCCAGTCGTGGGCATTGGACCGGCGAACCCACAGCCGGTCTCCCTCCCCCTCCAAATCCCAAATCGTCACGAGGGATGCACTCCGTCGCCGATCTGTATCGAAGAACTCGACGGACCGCTCGGTGACACGAATGGTGCCGGGTCCCATCCAGTCCCTCACCTTTCTCCGAAGGTGCCGCACGGCCGGAGTCGCGGGGCGCCTGAAGAACCACCCTTGAACTGGAGCCGCCTTCTGGTCGGCGATACGCCCTTCCTCGGCCAGCACCTTGCGCCACCGGGCGCCGAACGCCGCCCCCTTTCAGTCGGGCGCCGCGCCCTCGGGGTGGACGGCCCGGTAGAGGACGGTGTAGAACGCGCTCTGGTTGCCCTCCACGTCGACGAAGACGCGTCGGTCGCCGCGCGTCCGCAGCACGACCCCGTTCTGGAAGCGGAGCGTCTGGATGAGCGACCGGTGCGTGTAATCGTCCGGCACGCCGCGGTCCGGCAGCAGGACCACCCGGCGGTCGGTGACGAGCGCGCGGCCCGTCTCGGTGCGCCCGAAGAGGACCGCCTCGGGGACCTTCAGCTTCTGCGTGCGGCCCGTCCGCAGGGCGTCGCGGTAGGCGTAGCTGACCGCCTTGAGGGCGCCGCCGTCGACGTTGCGCCACCGTGCGGGCATCACCACGTGTGCGGTCTCGTCCTTGAGCAGCGTGACGTCGGCGTCGACCTCAGGCATCTCGCCGTTGCGCGTGTCCCACCGCTGCCGCGCCGAGCGGAGCATGACCGCGACCGGCTCCGGGATCTCGAGGCTGAGGGCGGCCCGGACCTGCTCGACCTCGGCCTCCTCCTCGGGCGAGAGCTCGCCGTCGGCTAGGACGCGGGCGACGGTCACGAGCAGGCGCTCGCGCGCGAGCACGTCGTAGGCGCCCTCGGCGAGGGGCGGGTCGAGCCCGAGGACGTGCTGGAGCTTGTAGAGCAGCAGCCGCTCCTCGTGGTCGAGGTGGTCGTCGGCGATGGCTTCGGTGACGGTCTTGCCAAACGCGCGCTCGTGGGAGGCGCGGAGGTCGGCCGGCGTGAGGGCGAGCGTCCGCGCGACGTGGGCCAGCGTGACCCGGTTCTGGGCGCTCAGGTCGCCGTCCCCGAGGCGGTGGTCGAGGAGCCGCTGGTAGAGGGCGACCCGCTCGGCGAGGAACTCGGTGTGCAGGTCGACGCCGTGCTGGCGCGAGATGCGGTCGAGGGCGTCCGGCCCGAAGTCGTCGAGCGTCTCGGCGGCCGCGATCACGTTGTGCAGCTCGACGAAGGCGTTGCGGCGAGGCGGGCTGCCGAAGCGCGGCGCGGGCTCGGGGGCGAGCAGGTCGAACGGGATCATGCCGCGAAGCTACCCCGCCTCAGGCGCGGCGACGTGAGGCCCGCGGAAGCGGCACCGAGGCGGTCGCGTCGTACGTTGAGATCCTCCACCTCGGGGACATCGCCATGACGGATTACCGCGACCGCATCACCATCGAGCCCGGCACGCGCGGCGGGAAGCCGTGCCTCCGCGGCCTCCGCATCACGGTCTACGACGTGCTGGAGTGCCTCGGCTCGGGCATGACGCACGAGGAGATTCTGGCCGATTTTCCATCGCTGGAGCAAGAGGACCTCCTTGCGGCTCTGCAATTTGCGGCAGACCGCGAAAAGGCAAGCGTAGTCACGTAGCAGTCGCGCGTACACCCCTGCGAAAACGGGAGTGCGCAAGACCGACTCTAGCCGGAGACTCGAGGCACAACCCCGTGCGCCTGTCTCCGATGCTCCTCTTCGACCAGAACCTCTTGCCCAGTGCGCCTCCAAAGAGGCCACCCGCCCGCCCCGAGGCGGCGCTCCCGGGATTCGCACTCGCTCCCGACGGGTGGCGTGCCAACCGGATTCTGACGGGTGCTCGGGACCGTGTTGCGTATCGCATGGTCCGTGGGGGGGGCACGCAACGCGAAACACGCAACGCGGCACGACCGGACAGGGACGATGTGGCGCCGTACGAGAGTCCCCTTCGGGTTGGTACACGGTACCGGGCATGAGGTACGGCCCGAGGCGCCCTCGACGCTCGTGTACCCCGTACCTCGTACCCCGTACCATCCTGCATCTCGCTCTAGATGAGGACCAGCCCCAGCCCGCCGACGGCGAAGCAGTAGTAGGCGAAGTACTGGAGGCTCCGCCGCTGCACGAGCACCTGCACCGCCCGGATCGCGAACACCCCCGAGGCGAACGCCACGACGGTTCCCACGGCCAGCGGCACCGCCTCGGTGGTGACGCCCACCTCGAGCAGGTCGAGCGTCTTGAGGAGCGTCGCCCCGAGCACGACCGGCAGCAGCATCAGGAACGAGAAGTCGGCCGCCTCCTTGCGGTCGACGTTGAGGTAGATCGCCGTGCAGATCGTCGAGCCCGAGCGGCTGATGCCGGGGATCAGTGCCGCCGTCTGCGCGATGCCCACGAGCACGGCCTTGAGGGGCGAGAGCACGCCGTCGGGGTCGGGCCGGAGGCGCGTCAGCAGCAGCAGGATGCCCGTCACGATGAGCGCGCCGCACACGAGGCGCGGGTTGGCGAACGCCGCCTCGAGGCGGTCCTCGAACAGCACGTAGCCCAGGCCCGTCGGCACCATCGTGACGAGGACGTAGAGCGCGAGGCGCAGCGACGGGACGCGCCTGCTCGCCGCCTCGGGAGGTGTGTCGCTCGGCGGATCGCTGCTCGGCGGATCGCTGCTCGGCGGATCGCTGCTCGGCGGATCGCTGCTCAACGGATCGCTGCCCGGGACGTCGCCGCGCGCAAGCTCGATCCGGCCCGGGCCGAACGCCTCGGCCCAGGCGCTCGGCGTCGCGAGCGCGCCGACGGCGTCGGCCAGGATGCGCGCGATCCGCCGGCGGTAGACGGTCAGGATCGAGAGCGCTGTCCCAAAGTGGACGAACACCTCGAAGGTGACGTCGCTCGCCGCCTCGGTGTCGAGCCCGAGCACGTACTGGCCGAGCACGAGGTGGCCCGACGACGAGATCGGCAGGAACTCGGCGAGGCCCTGGACGAGGCCCAGGAGGGCGGCTTGCCACCAGGTCATGGCAGAGGAGCGGGAGGAGGAGGCCGCGCAAGCTAGACTTCGAGGGCCGCCTCGGGGCGGAGCCTCCGAGGAGGATTGGAGCAGACCGCAGGGGGCGAGGATCGCACCTCGCTCAACCGGCTCGCCCACGGTTGTCCCTCCACGCATCCGCGCGCGGAGCGCGCCCGTCCACGCCTCCAAGCGACCCGAAGGGGCGTGCTACGGCAGCCCCGGCGCTACGTCGAGCACGTCCTCGCGGTCGACGCGCACCAGGCCCGGCGGGCCGCCCTTGATGGGCCGCACGTACTTCTTCTCGGTCACCGTCACCGGCACGACCGTCTGGGTTTTGGCCGTCGAGAAGTGGGCCGCCACGCGGGCCGCCGCCTGCACCGCCTCGGGGGGCACCTCGCTCGACCGCCCGGGCCGCTTCACCACAACGTGGCTGCCGGGCACGCCGCGGGCGTGGAGCCACAGGTCGTGCGGGCTCGCGACGCGCGTCGTCAGGTGGGCGTTGCCGCGCGCGTGCTTGCCCACGAGCGCCTCGAAGCCGCCCGGCAGCGCGATCCGCCGGAACGGCTCGGCCGGGCCGTCGTCGCGCCCGCCCCCGAGACGGTCGAACGCCGCCGCCTCGGCGTCGAGGAGCGTGCGGAGAGCAGGCACGGTCTCGGTCGCGCGGAGCCGGACGAGGAGGTCCGCCAGCGCCTCCGCCTCGGCGTGGACCTCGCCCCACCGGGCCTCGGCCTCCTCGCGCGCGCGGCGCGTGCGGCGGGCCTTGTCGTAGTACCGCTCGGCGTTCTCGACGGCGGACAGCGCCGGATCCAGCGGAATCGTGATCGGCGCGCCGTCCCCGAGGAGGTCCGGCAGCGTCGCCTCGTCCTGCCCCGGTCCCTGCCCCGAGGCGGACGCCATCAGGAGGTGCCCCCACGCCTCGTAGCGGTCGGCGCGGGAGGGCTGGGCCAGCTCGTCGAGCATGGCGTTGGCAGACCGCTGCTTCTTGCGCGCCGCGCGGGCGAGGGTGCGCTCGGCCGGACGGTACAGCCCGTCGTACGCCCGCTGGGCGAGCCGCCGCTTGGCGAACACCCCGAGCGCGTGGTCGACGGTCTCGAACGCCTCCGCGCGCCACGCCTCGGGCGGATCGGCGAGGGGCGCGAGCGTGACCGCCTCGGCGAGCGCGCCGCGCCAGTAGACGTGCGGGCGGGGATCGAGGAGGTCCGCTTCGAAGCGCTGCGCGGCCTCGAACAGCCTCTGCCGGTCTCCCTCCCCGAGGCGGTCGGGCGCTGCCTCGGGGTCGAGGCCGGCGCGGCGGACGGCCTCGGCGGCGAGGGCGCGCGTGAACAGCGGCACCGCGGCGGCGACGGCCTGGGCGAGCGTCTTGCGGTCGGGCCGCCAGCGCGCCTCGAAGGCGTCGAGCGTGTCCACGATGGGCGCCGGGCGGACAGCGGGCGCCTCGGCCCCGAGGTGGGCGTCGGCGTCGAGGAAGGCGTCGCGGACCGTCTCGCCCTCGACCCAGACCACGTTCGGGCGCGGGCCGAAGAGGACGACCTGGAGGCGGCCCCCGTCGTCGAGGTGGAGGAGCAGGTGCCGGTCGCGCTCGGCGACGGCCGCCTCGGTGACGGTGCGGCCGGCGAGGCCGTCGAACACGTCGGCCGTGTTGCGGCGCTGGCGCCCCGCGCCGTCGGTGCGGAAGAGGAGCGGGAGGGCCGGATCGCAGACGACGCGGAGGGTGTGGTCCTCGCCGCCTCGGTGGAGGGCGAGGCTCAGCTCGCGCGGGCTCTGCGTCCACGCCGCCTCGACGCGGGCGCCCCCGAGGCGGGCGGTCCAGTCGCGGGCGAGGGCGCGGAGCGTGAAGTAGTCCATGCCCTCAAGTTTGCCGCGATCAGTAAGAGGACGAGTAGGTATCGGAAGGAGCCCCCGACCAACAGGGGTTCCTGGCCGCTGAGTGGTTGTACACCACGATGCGTGACGTGTAAATGCCTCGTCTGCCGATGAAGGTGTCACAGATCCAAAAGTCGGCGAGGCCCTCCCACACCAGCTTCACCGGAAGAGGCGTTGTCCCGCCGACGCTGACGTGCACGCTGTCCTGAACCGTGGTGTACCCTATGTAGGAAATGGTGACAGGATGCAAACCCTCGGGAAGCCCGAGAATGGCGTAGTTCCCTTCAGCATCTGTCGCGGCACCTCGCAGTAGGCTCGGCAGCCAGACGTTGGCCCCGATCAGTGGTTTGTCCGTTGCTGCGTCCATCACCACGCCTACGATCTGCCCTGTCCCCGAGGCGGTCTCCTGCCTCGGGGCAGGAGACCGCCTCGGGGCAGGAGACCGCCTCGGGGCAGGAG
>JBCCQJ010000066.1:0-17232 GCA_039024395.1 Bacteroidota bacterium | reverse complement strand
CCACCGTCCGCCTCGTCAACGCCGTCTTCTACGCCCACCACGGCGTGATGGAGGAGGAGCACCGGATCGGCGGGCGCTACGAGGTCGACGTCGCGATGGACCTCGACGTCGGCGAGGCCGCGCAGACCGATGACCTCTCGAAGACGGTCGACTACGAGCGGGTGTACGCCATCGTGCGGGAGGTGGTGACGGGCAACTCGTCGTACCTGATCGAGCGCGTCGCGTGGCGCATCGGCGAGGCGGTCGCGGCGGCCTACCCCGCGGTGGCGGCCGTCGAGGTGACGGTCCGCAAGCCGAACCCGCCGGTCGGCGGCCCGTGCGACCGCGCCGAGGTGGCCGTCCGGTTCGCCCGCGAGCGGTGAGCCGCGCGGCCGCGGTCGAGGCGTACGTCGGCCTCGGAGGGAACGTCGGCGACCGCCTCGGGGCGCTCCGCACAGCGGCCCGCGCCCTGGCGGCCCTGCCCGGCACCGAGGCGGTGGCGGCCAGCCCGGTCTACGAGACCGAGGCCCACGTGCGGCCCGGCACGCCGCCGCAGCCCGACCACCTCAACGCCGTCGTCGCGCTCCGCACCCGCCTCGGGGCGCACGACCTGCTCCGCCACCTCCACGCCATCGAGCGCGCCGCCGGCCGCGACCCCGAGGCGGCGCCGTGGTCGCCGCGGCCGCTCGACCTCGACCTGCTGCTCTACGGCACGGCGGTCATCGAGGCCGAGGGACTCGTCGTCCCGCACCCGCGGCTGGCCGAGCGGCAGTTCGTGCTCCGGCCCCTGGCCGACCTCGCGCCGCGCCTCGTGGTGCCCCGCCTCGGGGAGACGGTGGAGGCGCTACTCCAGCGCACGCCCGACCGCGCGGGCATCCGCCCGACCTCTGGCCGCCTCGGAGGCTCACGCGGCCTCGTCCTGTGACGCCGGCTCTTCGGGCTCCGGCGGCACGGCGTCCTTGAACGTCCAGAGCGGGTAGGGGTGGGGCACGGCGATGCCCATCGCCGTCAGCAGCATCGCCACCTCGGCGCGGTGGTACACCAGCGGCGTGATGCCGAACACCCGGAGGGCGTTGCCGCGCGGGAGCCGCAGCACCTCGATCCCGTCGCGCTCGAGCAGCCACGGCGCGCGAAGCTCCTCGCCCCCGAGGCGGTCGGCCATCTCGCGGACGGTCGAGGCGTTGGCCTCGAAGGTCTCGACGATCTCGCCGGGCGTCTGGAGGTCGGGCAGGTCGGGCGTGAACGACAGCTCGACGCCCTCCAGCTCCAGGACCCACCCCATCCGCGCGACGATCCGCACGAGGCGTTGGGCGAGCACGCGGAGGTTGGGCACGTCCGGGTGCGGGGACCAGTCCATCGGCTCGATCGGCAGCAGCGCCAGCACGGCCCGCGTCCGCTCGACCTCGTCGAGCGCCTCGTCGATGATGGCCGGCCGGGTGACGATCACCGTCTGGCCGTCCTGCGTCTGGGTCACCGCTCGCGCGATCTGCGGGGTCGCCGAGAGGTCGGGCGACCAGGCGACCGCCGCCGCGAAGGGGATCGTGTCGCCGCTGCCGCGGATCAGCCACGACGCCCCCGAGGGCCAGTCGTTGGTGTGGACGACGACGAACTGCGCCTCGTGGTCGGTCCCCTGCCGGGTCAGCACCCGGACGATCTGGTCGCGCCGCGGGATGCGGGCGGCGATGTCGAGCCAGCCGAGGGGGATCTTCGACACGGGAAGGGGCGGAGACGGCGGAGTCTACGCATCCGGCGAACATGTATGACGGCACGACGTCACTCAAACTCCTGAAGCTGGCCCCGGGGCGGTGCCGATCTTCCGTCCCTCTGCCGTTCCCCTTCCACCGCTCCGATGCCGCGCCCCCGCTTCCCCGACCGCCTCGGATACGTCGCCGTCGAGGGCGTCATCGGCGCCGGCAAGTCGACGCTGGCGCGGATGCTCGCCGAGCGCAACGACGGCCGCCTCGTGCTCGAGGAGTTCGAGGAGAACCCGTTCCTGGGCGCGTTCTACGGCGACCGCGACCGCTGGGCGTTCCAGACGCAGCTCGCGTTCCTGGCGAGCCGGTTCAAGCAGCAGAAGGCGCTCGCCGCGCGCGACCTCTTCCACCGCCACCTCATCGCCGACTACACGTTCGACAAGGACCGCATCTTCGCCCACGTGACGCTCTCGGGCGACGAGCGGACGCTCTACGAGACGCTCTACGGCCTCATGGAGCCCGGCGCGCCTGTGCCGGACCTCGTCGTCTACCTCCGGTCCTCCGTCGACCGGCTGCTCCACAACATCGCCTTGCGCGGCCGGAGCTACGAGGCCAACATGGACGCCGGCTACCTGGCCGAGCTGGTCGACGCCTACGACCAGTACTTCTTCCACTACACGAAGAGCCCGCTCCTGATCGTCGACGCGACGCGGATCGACTTCGTCCGCGAGGCGGCCACCTTCGACGAGATGGTGCGCCAGATCGGCAACGTGCGCGGCGGCACGACCTACTTCAACCCGCCGCAGACGATGCAGCTCGCGTTCGGGGGGTGAGGAGAGCGTCGCTTCGCGACGAGAGTGGGGCGGCTGTGGAAACGTTCCGGGCATCCGGGGCGCACACCGCCTCGGGGTCGGGGCCGCTTGTCGCCGACGCCGTCCGCATTCGCTGAGCCGCCTCGGGGAGGCCGCCGACAGCGGACTACCGCCTCAGAGACGGAGCGTGGTGGCGTATTGCAATACGCCCTTACGGCTCTCGCCCCGGCGGAGCGCCTGCCCCGAGGCGGCGCCTTCGGTCCACCACCTTCCGTCCACCGTCTCCGGCGGACGCCCACCGCTCACCGAGGCGGGTCGAAGGAGATAGTGATGAAGGTGTAGGCCCGAATGCGCTCGCCGCCGTCACGCCCAGGGCGGAAGAGGTGCCGCCGCGCGGCGGCGTGGGCCTCAGCCTCCATCGAGCTGGGCAGCGAGGCCACGGTCCGCTCGCCGCCGTCCAGGCGAATGCGCTCCACGATCTCCGAGTCGAGCACCTGGCCGCCCTCGCTGATGAGCACCTTCAGGCGGACCCGCGCGCGCGCGCCGCCGGCGTCGGGGGGGTAGGCTGGGAGCGAGATTTGGAGCTGCCGCGGGCTGCGCTCGGGGCGCTCGACGATGCGGTCCGATCCGGCCGAGGGGCCGGGGGGCGCGGGCGGCGGCGGGGCGGGTGGACCCGGAGGGCCGGGCGGCGTCACGCGCGTCGGCTGCGCGGGCGGCGTCTCGACCTCGGGCAGGGGGATCGGGAGGTCTTCGATCACCTCCTCGATGAGGACCTCGTCGGGCACCTCGACCGGCGGCAGGTCGACGTCGGGCGGCGGGGGCGGAGGCAGGTTCTCCGGCGGCGGCGGCTGCTCGGTGACCTCGACCATCTCCAGCACGATCTGCTCGCGCGGCGGCGGCGGGGGCGGTGCCGAGGTGTCGAACACGACGCCGGGCCAGAGCAGGAACGCCGCGTTGACCACGAGCAGGCTCGCCGCGAGGCTCGCGAGCGCCAGCGTGGGGGAGGTGCGGGAGGAGGGGCGGCGGCGAGGCATCGAGCGGGGGAACGTCCGGGCCGGGCGCGGACGTGCGCGCAAGGATACCCCGCCTCGGGGCCGGCCGAGGGGCGCGGCCCGATGCCCTCCCCGCGACAGAGCCCGAGGCCGCCTCGGGGAGCGGGCGGGACAACGGCGTGTGAATCTGGAATTCGTCGGTCCCCGAGGTGGCCGGTCCGGGCGTACCTTGTCCCGAATCGCCAGAGGCCATGCCCACCCCTCGGACCTTCCCCGACACCGCCGCGCCCGCGGCCTCCGCACCCCGGCCTGGCGGCCGTTGAGCCTTCCCGTTTCGGAAGGCTTTTTTTGTATCCCCCCGCCTCGTCCATGCCCGATACGCCCGCCCCCGCCACGCTCGCCCACGAAGACGGCACCGTCGTCGCCGGCCACGCCATCGGCGCGCGCGGCGAGACGACCGGCGAGCTGTGCTTCAACACGTCGATGAGCGGGTACCAGGAGATCCTGACCGACCCGAGCTACGCCGGCCAGGTCATGATGATGACCTACCCCCACATCGGCAACTACGGGGCCTTCGAGGAGGCCACCGAGGCGGACCACCCGCACGTGGCCGGGCTCGTCGTGCGGGCGTTCTCGCGCAACCCCTCGAACCACCGCATGGAGGAGTCGCTCGACGCCTACATGACGCGCCACGGCCTGGTCGGCATCACGGGCGTCGACACGCGGCGGCTCGTGCGGCACATCCGCGAGCGGGGCGTGATGAACTGCGTCATCTCGTCGGTCGACCTCGACGCCGCCTCGCTGGTCGCCAAGGCGAAGGCGGTGCCCCGCATGGCCGGCCTGGAGCTGGCGAGCGGCGTCACCACCGAGGCGGCCTACGACGTCGCCTCGGGGGGCAGCACGCGCGTGGCCGTGTACGACTACGGCGTCAAGCGCAACATCCTGCGGTCGTTCGCGCACCTCGGCTGCACCGTCCGCGTCTTCCCCGCCTCGGCGCCGCTCGCGGAGGTGCTGGCGTGGCGGCCCGACGGGATCTTCTTTTCGAACGGCCCCGGCGACCCGCGCGCGATGCCGGACGCCGTCGAGACGGCGCGTGGGGCCATCGCCTCGGGGCTGCCGCTCTTCGGCATCTGCCTGGGGCACCAGCTCCTGGCGCTGGCCGAGGGGCTGGAGGTCTACAAGATGAAGGTGGGCCACCGGGGCGCCAACCACCCGGTCCTCCACCTGACGACGGGCCGCGTCGAGATCACGACCCAGAACCACGGGTTCGCAGTCCGCGAGGCGGGCCTGGCGGGCGTCGCCGAGATCGACCACCGCAACCTGAACGACCAGACGGTCGAGGGCCTGCGCTTCCTCCGCTTCGCCGGCTTCTCGGTGCAGTACCACCCCGAGGCGTGCCCCGGCCCCCACGACAGCCGCTACCTGTTCGACCAGTTCCTCGCCCTGATGGACGACCCCGCCTCGGGGCAGAGGGTGGTCTCCGAGGCGGCTGCTTCAACGACCGATGCCTGAGCGTTTTCTGGGCTCCCACGTCCTCGATCATCTCTGGGACCTTCGCCAGATGATGCGCCGCCTCGGGGCTGCTGATGCCTGAGGCGGTGTACGCTCCGTTCCGGTACGCGCACGCGGTCGAGATCGCGGCGCCGCTCGACGCCGTGTGGGCCTACGTCGGCGACAGCGGTCGGGCGGGGGAGTGGTCGGTCTACTTCGACCACATCTCGCTCCTGCCCGAGAGCCCCGTCGCGGACGGTCAGGTCGGCGCGCTCCGCCGCTGCTACCGGCGCGCCGACGAGACGGGCGTGACGTGGGACGAGGAGGTGATGGCGCTCGTCCCCACGCTGTACCGCGAGATCCGGACCTACGATCTGCGGGGCTTCCGGCTCGGCCTCCAGGCGAGCGCGTCGTTCTCCGAGTACCGCGTCGGGCAGCACTACGAGGCGCTGGGGCCGGAGCGCACGCGGCTCACGTTCTCGACCGACCTCCGCCGGCCGGACCTCGGCCTCGCGCGCTGGGTCTTCGGCCGGACGGCTCCCGAGGTGGTCCGCATCTTCCGGCTCAACCTCGAGAACATCCGGGCCGCCGTCGAGGCCGCGCACCGAGGGGAGCCGTACGACCGCCCGCACGCCTACGAGCCCGTCAACCCCAACGACCGATGAGCGGCCCCGCGGCCGCCTCGATGTCCTCCACGCCCGCGGGCCGAGCCCCGAGGCGTTCCTTTTCACCCACCTCTTGGACCCGCCCTCCGAGGCGGACTCACATGGCCAAAGAACGCAAAGCCCTCGTGGTCCACTACGCCCCCGGCCACCCGGCCGAGACCGTCGACACGCTCACCGAGCACCTCAACGACGGCTGGCGCCTCCTCTCGACGACCGGCATGGGCGGCACCGGCGGCGCGACCGCGCCGGCCCAGTTCGCCGCCCTCGTCGTCCTCGAGCGCGAGGAGACCAAGACCGTCGGCGGCTTCTCGACGGGTGGAGGGTGAAAGGTGCAGGGTGGAAGGTGACATGCGCCTCCGGCCCGAGCACAACACGTCGTACAACTCACCTTCCACCTCGCACCCACCACCCCGCACCTCCCCCGGAATGCCCAAGCGCACCGACATCGAGACCATCCTCCTCATCGGCTCCGGCCCCATCGTGATCGGGCAGGCCTGCGAGTTCGACTACTCCGGCACGCAGGCGGCCCGCGCGCTGCGCCAGGAGGGCTACCGCGTGGTCCTGGTCAACTCGAACCCGGCCACCATCATGACCGACCCCATGACGGCGGACGCGGTCTACCTCCAGGCCCTCACGCCGGCCTCGATCCAGGAGATCGTCGAGAAAGAGCGGCCCGACGCGGTCCTGCCGACGATGGGCGGCCAGACGGCGCTCAACCTCGCCGACAAGCTCCACCAGCAGGGCTACTGGGAAAAGGAGGGCATCGCGGTCATCGGCGTCGACATCGACGCGATCCACATCACCGAGGACCGGCAGGCGTTCCGCGACCTCATGGAGTCGGTCGGCATCGACCAGGCGCGCTCGCGGGTCGCCAAGTCGCTCCTCGAGGCCAAGGAGATTGCGCAGGAGCTGGCCGGCGGCCCCGAGGCGGCGGGCCTCGCGGGCTTCCAGCCCATCGTCATCCGGCCCTCGTTCACGCTCGGCGGCGCCGGCGGCGGCATCGTCTGGAGCGCCGACGAGTTCGACGCCAAGGTGACGCGCGGGCTGGAGCTCTCGCCCGTCCACGAGGTGCTCATCGAGGAGTGCCTCTTCGGGTGGAAGGAGTACGAGCTGGAGCTCTTGCGCGACGCCAAGGACAACGTCGTCATCATCTGCTCGATCGAGAACCTCGACCCGATGGGCGTCCACACGGGCGACAGCGTGACGGTGGCGCCGCAGCAGACGCTCACCGACCCGCAGTACCAGGCGATGCGCGACGCGGCCATCCAGGCCATGCGCTCGATCGGGACGTTCGCCGGCGGCTGCAACATCCAGTTCGCCGTCGACCCCGCCTCGGGGCGGATGATCGTGATCGAGATCAACCCGCGCGTGAGCCGGTCGTCGGCGCTGGCGTCCAAGGCGACCGGCTACCCCATCGCCAAGGTGGCCTCGCGGCTCGCGGTCGGCTACACGCTCGACGAGCTGCCCAACGAGGTGACCGGCACGACGTCGGCCTGCTTCGAGCCGGCGCTCGACTACGTGGTGACCAAGATCCCGCGCTGGAATTTCGACAAGTTCGAGGGCGTCGACGAGGAGCTGACGACCCAGATGAAGGCCGTCGGCGAGGTGATGGCGATCGGGCGCACGTTCACCGAGTCGATCCAGAAGGCGTTCCAGAGCCTCGAGCAGGGCTTCGCCGGGCTGGGCGCCGACCGCGAGCTGCCCGACCGGAGCGTCGTCCGCGCCCGCCTCGCCAAGCCCTACTGGGACCGCCTGCTGCACGTCCGCAACGCGTTCCGCCTCGGGGCGAGCGTGGCCGAGGTCCACGACGTGACCAAGGTCGACCCGTGGTTCCTCCACCAGGTCCACGACCTCGTCGAGCTCGAGCGCGAGGTCGAGCCGCAGTCGCTCTACGCGCTCTCCCGCGACCTCATGCTGACGCTCAAGCAGCACGGGTTCTCGGACGTCCAGATCGGCCACCTCGTGGGCGCCCCCGAGGCGGAGGTCCGCGAGCGGCGCCTCGAGATGGGCCTGCGGCCGACGTACCGCGTCGTCGACACGTGCGCCGGCGAGTTCGAGGCCCAGACGCCCTACTTCTACTCGACCTACGACCAGGGCGAGACCGAGTCGGTGCGGAGCAACAAGCCCAAGGTGCTCATCCTGGGCTCGGGGCCGAACCGGATCGGGCAGGGCATCGAGTTCGACTACTCGTGCGTCCACGGCGTGCTCGCGGCGCGCGAGATGGGCTACGAGGCGCTCATGGTCAACTGCAACCCCGAGACCGTCTCGACCGACTTCGACATCGCCGACAAGCTCTACTTCGAGCCCGTCTTCTGGGAGCGCGTGGCCGACATCATCGACCTCGAGGAGCCCGAGGGCATCGTGCTCCAGCTCGGAGGCCAGACGGCGCTCAAGCTGGCCCGCGACGTCGTCGCGCGCGGCCTCCGCATCTTCGGCACGCCCTACGAGAACATGGACCTCGCCGAAGACCGCGGCAAGTTCTCGCAGGTGCTCAAGGAGCTCGAGATCCCGTTCCCGCCCTACGGCATGGCGCGGTCCGTCGAGGAGGCCGTCGAGGTGGCCGAGCAGATCGGCTACCCGATCCTCGTCCGCCCCAGCTACGTGCTCGGCGGGCAGGGCATGCGGATCGCGATCAACAAGGACGAGGTGGCCGACTACGTCGCCAACGTGCTCAAGCTGTTCCCCAACAACGAGATCCTGCTCGACCTCTTCCTCGAGAACGCCATCGAGGTGGACGTCGACTGCCTCTCGGACGGCGAGGAGGTCCACATCGCGGGCGTGATGCAGCACATCGAGCCGGCGGGCGTCCACTCGGGCGACTCGACGGCCGTGCTCCCGCCGTACGCGCTCGCCGACGAGACCATCGCTACGATCCGCAGCTACGTCACCGACATCGCGACCCGCCTCGGGGTGGTGGGCCTGATGAACTGCCAGCTCGCGGTGCAGCACCGAGGCGGGGGGCCGGACGGCGGCCCGTCCGACACCGTCTACGTCATCGAGGCGAACCCGCGGGCGAGCCGCACGGTGCCGTTCGTGGCCAAGGCGACCGGCGTGGCGGTGGCCCGGATCGGGACGAAGCTCATGCTCGGCGAAACGCTGAAGACCTTCCGCGAGGCGGGCGACCTCGAGAACACGCTCGTCGGCTACGCGGTCAAGGAGCCGGTCTTCTCGTGGGACAAGTTCCCCGAGGTGACCAAGGAGCTGGGGCCGGAGATGAAGTCGACCGGCGAGGCGATCGCGTTCGTCGACGACATCACCGACGAGCAGATCGCGAAGCCGTTCGAGATGCGCAACCTCTACCTCTCGCGCTGAACGGGTGCCGCGCGTTTCGGAGTTCTTCGGCATCGCCATCGCGATCTACTTTGACGACGTCGCCACTCGCGTCCCCATTTCCACGCGACGTACGCGGAACACCGGGCCGTCTATGCAATCCCCGAGGCGGATCTGCTCGCGGGATCTCTCCCGCGCCGACAGCAGAGGCTCGTGCAGGCGTGGGCGGCCCTCCATGAGGCGGACCTGGAACAGGCATGGAGCCGCGCGTTGAACGGGGAGGCACCCGGTTCCATCGCTCCCCTTCGATAGCATGAGCACGCTCACCCGCACCGTCCCCGAGGTGGTCGTCGGGCCGTATCCCCTCGCGCCACGCGTGGTCGCGGTCGAGGTGGTCGAGACGACGGCCCTTCGGGTGACCTTCGAAGACGGCGAGGTCCGCGAGGTGACGCCCGTCCTCGATCGTGGCCCATTCCGGCGACTTCAAGACCCAGAGCGATTCGCTGAGGTCGCGATTGTTGAGGGCGGCGGAGGCGTCGAGTGGGCGAGCGGAGCCGACCTCTCGGCAAACCGCCTCTACTACGGCCCCGATCTCGGGTGGGGCGAAGGCGGATCGTAGCGGTTCGAGATGCGCACCTTCTCCCTCAGCCGATGAGCCGCCTCGGGGTCGCGCTCGCGCTCCTCCTCGGGGCGCTGCCGCTCGCGGCGCAGGACGCGCGCCTCGTCCTCCGCGAGGCGGCGCTCGCATTCCGACCTGTCGAGCAGGACACCACGGGCTGGGAGGCCATCCTGTTCGACGACCAGACGCTCCGCCTCGGAGAGGTGCTCCTCGCGCTCGGCCCGCGCGATGTCGAGACGGCAGCCCTGGACTTCGACCCCCTCACAAACGCGCCTTTCGTGTCCATCGAATTCGGCCCCGAGGCGGGGGTGGCGTTCGAGGCGATCACCGAGGGCCGGATCGGGGAGGCCGTCGCCATCGTGTTCGACAGCCGCGTGCTAACGGTGCCGGTGATCCAGTCCGCCATCCCCGGCGGCCGGCTCCAGATCTCGGGCAACTTCACGGTCGCCGAGGCCGACCGACTGGCCGAGCAGATCCGCGAGGCGACGGCTGCCTCGGGGGTGGGGCGCGAGGCGCAGTGGGCCGAGGTCCGCACAGCGTTCGACGACGCGACGCCGTCGGCCGCCGTGCGGACCTTCCTCGCGGCGACCGGAGCGCAGGACTGGCTGAGCGCGGCCCGGCTGATGCATCCGGCTGCGCTCCGCTTCCTCCTGTCCGAGGCGGAGGAGGGCGTAGAGGTTGCAGGCGACTCCCTCCGGATGCGCGGCGGCATCGCGGCCGACGGCGGCGGCTGGATTCCGTTCTCGCTCGCGCTCGGCGACGCGGGCGTGGGTCGGCCGTTCGACGACCTCTCCGACCCCGAGGCGGTGGCCGTCCTGCTGTCGACGATGAGCGGAGGCGGTTTCCGGAGCGACGTCGAGGTCGCGGGCGAGGCGGCCGAGCACCCCGACCGTGTGCACGTGCTCCTGGCGGCCACCGAGGAGGACCCTCTTGGACCGGTGCCGGACGGGTTCGCGCGCACGATCGTGCTGACGACGGAGCGGATCGGAGACCGGTGGGTCGTCCTCCTCCCCGAGGCGGGGTGGTGAGGCGCCGCCTCGGGGAGGAGCGGGTGCCTGCGTCCGTCGAGGCCTCCCGTCAAGGTCTGGCTGGCCAACGCCGCACGCGGGGGCGGCGTCTTCGAGGCGGCTACTGGACCGTCGTGCCCTGGCCGAAGCCCCACCACGCCAGCATGGCCTCCTCGTCGGGGCCGAGCGGCCGGCCGGCCTCGGTGTAGACCTCCCATAGCATCGCACGGAGGGCCTCCCCGAAGGCCGGTGTGTCGTCGGCGATCGCCGCGAGGCGGTCGGTGAGATCGGCGGTATCGGGGGAGAGGACGTCTACGAGCATGGCACGCGCGGGTGGGGGAGACCCTGCAAGCGCAAGGGCAGTGCCAGTGTCTGAAAGGGGAGAGGCCTGTTGAGGATAAGTCATTAAGAGATAGGGGATCGCACGATTATTTGTTGTGATGGGCACCATTTTGTCCCAACTTCGTACCCCTGTTCAAGCGAAGGCAGCCACGTCCCTGGAGCCGCTGCCTGTGTGATTCCCACCATCCCCGCCACACATGGACAACCGCTCCAGCGCGGCAGGCATCGACCTGCCAGACGACATTGATCTCCGCTCCATTCTCCTCCAGAGTCGCCGCCTCGGGGTCCGCGAACGCACCCAACTCTACTCGACCTGGATCCGCCGCGTGCAGGCGCGTGGCGAGTCGATGTACCACCGCGTGATCACGTCGCCCGTCGACCGGGCCGTGACCGTCTACGACGACTTCCACGGGGAGGAACGCGAGGTGCTCATGTTCGGCTCGAACACCTACCTCGGGCTCCAGTCGCACCCGTACATCCAGGAGCGGATGAAGGCCGCCATCGACGAATGGGGCGCCGGCATCGGGGGCGCGCCCCTGCTCAGCGGCTACTCCGCCCTGCACCGCGACCTCGAAGAGCGCCTGGCCGACTTCAAGGGCACCGAGGAGGCCGTCATCTACCAGAGCGGCTACGGCGCCAACGTCGGCCTCCTGACCGCCCTGCTGGGCAAGAAGGACGTCGTCTACTACGACGGCCTCAGCCACGCCTCGACGCTCGACGGGCTGAACCAGGCAACGGCCCGTGCGGTAAAGTTTGCGCACAACGACATGGAGGCTCTCGCCGGCCTCCTCGAGGCGCCCGTCGATGGCGAACGCTTCGTGTGCGTCGAGGGCGTCTACTCGATGGACGGCGACCTCGCGCCGCTCGACGAGGTGGTCGCGCTCAGCAAGAAGCACGGCGCCTTTGTGATCGTCGACGACGCGCACGGCGTCGGCGTTGTAGGCCACCACGGGCGGGGCACCGCCAACCACTTCGGCGTCACCGATGACGTCGACGCGCACATCGGCACCTTCAGCAAGGTGTTCGGCGTCACCGGGGGCGCCGTCTGCACCGACCGTGCCGTGGCCGACTTCCTCCGGCACTTCTCGCGGTCGAACGTCTTCTCGTCGTCACTCCCGCCTGCGATCGTCGCTGCCGTTCACGCCGGCCTCGACCTGCTCGAGCGCGACGACGAGCTGATCGTCCGCCTCCACGACAACGTCGCGTACTTCGCCCGCCAGCTTCGCCGGCTCGGGTTCGACGTTCGCCCCGACGCCGCCATCGTGCCGCTGCCTGTGCCGAAGGAGATGAACCTGCGACGCGCCGTCCGCTTCATCTACGACCAGGGCGTGTTCGCAAACGCAGTCGAGTACCCGGCCGTCGCCGTCCACCGCCAGCGCATCCGCTTCAGCCTGATGGCCTCGCACACGCGCGCGGACATCGACCGCGTGGTGGAGGTGGTCGAGCAGGCCTGGGAGCGGTTTGCCGGCGGCGTCCCCGCCTCGGTGGCGGCGCCCGCAACCGTCACGGAACTGAAGCCTTCGCCGAGGCGGTCCGCACGACCGGCGTCGATGCCCGAGGCGGCCTAGCAGGTTCGACGCCCCGACGAGCGTCTTGCCCTGTACGGACGTACGTCCCGCCGGGGGCAGGTTGGCCCTGGAGCTGACCTCCCCCCGGCGGGAGGGCCTTGCACCACGCGATGGCGCTCACGACCCGTCGTCGTCGTGTCGGTCTCGGAGTTGGAGATCGACGGCCCGTGGGTCGCAGGCGATGGTGAAACCCGAAGGGCGGAGTGCGCCCCACCACGCCAGAATCCCGAGCGTGAGTGGAACCGATGCGAGCGCTGCTGCGGAGGCGGTTGGGATTCGGCGTGTCATGGCTCGCCGAGAAAGAAGGCCCCGTGCGATGTCACGGCGCGGTGCGACACGGGCTCCTGCCTTGTCGATGGCATCGCGACAGGCAGGCCGAGGCGACCCGCCCAACGCCTTCACGCCGTCGCCTCAACCACCTCGGGGCTGAGGCGTAGGCGGCCTGAACTCCCGCTATGGTGATGGCCAACTCGTTCTCGAACAAACGTCCGCGCGTGGTCGTCGTCGGCGCTGGGCACGGCGGGCTGGAGTGCGTCAAGGCACTGCGCAAGGCGCCGGTCGATGTCCTCCTGATCGACCGCAACAACTTCCACACGTTCCAGCCGCTCCTCTACCAGGTCGCGACGGCCGGGCTCGACGTGAACGACATCACGCAGTCGGTCCGCCACATCGTGCGCGACCAGCCCAACGTGGACGTCCGCCTCGGGCGTGTGGTGGGCGCAGACCTCGAGGCGAAGACGCTCCACCTGGACGACGGCACCGAGGTGGGCTACGACGAGCTGGTGCTGGCGCCCGGTGCGTCGACGGCGTACTTCGGCGTGGAAGGAGCCTTCGAGCATGGCTTCCCGCTGAAAAGCGTCACGGATGCCGTCGACCTGCGAAGCCACGTCCTGGACCGGTTCGAGGCCGCCTCGGCGGACCCGTCGCTCGTCGGGGCGGGGGCGCTGACGGTCGTCGTGGTCGGCGGCGGGCCCACGGGGGTCGAGACGGCCGGTGCCCTGCGCGAGCTGTTCCGCGTCCTTGCCCGCGACTTCCCCGACCTCGCCGTCGAGCGCGCCCGCGTTGTCCTCGTCGACGGAAGCGAGGCGCCCCTCGGAGGCTACACCGACGACCTCCGCGCCTACACGCAGCGCGCCCTCGAGTCGCGCGGCGTCGAGGTTCACCTCGGTTCGAACGTCGAGGCGGTGAACGCCGAGGGCGTCCGCCTCGCCGATGGCACGGAGATCTCGGCGCAGACAACCGTTTGGGCCGCGGGCATCCGCGCCGTACCGCTCGCCGACGCCCTGGAGCTGGAGCAGACGGATGGTCACCGGGTCGTCGTCGACCCCAGCCTCCGCGTGCCGGGCACCGAGGCGGTCTACGTCGTCGGCGACGCCGCCGGTGCCCGCGATGCAGACGGCCACCTCCACCCCCAGGTGGCCCAGGTGGCGATCCAGCAGGGGAAGCACGTCGCTCGCCTGGTGGCCGAGCGGGCGCAGGGCGGGGCCGGCGATGCCCCGTTCCAGTACCGCGACCTCGGCCAGATGGCCACCATCGGGCGCAACGCTGCCGTGCTGCAGCTTCCCAGCGGATTCTCGCTCCGAGGATGGATCGCCTGGGTGGGCTGGTTGCTCGTCCACGTGCTGAGTCTTGTCGGTTTCCGCAACCGCGTCTCGGTCCTGTTCTCGTGGATCTACAACTACTTTACGTACGATCGCGGCCCGCGTCTCATCCTCACGGCCGAGGCAGACGCCGCCCCGTCCGCCCGCACGTCGTCCCCGGCGGCCTCGGAGCCGGAGGACATCCCCAACGCCCCCGCTGTGGCGGACAACGCCCTCGCCCTGGCGGATTCCGAACGCTGACTCGAACCGGTATGTCTCGTTTGTCTCTCGCCCTCACCGCCGCCCTCGCCCTGGCGGCGTGCCAGGACGCCGATGCTCCCGAGGCGCTGCCGGCTCCGCCGACCCCGGAGGCCGCCACTGTGATCGACGGCGAGGTGCTGCTGGAACGCTTCCCCGAGGCCATCGGGCCGTACCCGTTGGCCGCGTCGAGCGCAGAGATCGACGGAGCGCTCGGGTTCGAGGTGGCCCGCGCCACGGCCCGCTACACCGTGGACATCAACGTGCTCGGTCCGGCGGTGGTCATCAACGTCCTCGACCTGGGATCGGCAGAGATGGCCGAGAACATGGGCTACGGCTGGGGGCTCGCCCCCGACACGGCGGGCACCGAGGCGTTCGACGGCTACCCGGCGCAGCGGGAGTCGGGCAACCGCACCCGGACCGAGAAGCTCCGCGTTCTCGTAGGTCAGCGCTTCCTGGTCGAGGTGACGGGGGAAGGGGCGGCCTACGACCGGGTCGAGGAGGCCACGCGGGCGCTCGATCTCGACGACCTCGCCGCGATCGCCGCTCGCTAGCCCGGCCGCCTCGGGGGCGGCACTACCTTTCGGCCCCGCGCCCCGACCCATGCCCCACGTTCAGGACTCGCCCGACCTCGCCGCCGTCCGCGACGCCCTCTTCGCGGCCGAGCGCGTCGTCCTGACCACCCACCAGCGCCCCGACGGGGACGCCCTCGGCACGGAGATCGCAATCGCCCGGGCGCTGCGGTCGCTCGGCAAAGAGGCGACGATCCTCAACGCCGACCCGACGCCGCGCAACCTCGACTGGCTGGTCGAGGAGCAGCCCGACGGCCTCGTGCA
The DNA here is from genome assembly GCA_039024395.1 of Bacteroidota bacterium. Lineage (GTDB taxonomy): Bacteria > Bacteroidota > Rhodothermia > Rhodothermales > Rubricoccaceae > Rubrivirga. The sequence continues at coordinate 2,119 of JBCCQJ010000066.1, read as the reverse complement.
GATCCACGAATCCGGCGACCTGGCGCAGGCCCAGGCCGTCGCCGAGGCGGACGTGCTGATGGTGGTCGACACGAACGCCGGGCACCGCATCGGGGAGGTCGGGACGGTCTTCCAGCAGGCCGGCAAGCCGGTCCTCTTGCTCGACCACCACCCCGACCCCGAGGGCTGGTTCGACGTCGCCTGCGTTCGCACCGAGGCGGCGGCGGCGGCCGAGATCGCCTACGACCTCCTCGCTGGGCACGACCCGGCGCTGATCGACCGGGACGTTGCGACGGCGCTCTACGTCGGCATCATGACCGACACCGGCTCGTTCCGCTACGGGGCGACCACGCCACGCACCCACGCCATCGTTGCCGATGTGCTCGACCGCGGCGGCCTCCGCCCCGAGCCGATCCACATCGCCATCTTCGACGGTCGCAGCCGCGAATCCCTGGCCCTCCTTTCGGCCGCGCTCGGGACCATCCAGACGCACTACGAGGGCCGCCTGGCGACGATGTTCGTGACCGGTGAGATGGTCCGGCAATCCGGTGCCTTCTTCGACGAGACGGAGGGCCTCATCAACTACGCGCTGTCGCTCGACGGCGTCCTGGCGGCGACGATCTTCCTCGAGGTCGTGAGCGGCGTCAAGGTGTCGTTCCGTTCCAAGGGCGACTGCCCCATCAACGGGTGGGCCGGCCAGTTTGGCGGCGGCGGCCACGCCAACGCCTCGGGAGCGTTCGTCCGAGGCGGACAGCTCCGGCGGGTGATGAAAGACGTCGTCGACGCCGCGCCGCCCCACGTTGCCGCTGGCAGCCTTTTCGAGGAGGAGAGCGACGACCTTTCCGACGCGGATCTCGACCTGCTCGCCCAGTTCAAAGGCTCCCTGTGAGAAAGGGAAAAGGGGGAAGGAAGAAGGGAAAAAAGAGGGGCGCCGGCGGTTCGGGTTGACCTAGACCCCGAGGCGGGGCAGCTTTCTCACTTCTCACTTCTCACTTCTCACTTCTCAGGTGCTTCTCTCGTCCCGGTCCGGTCCCGTCCTCACCCTCACGCTCGACCGCCCCGAGAAGCGGAATGCGCTGAGCGCAGCCCTCGTCGGGCGCCTCACCGACGCCCTCGCCGAGGCGGGGGCCGACGAGACCGTCCGGGTGATCGTGCTAACGGGCTCGGGCCGGGCCTTCTCGGCCGGCGCCGACCTCGCGGCGCTCCAGGCCCTTCAGGAGGCCAGCGCCGAGGCCAACCTCGCCGACTCGGAGCACCTCGCCGCGCTCTTCGAGACGATCGTCCATCTGCCGACGCCGGTCGTCGCCAAAGTCCAGGGGCACGCCATCGCGGGCGGATGCGGTCTGGCGGCCGTGTGCGACCTCTCGATCGTCGCAGACACCGCAATGCTGGGCTTTACCGAGACCCGAATCGGATTCGTGCCAGCGATCGTGGCCGTCGTCGCCGTCCGCAAGCTGGGCGAGGCGGCCGCCCGCGACCTGCTGCTGCGGGGCCGCCTCGTCGAGGCCGCCGAGGCCGCCTCGGTGGGGCTCGTCACGCGTGTCGTCCCCGCCGACCGCCTCGATGCCGAGGTGGACGCGCTCTGCGCCGAGATCGCCTCCGAGACGAGCGGGAGTGCCGTCGCCCTCACGAAGCGCCTCCTGGCCGACGTGCAAGGCATGGGCCTGGCCGAGGGCCTCAGCTACGCCGCGCGCCTCAACGCGCTGGCGCGGGCGACGGACGACTGCCGGGCGGGGGTGGCGGCCTTCCTGGGCAAGTCCGACCCGCCGTGGAAGCGGGCGGGGGAGGGGTAGGCTCGGCTGCGCGGGGCGGGCGTCGCCCTGAGAGCACGGAGAGCGTCGCTTCGCGGCGAGAGCACGGAGAGCGGGCGCCTCGGTCCAGCCGTGCGCCGGCCCCGAGGCGGAGTTTGCCGGCGACGAGGAACGACGGCACACACGAGAGACAGCGCGTCGGCGCTGATTTGCCACGCCGGCCGCCTCGGGGCAGCTTGCGCTCCTGCGCTCCTGCGCTCCTGCGCTCCTGCGCTCCTGCGCTCCTGCGCGGCTTGATCCGCCTCGGTGTGGCGCCATCCCCGAGGCGGCAGCACCTTCGCTCTCCGCGCTCTCCGCGCTCTCCGCGCTCTCCGCGCTCTCCGCGCTCT
>JBCCQJ010000065.1:0-17430 GCA_039024395.1 Bacteroidota bacterium | reverse complement strand
TGGCAGACTTGGAGACGGCGTTGGCCGAGCGGTGCGTGTCGTTGACGGATCAGCCGGAGCGGATCCGGAGCCGGACTCTGTTCCACTGGTGGCCCGGCGGCACTAACCATACCCTCATAGAATAACCGGATTTGGTATCAGTGGACGGAAGGTGCCCCGCCTCGGGGCCGGCACAAGGCTGTGACCGAAGCGCTCGTAGAGACGCCTTGGCGAGGCGTCTCCCCCGTGTCCGGATGCCTCGGCCCCCGAGGCGGAGACCGGGCACCCCGCCTCGGAGCGCGTCCGCCTCGGGGCCGAGCGTCGCGGTCGATCCGTCGCCCCCCGGACCCTGCCTCCGCGAAGGCGGGTGGGCCTCCCCGCTGGGCGGAGGAGAGTGTTCTCCACCGAGGTAATCGGCCCCGAGGCGGCAGTCGTCCGTGGTCTGTCGTCCGTTGTCCCCGCCCCGAGGCGGAGGTCCGTCGTCCCTCTCCGAGGCGGAGGGTCAGAGGAAGAGGTCCGGCATGAACTCGGTGGCGCCGGGCGTGACGGCGTACTCCGAGAGGTCGGTCGTGCCGGCGCGCTCCAGCACCTCGTCGTCGATGAAGAAGTGGCCCGTCACCGAGGCGGGCTGCGTGAGCACCCAGTGCGCCGCGTCGCCCATGATCTCGGGCGTGCGGCTCATCGCCATCATGGCGTCGCCGCCGAGGGCGTACTTGACGGCCGCCGTCGCGATGGTGGTGCGCGGCCAGAGGGCGTTCGCCGCGATGCCGTCCTCCTTCAGCTCCTCGGCCCAGCCGAGGACGCACATCGACATGCCGTACTTCGAGATCGTGTAGGCCACGTGCGACCCGAACCACTTGGGGTCGAGGTTGAGCGGCGGGCTGAGGGCCAGGATGTGCGGATTGCGGCCGGCCTTGGCGCTCTCGGTGAGGTAGGGCAGGGCGGCCTGCGTGGTGCAGAACGTGGCCCGCGCGTTGACCTCCTGCATGAGGTCGTAGCGCTTCATCGGCGTCGCCTCGGTGCCGGCCAGGAAGATGGCGCTCGCGTTGTTGACCACGATGTCGATGCCGCCGAAGCGGCCGGCCGTCTCCTTGACCGCCTCGGCGACGCGGTCCTCGTCGCGGGCGTCGACCTGGAGCGGGAGCGCCTGCCCGCCGGCCTCCTCGATCTCGGCGGCGACGGTGTGGATGGTGCCCGGCAGCTTGGGGTGCGGCTCGGCGGTCTTGGACGCGATGGCGACGTTGGCGCCGTCGCGGGCGGCCCGTAGCGCGATCGCCCGGCCGATGCCGCGGCTGCCGCCGGTGAGGAAGATCGTCTTGCCAGAGAGAGAGGCCATGTCGGTGTCGGAGAGGGGGAGCGAAAGGTAGACGCCAGCCCCGAGGCGGAGGTCCGGAGGAGGTGCTGGCGGGGGCGGTGGTCTCTCCCCATCCCGTTTGCTCGTCCCTGCTGGTGTGCCGCTCGATGGAGGGGAGGGGCGCGCTCCGCGCGCGGAGGGAATGGGGAGTGCGCCGGCGGTTGCATACACCGCCTCGGTGAGTGCCGCGCGTAGTGCCTCCCCGTTCGCCTTGGGGCGAGGGTTCACGGATCCGAGGCGGTCAGAACGAGGAACGGAAGGAAGAGACCGGCCCCGAGGCGGAGGTCCGGGGGCGTGTTGTCTCGGATGGCCGCTCCCCCTATCCTCCACGCATACTGCCTGCCCTGAAGATGTCTCGATCCCTGATTCTATCTCTCGCTCTCCTCGCGTTGGCTGCGGTCCCCAGCGCGCAGGAGGCCACGCCCGACACGGACTTCGAGGCCAAGATCCGCGCGGCGTGGGATGCTGCACGCGCCTACGAGGGACAGAGCCGGGACAGTCTCTGGCGCGCCCTCGCGGCTGAGCCCTTCGCGTACTACCTCGATCATCCGGACACGCCGACGGGCCGCCGCGCAGCGGAAACGGCCTTCACGATGTGGGGCAACACCGACGCGGTCGACGAGATCACCGAGGCGGCCGAGCGCGTCCCGCTCGACGACGAGTTGTGGACGCGGATCCTCCATGGCATGCGCAACGCGTACAGCCGTGCGGAGCGCCGCGACGAGTACGCCGCCCGCCTCGAGACCTTCGAATCGACCCTGACGCACCCCGCAGCCCAGTCTGAGGTCATGGACCAGCTCGGCCACCGCGAGCTGTTCGAGGGGCGAGACGCCGAGGCGCGGCCGTACTTCGAGGCCATCGTCGCTCTCGACGCCGACTCGTTCCGCGTCGCCTCGGCCGAGAAGGTGCTCTACGAGATCGACCACCTCGGGGTCGGGATGGAGGCGCCGGACTTCGAGACGACCACGCTCGACGGCGAGACGCTTCGGCTCTCGGACCTCCGCGGCCAGGTCGTCCTCCTCGACTTCTGGGCGACGTGGTGCGGGCCGTGCCTCCCCGAGATCCCCCACCTCGCCGAGGCGGCCGAGGCGGGGGACGTCACGATCATCGGGGTCTCGCTCGACCGAGAGCGCGAGCCTCTGGTCACCATGGTCGAGGAGCAGGAGATGGACTGGCCGCAGGTGTGGGAAGAGGAGGAATGGGAGGGCGAGATCGCTCGGCTCTACGCCATCCAGCGCCTCCCGACGACCTACCTCCTCGACGCCAGCGGGCGGATCGTGGCGAAGGGCCTTCGGGGCGAGGCCATCGGCGAGCAGATCAGCGCGCTCGTCGCCGAAGGCGCGCCGTAGATCTACGCGGCTGCCTCGGTGAGCGCGCCCAGCAGCGCCGCCGCATCCGCCTCGGTGTTGTACACCGACGGCGAGACGCGGACGGCCTCCCCACGCACCGACACCGCCACGTTCCGCGCGGCGAGCGCCTGCCGCACCGCCTCGGTGTCGACGCCCCGAGGCGGGGCCAGCCCGAACAGGTGGCCCGCCCGGTACGCCGCCGCCTCGGCGCCGTAGCCGAGGTCGCAGGCGCCCTCAACGATGGCGTTCCCGAGGCGGGCGCACGTCGCCTGGATCTCGGGCACGCCCCACGCGAGGAGCTGCTCCAGCCCGGCCGCCAGCATCGGCAGCAGGATGCCGTTGGACCGCTCGCCCACGTCGAAGCGGACCGCGCCCGGCGCGTAGGCGTCCTCGTAGTCAGTCAGCCCGGCGAAGTCCTCGGCGCCGGCCCGCGCGATCCAGGTCTCCTCCAGCGGCCGGCCGTCCAGAAACCGCTCGCCGACGACCGTCACGCCCATCCCATACGGCCCCATCAGCCACTTGTAGCCGGCGCACACGAGCGCGTCCGGCCGCACCGCCTCGAGGTCGAACGGGAGCGCGCCGACCGACTGCGTGCCGTCGACCACGAGCGCCGCGCCGACCTCGCGCGCCCGTGCGCCGACCGCCTCGAGGTCGAAGACCGTCCCGTCGGCCCAGTGGACGTTCGGCACGGCGACGAGGGCCGTCCGGCCGTCGATGGCGTCGAGGAGACGGGCGTTCCAGGTCTCGCCGCGGCCGGGCGTCCCGAGCGGCGACGGCGGGTCCACGGTCACCACCTCGGCGCCGGTCTCGGCCCCGAGGCGGCGCCACGGGTAGACGTGGCTCGGAAACTGGCCGCCGAGCACGACCAGCGTTTGGCCCGCCTCAGGGTGGAGGTTCTGCGCGACCGTCGCCATCGCGTACGACACAGCCGGCACCAGGGCGACGTGCCGCGATGCGGCCTCGGGGTCGGCGGCCTGGACGAGGCGCGCGAACAGGCCCCGCACGCGGTCTGCCTCGGTGAAGAAGTCGGGCGTCGTGATCGAGGTCGGGTCGCGGCGGCGGCGCATCCCCGCGAGGCCGGCCGCCTCGACGCTCCGCAGCAGCGGGCTCATGTAGGCCCCGTTGAGGTAGTGGAGGCCGTCGGGGAGCGAGAAGAGGTCGGTCTGGGGCGCGAGCACGGGCATCGAGGCGGGCGTTCGGCGTAGCCTACCTCCGCCCTGCGCCTCTCGCCATGTCCACGTGCCCCGCCGATTTCGCCCTGCGCTGGCGCTGGCGCGAAGGCAGCGTGCCACCGCCCGGCCATTACCGCCTCGGGGTTGACCTCGCCGCGGACGGCACGGGCACGGCGATCCTCGTCCTCGGTTACGGCTCGGGCGATCCGGTCGAGATGCCGTTCGCCCTCGGCCCCGAGGCGAGGACTGCGCTCCACGACGCCCTCACCAAGGCGGGCCTGTGGACGGAGGACTGGTGCGTGCCCGAGCGGCGGCGCATCGGCGGGAGCCACTGGGACCTCACGGTGACCGCCGACGGAGAGACCGTGACCGTCCCACCCCGCGCCGTCGCCGCGTCGGGGGTGTCGGCGGCGCCCATCGAGGCGGCCGTGCGCGCCGCCGTCCCCGAGGCGGTCTGGGACGAGGTCCGGGCGCGGCGGACGGCGTACCGGGCCGCGCACGGCTGAGGCGATGCGTCCCCCGTTCCCCCGGACCCCCCGCCTGCGCTCGGCGGCCCTGCCGTTCGCGGCGAACGGCGTGCTCTACGGCACGTGGGCGGCGCGCCTCCCCGAGATCCAGGCGCGCACCGGGCTGAGCGAAGGGGCGCTGGGCTTGGCGCTCGTCGCGTCGGCGGTGGGGCTCGTGATCTCCGCCTCGGCGGCCGGGACGCTGGTGGCGCGCTTCGGGACGCACCGCGTAATGCTGGCCTCGCTCGCCGTCGTCGGAGTCGTCGTCGTGGGGCCAGGCTTGGCGACGGGGTTGTGGAGCCTCATCGCCGCCCTCCTGCTCCTCGTTCTCGCGAGCGGGATGCTCGACGTGTCGATGACCGCGCACGCGGCCGGCACCGAGGCGGCCGAGGGGACGGCCATCCTCGGGTCGTGCCACGGGATGTTCAGCCTCGGCATGATGGTGGGCGCCGGGCTGGGCGCCCTCGCCGCTCGCCTCGACGTCGGCCTGGCGGTCCACTTCGGCGCGACGGCGCTCGCGGTCGTCGGGCCGGCGCTGGCGCAGGGCCTCCGCGCGGCCGAGCCGCCGGGCGCCGAGGCAGAGGCGGGCGGGCGAGTCGTCGCGCTGCCGGTGGGGCCGGTCGCCGGGCTGGCCGCGCTCGCCTTCTGTGGGCTCGTGGTCGAGGGCGCGATGGCCGACTGGAGCGCCGTCTTCCTGCGCGAGGTGCTGGCCGCCTCGGAGGCGGTCGCCGCGCTCGGCGTGGCCGCGTTCTCGGGCTGCATGGCCGCTGCCCGCTTCGGCGCCGACGCGCTCACGGCCCGCCTCGGGGACCGCCGCCTCGTGGGCGCGGGCGCCGCCGTGGGAGCGGTGGGGCTGGGGCTGGTGGTCGCCGCGCCGGCCGTCGCCGTCGCCCTGACCGGCTTCGCCTTCGTCGGGTTGGGGATGGCCGCTGTGATCCCAGCTCTGTTCCGGGCTGCCTCGACGGCGCCGGGCCTGCGGCCTGGCGTCGGCATCGCCGCGGTGACGGGCACGGGCTACCTCGGCTTCCTGGCCGGCCCGCCGACGCTCGGGTTCCTGGCGGAGGCCGCCGGGCTCCGCGTCTCGTTCGGGCTCCTCCTCGCCCTCGCCCTTGGGATGGCACTGGGCGCCGGTGCCGCCTTCCGCCGCGCCCGCCCCGAGGCGGTCGGAGCAGACGGCAGACGCGCGGGAGTTGACAGCCCGTGAGGTTGCGCACGCTCCATTCCCTCCATTCCTCCGCGTGCGGAGCGCGCCTTCCACTCCTCGGCGCTCGCGGCACAGCGTTCCGAACCGCCTCGACCCCTGCGCGCCCCTCTACTCGAACGTGACGGAGACCCCGGCGGCAAGGTGGCGGCCCGGCGCAGGCTCGACGAACCGCCCGCCGAAGGCGTTGACGACCACCGAGCCGGCGTAGCGCGCGTCGGTCGCGTTGCGGAGCGTGACGAACGGCGAGGCCGTCGCCCCCCCGAGGCGGACCCGGTCGAGCGCGAGGCGCAGGTGGACGACCGCGTACGCATCGGTCTCGGCCTCGCCGGCGCTGTCGGCCGTGTAGGCCGCCGCCGCCTCGCCGTCGAGTCCGAACGCGACGGGCAGCGCCCCCGAGGCGGTCCACGTGAGGGTCCACGTCGCCAGTGCGGGCGGGAAGCCGGGGACGCGGCCGCCCTCCGGCGTCGCGCTGCCGTCGGGTCCGGCGAGGAACGTCCCGCGCGCGAGCGTCGCCGCGACCGCACCGCCGAGGCGCCCCGGCCCGGCCGGCAGAGTCTCCAGCGTCAGCCCCGCCTCGACGCCGACGTGCCGGGCCTCGCCCTCGTTCTGGAAAAAGGTCACGTCGTCGACCTCGCGCGGCAGCAGGAGGTCGCGCGCCCACGCCACGAACGCCGCCGCCTCGGCACCGACGAGGCCTCCACCTACGCCCCACGCCCCACGTCCTCCGACCTCGACGCCCCACGTGCGCTCGGGCTCCAGGCTCGGGTTGAAGCCGGCCGCGCCGTCGGGCCGGTTGCCCAGCTCGGTCGTGGTGGGTGCGTCGAGGGCGCCGGCGGCGTTCGCGTAGAGCGTCCCGGCCCCGAGGCGGTAGGCGATCCCGACGGAGGGACTGACCGCGGCCACCGTCCGCGCCTCGGGCTGCACGTCGGTCGCGTAGCGCAGCGCGTCGGCGCGGGCCGAGGCGGTCACGGAGTGCGGCCCCGCCTCGGCGCCGAGGCGGGCGAAGAGGGCGCCCGAGCGGACGCTCTCGACCTGGTCGGTGAGCACGTCGCCCGGCGTGCCGTCCTGGTTCATCCGCTCGAGGCGGTCGTCGCGCTGGCCCTCCGCCTCGGCGCCGACGCCCCACGTCAGGCCCGTGCCGCCCTCGACGACGGCGCGCAGGCCGCCCGCGAGGCGGCCCAGCGTGATGACGCGCGGCACGATCGGGTTGTCGAGCGACCGCGCGCCGGCCGTCGCCGTCACGCGCAGCCGGGCGTCGCCCAGCGGCCGCGCGTACGCGACCCCGAGGCGGCCCTGCACGACCTCCTTGTGCGCGTCGCGCGTGACCGACAGGTCGCGCACCTGCCGCGGGTCCTCGCCGGCCGCCTCGGCGGTGAGGCCGCCCGGCGCCTCGGCGCGGGGCACGACCGCCCCGAGCGCAACCACGCCGAGCGTCTGGTCGTCGGACAGGTCGAGCCCGACGGTGAGGCCCCCCCGGTACGCCTCGATGGCGGCGTGCTCGCGGTAGCCGCGCTGCGTGAGCGCCGAGCCCCAGACCCCGAGGCGGCCGCCCCGCACGTCGGGCCGAGCCGTCGCCTCGACCTTGGCGAGCCCGTAGGCGCCGCCGACCGCGCGGACGCGCGTGCCGACCGGCGCCGCCTCGGTCGAGAGCGCGAGCACGCCGGCCGAGCCGGAGCCCCAGAACGTCGACGCCGGCCCGCGCAGGACCTCGACGCGCGTCACGAGCGCCGGGTCGATCACGTTGAGCTGCGTCTGGCCGTCGGCGAGCGTGAGCGGGACGCCGTCGAGCAGGACGTGCGTGCCGCGGACGCCGAACGCGGCGCGCCAGCCGAGGCCGCGGACGAGCACGCGCTCGCCGGTCGAAGGGTTGCCGCGGTCGGAGATCCACAGGCCCGGCAGGCCGCGGCCGAGCGCGTCGAGCGACACGCCGGGCTCGGACGCACGCTCCGCCTCGGGGCGGTCGCGGACGGCGAGAGCCAGCGGCGCGCGCGCGGGGACGAGCGTGAACGGGCTGGCCGTCACCTCGACGGCGCCCAGCGCCCGCGTCGAGTCGGGCGGCGCCGGGGCAGGCTGCGCCGAGGCGACCGTCGCACACGCGACGAGCGCACCCCCGAGGCGGACGGCCTGCGTGGCCAGGCGGAGGCGGCTCAGAAGCTGTTTGGGTTTCGGTTTCGATGGGCGAGAGCGAGCGAGATCCCGAACGGGCCAGGAGCCCGAAGCAGCCGTAGCGCCAGCTACGGCGATGCAGGGCGACGCCGAACGGGCGGGGTCGCAGCCGCTCGGAGCCCGAAAGCGTGAATCCGAACAGCTTCTCACTCGCCCGCCTCGGGGCTCAGCCGCCACAGTGCCCCGGACCCGCCGTCGGTGAGCACGTACACGTGCCCGTCCGGACCCTCCTCGAGGTCCCGGATGCGGCGCCCCAGCTCGATCACCTCCTGGCCGGTCACCGCCTCGCCGTCGATCTCGACGCGGACGATGCCCTGCTGCGAGAGGCTCGAGATGAGCAGGTCGCCGGACCAGCTCGGGAACACGTCGCCGGTGTAGAAGGCCATCCCCGAGGGCGAGATCACGGGCGTCCACTGCACCACGGCGTCGGTGAACTCGGGGCGCGTGGGCGGGTCGGGGATGGGCGTGTTGTCGTAGTTGTCGCCCCAGCTCACCTCCGGCCAGCCGTAGTTGACGCCCGCCTCGATGCGGTTCAGCTCGTCGCCGCCCTTGGGGCCGTACTCGGCCTCCCAGAGCACGCCCGTCGCCGGGTCGAAGGCGAGGCTCTGCACGTTGCGGTGGCCGTAGGACCAGATCTCGGGCTGCGCGCCCGCCTGCCCCACGAACGGGTTGTCCTCGGGCACCGAGCCGTCCGGGTTGAGGCGGACGATCACCCCGAGGTGGTCCGAGAGGTCCTGCGCCGGGCCGAACAGGAAGCGGTCGCCGGTGGACGCGAACAGGTGGCCCTCCGGCCCGAAGACGATGCGGCTGCCGAAGTGGAACCCGCGCCCGTGGTAGCCCTCCTGCGTGAACAGGATCTCGACGTCTTCGAGGGCGCCCTCCCCGAGGCGGCCCCGCCCGACGGCCGTTGCCGAGGTGCCGCGGGGGCCGGGGCGCGAGAAGGCGAGGTAGACGAGGCGGTTGGCCTCGAACGCAGGGTCGAGGGCCACGTCGAGGAGCCCGCCCTGCCGCTCGACGTGGACCTCGGGCACGCCCGCGAGAGGCGCCGACACGTCGCCGTCGAGCGTGACGACGCGGAGCTGGCCGGTCCGCTCGGTGACGAGCACGCGGCCGTCGGGCAGGAAGGCGAGGCCCCACGGGCCGTCGAGCCCGGTCGCGACTTCCTCGACCGTGACCCCGACGGCCTCGGCGGCGCTTGCCTCGGTGGCAGGGGACGCCAGGGCGAGGCCGTCCGGAGCGTCGGAGCCGCAGGCGGACAGCAGAATGGCGAGGGCGGGAAGCAGGACGCGCATGGCAGCGGAGGGCGGGGGCTCTGCCATGCCCGCCCCCCACCTGATGTTCCGCCCCGAGGCGGGAGCCCGACGCCGGGCTACGCGTCGGCGAGCGGGGCCGTCCCGAAGTTGACGCTGAACCGCTCGCACCACACCGAGACACCGGCGAAGTCGGCCGGGTCGACGCCCGACGGGACGGGGTAGTTCTGGTCGCCGCGCGTGCTCTTGAGCGGGCCGAGCGAGACGCCGCCCGCGCCCACGTCGCCCGAGGTCTGGCGGACGAGCCACAGCTTGAGGTCCGGCCCGTTGTCGGACTCGAGCCCCTCGAGGCGGATCAGGTCCGAGCCGTCGTCGAGGCGGTACCAGATGGCCTCGCCGGCAACGTCGTGGCCACTTGCGCCGGAGAACGCCCCGCGCGCGACGATCTCGGGCGCGGCCGGCATGTCGTCGGCCATCGTCTCGGTGGGCATGTTGGCCTCGGCCTCGATCTCGGCCACGGTGGGCGTGATGGGCACGGCCGCCTCCGGGGCCGCCTCGGGGAGCGGGTCGCTGGCGGCCTCGGTGGGCGTGTTCTGGCAGGCGGCGAGGGCGAGGACGGAGAGAAGGACCAGGGCGCGCATGGACGTGGAGGGAGGTGGAGCCACCAGAATAGGGACAGGGCCGCACGTGCCGTCGTCTCTGTGGGAAAAACCGGCCCGCCGAGCCCCGAGGCGGTGGATGCGGAGTCCTCTCTCCCTCGGGGAGAGGGACAGGGTGAGGGGGTTCCCGCCTCGGAGGAGAGCCGCCTCGGAGGCGATCGCGGTGGTCGATTCGTCGCCCCCCTCCCAACCTCCCCCCGCTGGGGGGAGGAGACGCGAAACGCCACCGAGGCGGCCACACGAGCGGCCGTCGTCCGTGGTCTGTCGTCCGTCGTCCGGCCCCGAGGCGGTCGTCGGGCCCCGAGGCGGTCGGTCCCAACGCGATGCCATCCCAGCCGACCGCTCAGACGGCGGTCCGTGGTCTGCCGTCCGTCGCCACGCCTCAAGGCGGCGGTCCGTCGTCCCTCCCCCGAGGCGGGGCTCAGCCGCCCTCCGTCAGCCGCCCTCCGTCAGCCGCCCTCGGGCGGCGGGCGCGTCTCGATCGGGCGGAGCACGAGCACCTGGCCGTCGGGGTCGTCGCGGTCGGTGAGGACGTAGAGGTGGCCGTCCGGCCCCTGCTCCACCTCGCGGATCCGCTGGCCGATCGGGTAGAGGTGCTCGTCGACGACCTCGCCGCCCTCCATCACGACGTGGACAATCCCGCGGTAGACGAGGCTGCCGATGAACATGTGGCCCTGCCAGCCCGGGAACACGTCGCCGTCGTAGACGGCCATCCCCGACGGCGCGATGCACGGCGACCACACCGAGACGGCGTCGGTGAGGTCGGGGCGCGTGGTCGGGTTGGGGATCAGCTCGCCGTCGTAGTCCATGCCCCAGCTCACGAGGGGCCAGCCGTAGTTGACGCCCACCTCGACGCGGTTCAGCTCGTCGCCGCCGAGCGGCCCCATCTCGGCCACGTACAGCGCGCCCTCGCGGTCGAAGGCCGCCGCCTGGATGTTGCGGTGGCCGTACGACCAGATGGCCGCCTCGACGCCCTCCTCACCCACGAACGGGTTGTCGCTGGGGATGCGCCCGTCGCGGTGGATCCGGACGACCGCCCCGAGGGCGTTCGAGAGGTCCTGCGACGGGTCGAACTGGAACCGCTCGCCGGTCGTCAGGAACAGGTGGCCCTCCGGCCCGAACACGATCCGGCTGCCGAAGTGGCCGCGGCTCCGCATGTAGGGCTCGGCCGTGAAGAGCGGCTCGAAGCCCTCGATCCGGTCGCCGACGAACCGGCCCCGCCCGACCGCTGTGGCCGACCCATCTCCATCCGGGTTGGGACGTGCGTAGGTGAGGTAGACAAACGGGTCGGTCTCGAAGTCGGGGTCGAGGGCGACGTCGAGCAGGCCGCCCTGGCCGCGCGCGACCACCTCGGGGACGCCCTCGACGGGCGCCGAGACGCCGCCGTCGGGCGTCACGATGCGGAGCTGCCCCGTCCGCTCGGTGACCAGCATCCGGCCGTCGGGCAGGAACGCCATGGCCCACGGCCGCGCCAGGCCGGTGGCGACGGGGTAGACGCCGACCGGCCCGCCCGACTCGGAGAGGAACGAGCCGACCTGGCGCGGCGGCTGGGCGTGAACCGAGGCTGCGGCGAGGGCCGCGAGGACGCAGGCGAGGGAGAGCAGACGCATGGCAACGGAAGGAGGCGTCGGTCCTTCACCCCGAGGCCGCCTCGCAGTTCCGGCCAGGGGCCGAGTCAGGGTTCGCCCGGACCGCTCGGGATCCGCGCGCGCCCCAAGGTCTTCTAACCCGCAACTGCTGCCCGCTCCTATGCGCATGGTCCTTGCTCTTTCCCTGCTGGCCGCTCCGGCGGCCCTCCTCTACGCCGCCTCGGGGCCGACCGCCCCCGACCCGGAGCCGTCGCCGGACCTGCTCCCCGAGGAGGTCGTCCGCATCCAGGTCGAGGCCCTCCAGCGCAACGACGAGCCGTCGCCCGACGCCGGCATCGCGGCCGCCTTCCGGTTCGCCTCGCCCGGCAACCGCGCCGCGACCGGCCCGCTCGACCGCTTCGCGCGGATGGTCAAGGGGCCGGTCTACCGCGACATGCTCGGCTTCGCCCGCGCCGACTACGAGCCGATGCGGGTCGAGGGCCGGCGGGCCGTGCAGCGCGTCACGCTCACGCACGCCGATGGGCGCCGCGTGGCCTACGTGTTCGAGCTCTCGCAGCAGCGCGGCGGCGACTGCGACGGCTGCTGGATGACGGACAGCGTGATCCGCGAGGCCCAGCCCCCCGAGCCCGCCCTGCGGCGCATCTAGAGCACCCTCCGGGTGGGTACGAGGTACCGGGTACTGGGTACGGATCTCCCCGGCGCCTCGCGTCTTGTACCTCGTACCCTGTACCAACCGGATCGGCGCTCTGGAGCAGGGGTCAGGTGCGTGGTTCGTGGAGCGGAAGCCCCGTCCACGGCACGCCGCGTCGGACAGGCCCCACGTCCAACGGCCCACGCCCCAGATGGGGCTGCTGCCCGCCCCGAGGCGGGGCTACCAGGCCAGCGGCTCGCCGTCGCGGAAGAACCCGCCCGTCGGGCCGTCGTCCGGGAGCGTGGCCGCCCAGACGACGCTCGCCGCGCCCTGCTCGACCGACCGGGGCGCGCTCGGGCCGCCCATCTCGGTCCGCACCCAGCCGGGGCAGACAGCGTTGACGAGCACGCCGTCGTCGCGGAGGGCGGCGGCCAGCATGAGCGTCAGGGCGTTGAGCGCCGCCTTCGAGTGGCTGTAGGCCGGCGTGCCCGCCCCGAGCGACCCGAGCTGCCCGGCCTGGCTCGACACGTTGACGAGCCGGCCGTGGTCGCTCGCGCGGAGCTGCGGCGCGAGGGCCTGCGCCAGCCGCCACGGCGCCAGCGTGTTCGTCTCCCACACCCGCTGCACCCGCCCGAGGTCGGCCGTCAGCACGTGCTGGTCGGTGTCGTAGTCCGCACCGGCTTTGTTGACGAGCACGTCGAGGCGGCCGGGCGTCTCGCCGATCCGGGCGGCGAGCGCGTCGACGTCCGCCTCGGAGGTGACGTCGAGGCGGACGGCCTCGACCGCCGCCTCGGGGTGGGCGGCTCGGATGGACTGGGCGGCGGCCTCCCCCGCCTCGGGGTCGCGGGCGCCGAGGAGGACGTGGTCGCCGCGCGCGGCGAGCTGGCGGGCGACCTCGCGGCCGATTCCGCGGTTCGCGCCCGTGACGAGAGAGACCGTCATGAGAGGCTGGGCAGAGAAGGGGAGGCCCGTCAACGGTGGCGCGTCGGCACGGGTCCGCTCCCAGGCGGCTCGTCGCCGCGAGGTCAGGTCTCGGTGCGACCGATCTGACCAAGGTGCGTGTGCCGGAAGCCGTCGGGGAGCATGAGGCCGTAGCCCAGCGTCCGGTCGAGCCCGATGTGGGCCGCCCACACGCTGGCGACGGCCAGCCCCAGCGTCCACCCGGCGACGGCTGCCAGCACGGCCGGGGCCACGTAGGTGTGGACGGCGTTGTAGCACGCGGCCCCGAGGCGAGGACCACCGAGGTAGCCGATCATCCCGAGGTCGGGCGCGAGGATGAGGGCGGCGAACCAGACCCAGGAGACGTCGGTCAGGGCGAAGCCCCAGACGGCGAGGGCGCCCACGGCGAGGCTCTCGAGGCGGAGGAGGGGCTGAAGAGGCAGAGCAGACATGACAGGACCGGGAACACGGCGCCGTGCGGCGGCCGCCTCGGGACGAGGATTCGATGGAGGGGACACCGGAGCGCTCGGTCGTCGTACGCCCGGCCATGCTCGCCAAAACTACCGCGCCGACGTCTGCGCCCGAGGCCGACCGCCTCGGGGAGGCGCCGCCTGTCCTCGGAGACGAGCCGCCCGTCCTCGTGGTGCCGGCCCCCGAGGCGGCGATCGAGGTCGCGCGGCCGGCCCGCCGGCGGTTCCGCCTCACGCGGGCCTACGCCGCGGCGCTCCGCGTGGCGCTGAGCTACTTGTGGTTCGACGCGCTCGCCAAGGTCCGCGGCACGCGGTGGGCGCAGGCGCGACGCCCGGCCCTCCACGCCCGCAACGGGCGGCGCGTGCGCACCTCGATCCTGCGCCTGCGCGGCCTGTTCATCAAGGCGGGGCAGCTCGGCAGCGCCCTCACCAACCTCCTCCCCGAGCCGTTCCGCGTCGAGTTGGAGGGGCTGCAAGACCGCGTGCCCGCCTCGCCGGCCGACCTTGCGCGGGCGCGCATCGAGGCCGAGCTGGGCGCCCCGGTCGAGGCCCTCTTCGCCGACTTCTCCGCCGCGCCGGTCGCGAGCGCGTCGCTCGCGCAGGTCCACCGCGCCCGCCTCGGGGCCGTGGCCGGCAGCGACGGGACCGGCGGCGACGGGCAGGCGGCCGCCCCCGAGGCGGCCGTGCGCGAGGTGGCCGTCAAGGTGCAGCACGCCGACATCGACGCCATCGCGCGGCTCGACCTCCGCGCCATCGAGACCATCCTGCGGGTCGTCGGCCGGTGGTTCGGGATTCGAGGCCTGCGCGAGCAGTTCCGCGAGATCGAGGCGGTGATCCTGGGCGAGCTCGACTTCACGCGCGAGGCCGAGAACGCGGCCGAGATCGGCCCCCGCCTCGGCGCCGGGGTGCGCGTGCCGGCCGTGATCCCGGAGCGCTCGACGGCGCGCGTGCTCACGACCGAGTTCGTCGACGGCATCCGGGCCGGCGACCTCGAGGCCCTCGACGCGGCCGGCGTCGACCGCCACGCCGTCGCCGAGCGGATCCTCGACGCCTACGGCGCGATGATCTTCCGCGACGGCCTCTACCACGCCGACCCGCACCCCGGCAACCTGCTCGTCGTGCCCGACCCCGAGGCGCCGGGCGGCTTCGAGCTGGTGTTCCTCGACTTCGGGGCCGTCGCCCGGCTGACGCCCGAGATGCGGCGCGGCCTGGCCGAGATGATCGCGGCGACCCTCGGCCGCGACGCCGCCGGCGTGACGGCCGCCCTGGCCACGATGGGCTTCATCCCCGAGGCGGGCGCGAGCGCCGACGCGGTCGTACTCGGGTTCGTCGAGCAGGTCCACACGCGGCTCTTCCGCGACCTCGACCCGCGCGCGTTCCGCCTCGGCGACCTGACGCTCGACTACGCGATGGCGCGGCAGGCCGAGACGTTCGAGCAGATGGCCGACCTCGGCGTGTCGGTGACCGACCTCGCGAGCGCCTTCCGCGTCCCGCGCGACTGGATCCTGATGGAGCGGACCGCGATCCTGCTCGTCGGCCTCTGCGGCGCCCTCGCACCGAACGTCAACCCGCTGACGGTGATCGAGCCGTACGTCCGCCCGCTCGTGGGCGACGTCGTCCCCGAGGCGGGCCGGGCCCTCTGGGCACGCCTCGAGGCGGCGGGCCGCGTGCTCCTCGGCCTGCCCGAGCGCATCGACCGCACGCTCGACCGCGCCGAGGCGGGCACCCTCGAGGTTCGCAGCCCGGACACGCTGGCGGCGGCCGCGCGCGTCGAGGCCGGGCTCCGGCGGCTGTCGTACACCGTCGGGGCCGTCGGGTCGGGGGGCGTCGGCTACGCCGCCTACGCGCTCGGCGACGGCGGCATCGCGCTCGGGCTGGCTGGCGTCGCCGCGCTCTGCGCCCTCGGCGCGCTCCTGACGGGCCGGCGCTGAACGCCGACCGCCCGAGGCTCACGGTCGGGAGCACTCGATGCCGTGTGGCGAATCCCGCCGCCCCGAGCGTGCCAGGCCGCGGTTTTCGCCACCGCAGCGCCAAAGCTCGCCCGCTTGAGGACGTCGGAGGACGGTAACCTGAGGCACGCTCCCCCCGATGCTCATGCGCGTGCTCCTCGTTCTTCTCGCCGTGCTTGCGATGCCCGCCTCGGGGCAGACAACGCCCGGGTGGCAACCGACCCTCACCGAGGCGGGCGTCGACCCGTCGCTCCACGGGGTGTGGCAGTCGCGGGGGTACGGGTGGGTCTTCGAGGTGGGGCCGGACGGTGCGATGGGGTACGACGTGAGCGCGACCGGCTGCCTCGAGCCCGAGAGCCAGACCCCGGAGGAGGTCGCCTCCTGGGCGCGCGTGTTCCGGATGGAAGGCCGTGCTCTTGTCGTGTCCACGCAGCCGGAGAATGCGACGCGCTACACGTTCGACCCGATCTCCGCCGTCCCCGAGGCGTGCGGTGCGCCGCTCGGCGCCTCGGCGCAGGAGGTGTTCGACTACGCCTGGACGGTGATGGACGAGCACTACGCCTTCTTCGACCTCTTCGGGGTGGACTGGGACGCCCGCCGTTCGGAGATCGCTCCGCGCATTCGGGATGGCATGAGCGAGCCCGACCTCTTCGATGCCCTCGTCGACCTCCTCGATGGCTTGAACGACGCCCACCTCGTGCTTCAGGGCGAGGTCGACGGGGAATCGCGTCGCCATCGGGGCAAGGGCGCGGCGGTCCTCGGGCCGCTCCTCCAGACCGCGTTCGAGGCCCAGGACGAGGTCGCCTCGATGGGGGCGTTCGCCAACGCCTGGTTCGCCGAGAACCAGCGCCGGATCCAGGACGAGGTGCTGGACGACGGAACGGTCGTGACCGTGGGCGACGACGACATCGTGTGGGGGCGTCGCGGGCGGATCGGGTACCTCTTCGTCACCGGCATGAGCCCCGAGCGGTTCGCGCCGGAGGCCCCCATCGAGGCGCAGATCGACTCTGTCCACGCGGTCCTGGATCGCGCCCTGACCGACCTCTCGGACACCGACGCTCTGGTCCTCGACGTGGCCCTGAACCAGGGTGGGTCGGACCGGGTCGGACTCGCCATCGCAAGCCACTTCGCCAACGCGCCCAGCACCGGACTGACCAAGGTGGCCTACGGCCCCGAGGCGGCCGCCCCCCAGCCCATCGCCGTCGTGCCCGCCTCGGGGGTCCGTTACCTCAAGCCGGTCTCGGTCCTCACCACAGGTGTGACGCTGAGCTCCGCCGAGACGTTTGTGCTCCAGATGCGCGCCCTGCCCACGGTCACGCACATCGGCGAGGTGACGCGCGGGGCGCTCTCGGACGTCCTGTTCAAGCCGCTGCCAAACGGCTGGATGCTCCGACTCTCGAACGAGATCTACCGCGACGCCGAGGGCGAGCTGTGGGAGGGCCGCGGCATCGCGCCCGACGTGCCCGTGACGGTCTTCTCCCGTGGGGACCTCGCCGGGCACACCACGGCGCTGGCGGGCGTGATGGACTGGCTCGGGAGGACGCTGGAATCGTGACGCCCCCGAGGCGGCCCCGAGGCGGTCAGCTCCCGTACTCGTCCTCGTAGTCGGCGATGGACGCCTCGACGACGGACTTGGCGTAGTCGGCGCCGTAGGTCCGGGCGACGGTGGCGGGCGAGCTCTGCCCGGGCACCATCTTGTAGGTCGAGAAGTAGTGCGTCAGCCGCTCGACCATCTTCTCGGGCAGGCCGTCGAGGTCGGTCGTCTTGCCCCAGAACAGGTCGTTCGGGAGGACGGCGATGATCTTGTCGTCGGCCTCGCCGTTGTCGATCAGTTGGAGGCCGCCGACCACGCGGGCGTTGAGCAGGATGTCGCCGCGGTCGATGGGCCGCTCGCTGATGACGCAGACGTCGAGCGGGTCGCCGTCGCCGACCAGGGCCGCGTCGGCCGAGAGCGCCGCCACGCGCTCGGCGCAGTACGTCCGCGGGATGAACCCGTAGAGCGTCGGCGGCTGGGCCGACGACCGCTGCGGCCGGTCGACGCGCGTGTAGCCGGTCGTCTTGTCGATCTCGTACTTGACGGCGTCGAACGGCGTGATCTCGATGTAGGCGGTGACCCCGCATGATACGCACCGGCCAGATCGAGCAACCGGTGCTCGCCGATCTGTGTCTGGTCAGGGGGTTCGGACTTGCGCGGGATCGCGGCGGCTTGTTGT
>JBCCQJ010000064.1:0-17515 GCA_039024395.1 Bacteroidota bacterium | reverse complement strand
GCGATCTCGCAGGTCCAGCTCCTAACTTGGGTCCGGGGTCGCCCGGTCGGTGCAGTAGCGGCCATCACAGTCGTGTTGGGTAGCACCGCTACCGTACGACCGTGGCGCCCCCTGTGGGGCACTACCTACCCCTGTCAGCCCGCTGGGGGGGAGGAGACGTCTTTCCACCAAGGTGGTCGGCTCCGAGGCGGTGGCGGGCGGGCCGCCTCGGGGACGGCGTAGGTTCCCCGCCCGACCTCCCCCCGCTCCATGCCCGACGCCCCCATCGCCCGCGACCTCGCCGACGGCGTGCTCCACCTCGCCCTCGACCGGCCCGAGAAGAAAAACGCCCTCACGCGGGCCATGTACGCTGCGCTCGCCGACGCCCTCACCGAGGCGGCCGAGGACGCCGCGGTTCGCGTGGTCGTCCTGAGCGGGCGCGGCGGCGTGTTCACGGCCGGCAACGACCTCGGCGACTTCATGATGGACCCGCCGACCGGCCCCGACAGCCCGGTCTTCCGGTTCCTCTCGGCCGCGGTCGGGTTTCCGAAGCCGCTCGTGGCCGCCGTGGAGGGGCCGGCGATCGGGATCGGAACGACGGTCCTGCTGCACTGCGACCTCGCGTACGCGGCTCCGGGCGCGCTCTTCAAGATGCCGTTCGTCGACCTCGGGCTCGTCCCCGAGGCGGCCTCGTCGCTCCTCCTGCCCCGCCTCGCGGGGTCGCTGCGGGCGGCCGAGCTGCTGCTGTTCGGCGAGGGCTTCTCGGCCGAGACGGCGCGCGAGATCGGGCTCGTCAACGCCGTCGTGGACGGCAACGTGACCGAGCACACGCTCGAGCGGGCGCGTACGCTGGCCGCCAAGCCCCCGGCGGCAGTGCGTCAGACGAAGGCGCTGCTGCGCCGGGCGTCGGCCGACGCGGTCGGCGAGACGATCGCGCACGAGGGGCGTCTGTTCGTCGAGCGTCTGGGCTCGCCCGAGGCGCAGGAGGCGTTCACGGCGTTCTTCGAGAAGCGCGCGCCCGACTTCAGCCGCTTCGAGTAGCCCGCTCACCGCCTCGGGGCACACCGCCTCGGAGATCCCGCCTCGGAGCCGACAGGCTGGCCGTGGTGACCGCAGTGCCGGGGCGCCCATCAGCCGCTCCTCCCTCCACTCTTCCCCTTCCCTCCATTCCATCGAGCGGCAAGAGCGCGCAGGAGGGGACAACGGGTGGGAGCCGCAGCCTGCGATCAAACGGTCGCGACGCTACGGAAGCGGCCAGGCGGCGCCCTCGGTCCGGCCGTGGCCGGTCTGCTCGTCGTAGAGGCGGTGGGCGGCCTCCATCTCGATCTCGATGCGGTCGAGGCGGCGCCGCGCCTCGGCCTCGACCTCGGCGCACGTCGGGCGGCGGAGGCTGGCGACGGCGCGGTAGACCTTCGCCGCGCCCTCCTCGACGATCTCCTTGTGCCGCGCCTCGTGCCGCGTCAGAGCGCTCAGGAACCGGTGCCAGTCGCTTCGGAGGGCGCCGTCGACGCCGCGCGGGCGGTCCCACGCAGGCAGCGTCGTCTCGACCCCGAGGCGGACCTCCACGTCGACCAGGAAGCACTCGGTGTTGGTCTCGGCCGTCCGGTACTCGAGGCGCATGTCGGCCTGGGTCATCCCGAAGAACTGCTCGCCCTCGTTCGAGGGGCCGCCCATCACGAGCGACCGCAGGATTTCGTCCTCGGTGTCGCCGGTGACCGTGTACTCGGTGACGACGTCGTGGGTCATCTGCCCCGCCGCGCCGCCGGCCGCGGCCGCGCGCACCGCCGGGTAGGGGCTGGACGCCTGCGGAGCCGCCGTCGCGCGCGCGGCACCGGGGGCGGTCTGCATCCCCGCCACGTCGGGAGCGCCCCCTCCGCTCGCCGCCTCGAGCGCCGGCGTCGTGGTCGCCTCGGGAGCTGGCGTGGCGTTCGCCCCGGCGTCCGAGAACGCCCCGCGGACGACGGCGGCGTAGAGGCCGAGGCCGACGAAGGCCAGCAGGAAAACGACGAGAGCGGGGCGCATGGGACCGGGCGAAGTCCCGCGGATATCGGCGGGTCTGCGCTCAATCCCTAGTCAACGCCCCAAATTGACACGCCCCGAGCCGGTTCACGCGCAGGCGGGGAGCGATCTAGCTCCGAGGCGGTCAGGCCTCCGAGGCGGTCAGGCCTCGACCGGGGCGGCCTCCGGCTCGGGAGCCTCCGGCTCGTAGCTCAGGACCGGCCCCAGCCAGCGCTCGGCCTCGTCGAGGGCGATCCCCTTGCGCGCCGCGTAGTCCTCGACCTGGTCGCGCCCGAGCGGGCCGAGGTTGAAGTAGTCCGCCTCGGGGTGGGCGAGGTAGAGCCCGCACACCGTCGCCGGCGGCGTCATCGCGAGGTGCTCGGTGAGGCCGGCGCCGGTGTGCGCGCGGGCGTCGAGCAGGTCGAAGAGCGTGATCTTCTCGGTGTGGTCGGGCTGGGCCGGGTAGCCCGGCGCGGGGCGGATGCCGCGGTACCGCTCGCGGACGATGTCGTCGGGCGTGAGGTCCTCGCCGGGCGCATAGCCCCACACCTCGCGGCGGACGTGGGCGTGGAGCCGCTCGGCGAAGGCCTCGGCGAGGCGATCGGCGAGGGCCTGGATCAGGATCGCACGGTAGTCGTCGTGGTCGGCGCGCGCCTCGGCCGCCAGCGCCTCGGCGCCGTGGACGGCGACGACGAACGCGCCGGCGTGATCCGTCCGCCCCGAGGCGGACGGCGCCACGAAGTCGGCGAGGGCGCGGTTCGGCTTGCCGGGCGTCTTCTGCGTCTGCTGGCGGAGGGTGTGGAGCGTCACGGTCTCGCCGTCGACCCCGAGGTGGAGGTCGTCGCCGTCGGCGTTGGCCTCGAACAGTCCGAACACGCCGCGGGGCGTGAGGAGGCCGCCGGCCTCGATCTCGTCGAGCAGCGCCTGGGCATCGTCGAACAGCTTGCGCGCGGCCTCGCCCTTGTGAGGGTCGTCCAAGATCTGGGGGAACGAGCCCCGCATCTCCCACGCGATGAAGAACGGCCCCCAGTCGATCCAGGGCCGCAGCTCCCCCACCGACACCTCAACGGGCTCGACCCCGAGGCGGGTCGGGACCGGCAGGTCGACGGCGCTCCAGTCGGTCTCGAAGGCGTTCGCGCGGGCGTCGCCGAGCGAGAGGATCGTCTGGGTCCGCTGGCGGGCCGCGTAGCGCTCGCGGACGGCCGCGTAGTCGGCCGCGACCGCCTCGGTGAAGGCGTCGCGGTGCTCGTCGGAGACGAGCTGGGCGACGGCCGGGACCGACTTGCTGGCGTCGAGAACGTGGACGGCCGGGCCGCTGTAGTGGGGCGCCACCTTGACGGCCGTGTGCAGCTTCGACGTCGTCGCGCCGCCGATCAGGAGCGGCAGCTTCAGCCCGACCCGCTCCATCTCCTTGGCCACGTGCACCATCTCGTCGAGCGAGGGCGTGATGAGGCCCGAGAGCCCGACCGCGTCGACGTCGTGCTCGCGGGCGGCGTCGAGGATCGTCTGCGAGGGCACCATCACGCCGAGGTCGATCACGTCGTAGCCGTTGCAGCCCAGCACCACGCCCACGATGTTCTTGCCGATGTCGTGGACGTCGCCCTTGACGGTCGCCATGAGCACCTTCGTGCGCGCGCTCGTCTCGACCTGCTCCGCCTCGATGAAGGGCGTCAGGTACGCGACGGCCCGCTTCATCACGCGCGCCGACTTGACGACCTGCGGGAGGAACATCTTGCCCTCGCCGAACAGGTCGCCGACGCGGTTCATGCCGGCCATGAGCGGCCCCTCGATCACGTCGAGCGGGCGGGCGGCCCCGAGGCGGGCCTCCTCGGTGTCGGCCTCGATGTGGTCGGTGAGGCCCTTGACGAGGGCGTGGGCCAGCCGCTCCTCGACCGGCGCGTCGCGCCACGCCGCCTCGGTGGCCGCCCCGAGGCGGTCGGCGTCGCGGTAGGACTCGGCGAGGTCGACCAGGCGCTCGGTGGCGTCGTCGCGGCGGTCGAACAGGACGTCCTCGACGGCCTCCTTCAGGTCGGGGTCGATGTCGTCGTAGACGGCGAGCTGGCCCGCGTTGACGATCCCCATGTCCATGCCCGCCTGCACGGCGTGGTAGAGGAACGCCGAGTGCATTGCCTCGCGGACGACGTCGTTGCCGCGGAACGAGAAGCTGAGGTTCGAGACGCCGCCCGAGATGCGCGCGTGCGGGAGGTGGGCCTTGATCCAGCGCGTCGCCTCGATGACGTCGATCGCGTAGCGGCGGTGCTCCTCGAGGCCGGTCGCGACGGCGAAGATGTTGGGGTCGAAGATGATGTCCTCCGGCGGCATCCCCACCTCGTCCGTGAGGATGCGGTAGGCGCGCTCGCACACCTCGATGCGCCGCTCGAAGGTGTCGGCCTGGCCGGCCTCGTCGAAGGCCATCACGATGACCGCCGCGCCGTAGTCGCGGGCGCGCTCGGCCTGCGCGCGGAAGGTCTCCTCGCCCTCCTTGAGCGAGATCGAGTTGACGACCGGCTTGCCGGGGATGCACCGGAGGCCCGACTCGATGACCTCCCACTTCGACGAGTCGACGACGACGGGCACGCGGGCAATCTCGGGCTCGGCCATCGCCAAGAGCAGGAAGCGCTCCATCGCCGCCGCGCTGTCGAGGAGGCCCTCGTCCATGTTGACGTCGATCATCTGCGCGCCCGCCTCGACCTGCTGCTGGGCCACCGACAGCGCCTCGTCGTACTGCTCCTCCTTGATGAGCCGCGCAAAGCGCCGCGAGCCCGTCACGTTCGTCCGCTCGCCGACGTTGACGAAGTTGGTCTCGGGGCGGATCGCGAGCGTCTCGAGCCCGGCCGCGCGGAAGGTCCGCAGGGGGGCCGCCGGTCCCCGAGGCGGGAGGTCGCGGACCGCCTCGGCGATGGCGGCGATGTGGTCGGGCGTGGTGCCGCAGCAGCCGCCGATCAGGTTGACGAGGCCCTCCTCGGCGTAGGCGCGGGCCTGGGCGGCCATGAACGCCGGGTCCTCGTCGTAACCGCCCAGCTCGTTCGGCAGGCCGGCGTTCGGGTAGAGGCTCGTGTAGGCCGGCGTCACGGCCGACAGCTCCTCGAGGAAGGGCCGCATCTGGGCGCTTCCGAGCGCGCAGTTGAGCCCGACGGAGAGCAGGTCCGGCGTGTGCGCCAGCGACGCGACGAACGCCTCGACGGTCTGCCCGACGAGCGTCCGCCCGCTCTGGTCGACGATCGTGCCCGAGAGCAGCACCGGCGGCAGCGCCCCGGTCGCGCGGCGGTGCTCGCGGAGGGCGACCACGCACGCCTTCGCGTTGAGCGTGTCGAAGATGGTCTCGACGAGCAGCACGTCCGCCCCGCCGTCGACGAGGCCGCGGATCTGGACCGCGTACGCGTCCTTGACCTGGTCGAAGGTGACGGCCCGGAAGCCGGGGTCCTCGACGTCGGGCGAGAGCGAGAGCGTCCGGTTCATCGGCCCGATGCTGCCGGCCACGAGGTGGCCCGGCCCCGCCTCGGCGGCGGCCTCGCGCGCGATCCGCGCCGCGGCGACGTTGACCTCGTAGGCGACGGCGTCGCCCATGTCGTAGTCGGCCAGCGAGATCGACTGGGCGTTGAACGTGTTGGTGGTCGCGAGGTCGGCGCCGGCGGCGAAGTAGGCGGCGTGGATCTCGCGGATCAGGTCGGGCTGCGTGAGGCACAGCAGGTCGTTGGCGCCGGCCAGCGACGTGGGCCAGTCGGCGAAGCGCTCCGCCCGGATGTCCGCCTCGGTGACGCCGTGCTGCTGCAGCATCGTGCCCATCGCCCCGTCGAGGACGAGGATGCGGGCGTCGAGGCGGGCGCGGAGGTCGTCGAGCGTGGGCATCGGGGGGACGAATGCGGCGGGGTACGCGGGCGTCGAGGGGTCTTCGATCCGCACCTCGTACCGCGTACCCCCCGCGGAGTGCCCGAAAAGCTACCGCGGGCCCGAGGCGGGCGTCAGCCGCACGCCCACCCGAAGGCGAGCACGTCCTGGTGCACGGGGCACTGCGTGAGGTGCCCCACGCCGCTGTCGCCGAAGACGACCGGCAGCGTCTCCTCGGAGTCGACCTGGAACACGAGCCGCATCGCCCGGCCGCAGCGCGGGCAGTCGGGGTACTCCACGCCCTGGATCCAGGCCGGCCACCCGCCCAGCTTGTCGCCGTACGCGGCGGCCTCCCACGCCGTGTCCTGCTCCGCGTCGGTCAGCGCCACCCCGAGGCGGGACATGGACTCGGCACCCGAAGGGTAGTCGTCAAACGCCTCCCAGCCGACGATCTGTCGCGGCGGGAAGGCGTCCGCCACCTCGGGGAGGTCGGCCTCCGGCAGGCCGTCCGGCACCACGAGGCGGGCGACGACGCTCCGGCTGAACGGAAAGAACGCTTCGCAGTCGACCTCGCACAGGGGCTCCTGCGACGTGCAGTAGAAGAGCTGGATCAGGCCCTCGCCGTGCTCCCCGCGCACCGCCTCGGGGAGCGTCGCGGTGTCGAGTTGGACGAAGAGCTGAAGCGGCGCGGCGCAGTTGGGGCAGGTCGGGTAGGGCTCGCCCGCGGGGACGTAGGGCGTGCCCGCCATCTTCGAGGCGGTCGCCGGCCCGTCCGCCTCGGTGACGAGGGGCCGCCACGCGGTGCGGACGTGCGGGAAGAGGGTCTTGGGGACGGTCATGGGAGCGTCGTCGACTCCGCCTTCCCCGAGGCGGCGGGTCGGCCGTCGGCGGTCGTCACAGGCCGAGGGCCTTGCGAAGCCGGTCGCCGCGGACGGTCACCGACGGCACCACGACCAGGTCGTCGTCGCCGGCGAGGTCCGACGGGCTGTAGAAGACGCCGATCTCGGGCGCAATGGCGAGGTCGGGCCACCCGAAGCGCCCGCCGAGGAAGGCGCCGACGGCGGGCGCCGTGTCGACGGCGTCGTTGCCGAACGCGGTCAGGTCCTGCACGCGGATCCCGCCGTACGGCGTGATGCGCTGCGCCGGGTCGACGGGGCCGGGCGAGACGACGAGCGTCGCCTCGGCGTGGAGGTGGCTCAGCCCTACCACGCCCCCGCCCACGATCAGCGCCGCGCCCCGGTCGCCCTCGACGTCGCCCGCGAGGCGGCGCTTGTAGGTGGCCGTGACCGTGCCCAGGCCCATGAGCCGAATGCCGATGTCGGAGCGGTCGTCGAGCCCGAGGCGGGCCTCGTTGCCGATCGAGAGGCCACCGCTGGCCGGCTCGTCGTCGCGGTCGAGGTCGCGCTTGGCCGAGGCCACCTGGAGCATCACGCTCGGCTCGACCTCGCGCGGCGCGACCGTCGAGGCGGTCGTGCCGACCGCGTAGGGCACGCCGCACCCGGCCAGGCCGAGGGCAGCGACAAGCAGGACGACAGGGCGAAGCGGCACGGCCAGGGGGAACGACCGGATCAAGCTACCTCCCGGCGCCGTCCACACGCACAGGCCCCGAGGCGAGCACCCCGTAACCCACAGCCGGAGGCCCCGTAGGACTCCGTTTTGGCCTGAGAAGCTGTTCGGATTCACGCGTTCGGGCTCCGAGCGGCTGCGACCCCGCCCGTGCGGCGTCGCCCTCCATCGCGCCCGCCCCATTCGGGCGGGGCTAGCTGACGCTACGACTGCTTCGGGCTCCTAGCCCGTGCAGGATCTCGCTCACTCTCGCCTGCCGAAACCGAAACCCGAACAGCTTCTGAGGGCTTCGCACGCCCTTCTCCATTCCGACGCCGGGCCGACACAACTCTCGGGTGCCCGCCTCGTTGACCGGCCGCACGTCTCTCCCCCCTCCCCTCATGGCTCTTGTCCCCCGCCTCGCCCTGGCCACCGCGCTCGGGCTCCTCATTTCCCTTCCTGCTCAAGCGCAGCGCCCGGGTACTCCCACCGGTTCCGTCGCTGCCACCATCGTCGACGACGCGGCCGGCGCCCCGCTGCCTCAGGCGACGCTCGCCCTCTACTCGGCCCGCGACACGTCGTTCGTGACCGGCGGCGCGGCCGACGTCGACGGGCGCGTCGAGATCGACCCGGTGCGGCCGGGGTCGTACGTCGCCCGCGTGAGCTTCATCGGCTACGAGACGTCCCGCCTCGATGCCTTCGAGGTGGCGGCCGGCGCGCCGACCGACCTCGGCGAGATCCGCCTCATGGAGGGCGCCGCGCTCCTGGGCGAGGCCGAGGTGACGGCCGAGCGCGAGTTCGTCGAGCAGCAGGCCGACCGGACGGTCTACAACGTCCAGGAACAGGCCGTCACCGCCGGCGGCAGCGCCATCGAGACGCTCCAGACGCTGCCGGCGCTCGAGGTCGACACCGACGGCAACATCTCGCTGCGCGGCAACCAGAACGTGGTCATCCAGATCAACGGCCGCCCGACGCCGGTGCGCGGCGCGTTCCTAGCGGCGCTGCTGCGCCAGATCCCGGCCGAGAAGGTCGACCGCGTCGAGGTGATCCCCAACCCGAGCGCCCGCTTCGAGGCCGAGGGCATGGCCGGGATTGTCAACATCGTGCTGGCCGAGGGCGTCGAGCGCGGCCTCTCGGGCGGCCTCACGTTCGGCGGCGGCACGGAGCTGTCGGGCAACGTTGGCGCCAACCTGAGCTACCAGCGCGGCGACTGGGACCTCAACGGCCAGTACGGCCTCCGCTACGGCCAGCGCGACGTCGACGTGGCGTCGCTGACCCGCATCGACGGGGGGCTCTCGCGCAACGCCTTCACGCTCAACGAGTCCGACGAGCTGAGCCACTTCTTCACCGGCTCGGCCGAGTACGTCATCAACGACCAGACGACGCTGCGGACTGAGACCTCGTTCGGCCTCCGAGGCGGGGGCGAGGATGGCACCGCCCGCTTCGAAGACCGCCAGGACGAAGGCGTCCGCAACGTGACCCGGATCGACGACGGCGACAACGACGGCTACAACGGCGACATCGCGCTCGTCTTCCGGCGCCAGTTCGAGAACGCTGGCGGGGGCGGCGAGGGCGGCTCCGCGAGTGCGGGAGGTGGCCGCCGCGGCGGCCCGCCCGGCATGTTCCGCTCGCGCGGCGGCGGCGGCACGCAGTCCGACCACGAGCTGGCCATCGAGGGCCGGTTCACGCGGTTCAACAACGAGGGCCTCGGGGTCTTCGAAGACTTCGACCTCGAGTCGGTCGTGCTCGGCGCCCAGTCGCAGTTCAACGACCAGACCAACGATGAGGGCCGCCTCCAGCTCGACTACACCCGGCCGGTCGGCGAGACGAAGATCGAGACCGGCGCGCTGGGCGTGTTCGAGTGGGTCGCGAGCGAGACCGAGCTTCTGATCGGGGACGACCTCGGATCGCTCGCCATCGACCCGAACCAGACCAACGCCTTCGACTACGATCGCCAGGTCGGCGCGGCCTACCTCCAGGCGTCCCGGGCGTTCGGCTCGGTGCAGCTCCAGGGCGGCGTCCGGATGGAGGCCACGCAGCGTGCCTTCGACCTGGTCACCGAGGTGCCCGAGGCGGCCAACCCGTTCTTCGACCCCGAGGCGGAGACCTCGGCGTCGTACGTCGACCTCTTCCCGAGCGTCTTCGCGACCTACAGCTTCGCGCCCGGCACGCTCGTCAAGGGCTCGTATCGCCGCAGCATCAACCGACCCGAAACGTCCAGCCTCAACCCGTTCCCAGACCTCTCGGACACGACGTTCGTGCGCGTCGGCAATCCGGGCCTCCAGCCCGAGTACACCGACTCGATCGAGTTGACGCTCCAGTACAAGTTCTTCGCCACCCTGGCGCCGTTCTTCCGCCGGACGACCAACTCCATCGCGCGGCGTGTGTCGACCGACCAGGAGACGGGCGTCGGCGTGTTCTCGGTCGCCAACCTCGACAGCGAGACCAACTACGGCGCCGACCTGACGCTCTTTGGTCAGTTCGGGCCTGTGCGCGGGTTCGTCTCAAGCAGTGTCTTCCAGGCCGTCCTCACCGACCCGACGCCGGGCCAGGAGGAGGTCAACGACCTCGCCTGGAACGCGCGCGCAAGCCTTCAGCTGGAGGTCCGCGAGGGCACCAACCTCCAGAGCTTCGTGTTTTACAACGGCCCGCGCGAGTCGGTCGACGGCCGGCGCCGGGCGTTCGCGTTCTCGACGATCGGCATCAACCAGAGGATCTCGGAGCAGCTCTCGCTCTCGGCCCGGCTCAACGACCCGTTCAGGCTCGCAACGTTCGAGTTCGAGACGAACGACGGCCGCGTGTTCCGTGACACGAGCTTCGACCCGAACATCCGACAGGCGTCGTTCACGCTGACGTACACGTTCGGCTCGAACCAGAACCGCCCGCGCCCGCAGCAGCAGCAGCAGGGCGGCATGGACGACGGCTTCGCGATCTAGACCATCGGCCGATCCCCCGCACGCGCCCGCCTCGGTGTCCCCGAGGCGGGCGTTTGGGCCACCTCGGGGCAGATGTGCGCCCTCGGCCCCGAGGCGGTCAGACCCGGTCGTAGTCGCCTCGGGGGCGCGTCGCCGGGCTCCGACCCCAGCGGTTGGGGCCGGGCTCGCCGGGCGCGAGCAACCACACCACGAGCACGAGCCCCACGACCGGCACGGCCCCGAGGAGAACCCACAGGCTGCTCCGTCCCACGTCGTGGAGCCGCCGCGCGACGAGCGACAGCGCCGGCACGAACGCAACGACGAGGTACACCGAGGCGACCGCCCCCGCCGCGATGAACGACAGATCGAGCGTCGCGCCGAGCACCGACGACGCGCCGACGAGCAGCCCGACGACGACCGCGTTGACGCCGTAGAAGCTCAGCAGCTCGCGGCGGTGCGAGCGCCCGTCGAAGTCGGCGAAGCGCCCGAAGGCCTGGAGCGTCCAGCCAGCGGCCTCGTCGATCATTGCAGGTAGGGCAAGCAGGAGGCGATCGCGGTCCGACCGTCGAACCCTTCACGCACGTCATTCGCGCGCAGGCGGGACTCACCAAGACGGCGCGGCCCATCTACACAGCGTCGATTCTGGGAACCGTCGCATGGGTCCCCGCCTTCGCGGGGATGACAGAGAAAACGGTGGGCGTGCTCCGAACGCCGTCCCCCTCCGTCCCCGAGGTGGCCGCCTCGGGGACGGCCACTCACCGCCTCGGGGCTCGAGTGGCTTGCGCTGAGGCACGGTACACGCATCTCGTCGGAACCGGTCGCTGCGTTCAGAAAGAAGCGTTTCTGACCTACTGACGCACTGGACGACTGCTCCACGGACTCTATTCGCCGCCTCGGTGGCGGTCGAACCAGGCGAGCGTGTAGGCGACCTTGGCCGCGAGCTGGCTCGGGCGGTTGGCGATGCCGTGCGAGGCGCCGGGGATCTCGACGAGTGCCGTGTCGATGCGGCGGATCTTGAGCGCGTGGTAGAGCTGCCGCGCCTCCGACGGCGGCGTCCTCAGGTCGTCGAGCCCCACCATCAGCATCGTCGGCGTCTCGATGTTTCCGACGACCGAGATCGGCGACTCCTCCCAGTAGGCCATCGGGTTCTCCCACGGCTGGCCGGGGTAGCGCGAGTTGGCGTAGCCGTAGTGGTTGTCGGCGACGAGCGTCTTCGAGATCCAGTTGATGACGGGCTTCGTGACCACGGCCGCCTGGAAGCGGTCGGTGTTGCCGACGATCCAGGCCGTCATCGTGCCGCCGGCGCTGCCGCCGGTCACGAAGAGCGAGTCGGCGTGGACGTCGCCCGTCGCGATGGCCGCGTCGACGCCGGCCATCAGGTCGCCGTAGTCGCCGCCGGGGTAGTCGTGGTAGAGGAGGTCGGCGAAGGCCTCGCCGTAACCGGTGCTCCCGCGGGGGTTGGGGTAGAGGACGACGTAGCCAGCCGCGGCGTAGAGCTGCATCTCGGCCGCGAAGAGCGGACCGTAGGCGGCGATCGGCCCGCCGTGGATCTCCATCAGGAGCGGGTACTGCCGGCCCGCCTCGAAGTCGGGCGGGCGGACGAGCCAGCCCTGGATATCGAGCCCGTCCTCGCTCTGCCACGTCAGCTCCTCGACCTCCCCGAGGCGGCGGTGCGGCAGCAGGTCGTCGTTGAGGGCGGTCAGCACGCGGACCTCGTCGCCGTCGACGACCGCCACATCCGCGGGCCGGTAGGAGGTCGCGTGGGTGATCGCGACCGTGCCGTCGTTCGACACCGAGTAGGACCCGCTCGTGTACGGCCGCCCGATGGACGTGCCGCCGATCGTGTCGGTGATCTCGCGGACGTCGCCGCCCAGCGAGACGTGCATGAGGCGCGTGTCGCCCTCGGAGAGATACGTCGCGTAGACGCCCTCGCCGTCGGCGTCCCAGGTAACGTTCGCGTAGCTCCGGTCGAGGTCGGGCACGAGTTGCCGCGGCGCACCGTCGCCCAGGTCGCGGACGTAGAGGTTGGTGTTCTGGAAGGTCCGCACGCGGTCGTCGTAGCCGAGGTAGGCCACGCGGCGGCCGTCGGGCGAGACGGCCGGCCCGGCGTCCGGCCCGGTCCGGTCGGTGAGCGCCACGGCGGTCGAGTCCCCGAGGCGGACGCGGTACAGCTCGCTCTCGCGGAACGTGTACTCCCAGTCGTCGCGGCGGTTGGCCGAGAACACGAGGCCGCTCGCGTCGGGCAGCCACGCCGGCGCCGCCCCGTGCTGGTAGTCGCCGTGCGTGACCTGCCGCGGCGTACCGCCGTCGGCCGGGACCACGAACAGATGCCGGAAGCCGGTCTCGAGGTGGCCCGCGCCGTCCGCCTCGTGGCGGACGCGGGTGATGACGCGCGGCTTGGCGGCCCACGTGGCGCCCTCGGGCGGCGACGGCAGCGACACGTCGAGCGTGGGCGCCGCCTCGGGGACGAGCATCGAGAAGGCGAGGTGCTGGCCGTCGGGCGACCACACGAGGCCGCTCGGCGAACGGTCGAGCTGCGTCAGCCGGGCCGACTGGCCGGTGTCCATCCAGCGGACGTACAGCTCGGCGCCCTCGTTCGTCGAGGCGACGTAGGCCACGCGGGTGCCATCGGGCGACCACCGCGGGGAGCCCTCGCTCTGCTCGCTGGCGGTGAGCTTGCGGTGGCCGGTGCCGTCGGTGCCGACGATCCAGAGCGCGCGCCGGCGGCGGTCTGCCATCCGGTCCATGCTGGTGCGCACGTAGACGACGTGCGCGCCGTCGGGGCTGATCTGCGGGTCGGCGGCCCACTCGAGGGCGAACACGTCGGCCGCCGAGAACGTGGGCAGCTCCTGGGCGAGGGCGGCCGGCGCTACGAAGGCGGCAACGAGGACGAGACAGCGCATGGGACAAGCAGATCGGTGCGAAAGTGCCTCCCTCCGCCTCGGGGCGGGCCTCCCCGCAGAGGCCCCGAGGCGGGGAGTTCGGACCGGAGGATACCCCGATGCCATCCTTGACGACGAGAGGGGCGGGCCGTCGCCCCGAGACCTACCGTGTCGTCCACCCGCCGTCCCGCATGATGCGCTCCCGAACCGCCTCGTAGATCCGGAGGTCCGGTGCGCACAGCGCCCTCACCTTCGCCTCGATCGCCGGTGTGATTTCGTCGGCTCGTTCCCTCTCGCCTCGGGGGCTCGTGTTGAGAATGGGGACCGAGAGCCGCTCGCCGACCACCCGCTCGCAGTCTCGGACCAGGGCGTCCATCTCCTCGAGCACACCGACAACGTCGAAGCGCTGAAGCGTCAGGATGACCGTCTCGACGGCGTCCGGCGCCTTCCGGTCTGCCGTCAGGCGACGGACGTAGGTGCGGCCCATCTTCTGCGCCCGCTCGGTCTCCACGAACTCGGCAAGGGGCTCGTGGATGCGGAAGTGATCACTGTTCGTCTTGTGCCGGTTGTAGAAGTACGCCGAGTACCACCGCGCCACGGGATCCCGAAGAACGGTCAGGAAGGCCCACGGCTCGGGACCCGCCTCCCACGCCGCCTCGGAGAACGTGTAGTGGCCCGTGATGTATCGCGGTCGGCGCTGCGCGAGGTGGTAGAGCAGAAGGTGTGCACGGAGCGCGTAGAGGTCCGCATCGGCGACGTCTGCCGCCCGCTTCGAGGCGTGGGGGTCGAGCCAGAGCGTCGTGTTGCCGCGACGGCTGTAGACGTCCTGCAGGGCGGTCTTGAGCGACGTGCCGCCGCACTTGGGAATGTGCACGAACGCGAGCCGGGGGAGCACCTTTCGCTCCCTCGCCTTCAGCCGCCTGTACGCGCTGCGGATACGGCGCTCAACGGCGTGGATCATCGATGGCACAGGCCGGTGCGAACGCGCTCTACCACGTCCTAGCTCAGAAGGGCTGTGAGTTGGAGGAGGTCGTAGTCGATGTCCTTCTTGCGGCTCCACACGTTGCGCATCGGCGTCAGCTTGAGGTCGCCGTTGACGACGCCCACCATCACCCCGTCGTGGCCCTCCAGGAGCGCCTCGACGGCGGCGGCCCCGAGGCGGGAGGCGAGCACGCGGTCGCGCGCGGTGGGGCTGCCGCCGCGCTGGATGTGGCCCAGCACGGACACGCGCGTGTCGATCCGGTCGAAGGCGGGGTCGTCGGCGAGGGCCTGGCGGATCATGTGCGCCCCGCCCAGCTCGTCGCCCTCGGCCACGACGACGATGCTCGACCGGGCCTGCGACGCCATCAGCGACAGGATCCGCTCCTTGATCGCGTCGACGTCGGTCAGCATCTCGGGGATCAGCACCAGCTCGGCGCCACCGCCGATGCCGCACGCGAGGGCGATGAAGCCGGTGTCGCGGCCCATCACCTCGACCAGAAACAGCCGCTCGTGGGCGTCGGCCGTGTCGCGGATCTTGTCGATCGAGTCGAGCGCGGTGTTGAGCGCCGTGTCAAACCCGATCGTCTCGTCGGTGCCGAACAGGTCGTTGTCGATCGTGCCGGGGCAGCCGACGACCGAGACCCCGTGCTCGGCCGCGAGGTGCGTTGCGCCCTGGAGGGTGCCGTCGCCGCCAATCGCCACGAGCGCGTCGACGCCCGCGTCGCGGAGCTTCTCGGCCGCTTCGGCGCGGCCCTCGGGCGTGCGGAACGCCTCGGAGCGCGCGCTCTTGAGGATCGTGCCGCCCTGCTGGAGGATGTTCGACACCGACTGGCGGCCCATCTCGACGAAGTCGCCCTCGATCATGCCCGCGTAGCCGCGCCGGATGCCGACCACCTCGAGGCCCTCGGCGACCGCGCGGCGGACGGCAGCGCGGATGCACGCGTTCATGCCGGGCGAGTCGCCGCCGGACGTGAACACGCCGACGCGGTGGAGGTCCAGGCTGGTCATGGCAGGTCGGGGACCGGCGAGCCGGTCCGAGGAATGGAGGGCGCGCTCCGCGCGCGGAGGGTTGGGAGGACGGGGTCCCTGGCCGGAGGGCGAGCGCGGGGGCGTCCGCGCGGTTCACCAGCCGCTCGTCTAAGCTCGCACCGCCGACCGCCTCGGTGCCGGGGAAGCGTGCGTAAGTACGGAATGGATAATGAGCCGTCGCCTCCGGGCGGAGACCGCCGACGGCCGACCGCAGACCGCCGCCTCGGGGCCGAGCACTCCTTCCCCACCGTGTCATCCTGAGCGAGCGCAGCGAGTCGAAGGATCTCCGACGAGCACAACGTCCGGCCGAATATCCTCATCGAGGCGGTGCGCGCCAGAGATCCCTCGACTCCAGGCTGCGCCCTCCGCTCGGGATGACACGTGGACGCGGACTGCCTGTTCTCCTACGCTGCCCCCTCAGACGGCGGTCGGCCGTCGTCGGTTAGCCGTCGCCTCACGACCCCGAGGCGGCGCGCGGGTCGAGGGGACGCGCGACGATGACGCCGACCTGGCTGCGGATGCCCTGCACGTAGTCCTCGAGGTCGTCCGAGATCACGACCTCGTTCGACGACAGCGAGGCGTGCATGAAGCCCGTGCCCGCCTCGGTCTGGTGCACGAACCCGGTGTGCGTCACGTCGAGGCCGCCGATGCGGGTCGCCGTCGCGATCACGTCGCCCGGCCGGAGCATCGGGTACGCCTCGGCGATGCGCTCCTGGGGGATGTAGAACAGCGCAAGGTCCCCGAGGCGGACCTCCATGTCGACCACGCAGGCGTAGGTCTCGTCGGAGACCAGCTTGGGGTAGCTGTCGCGGTTCTCGCTCATGAACGTGATCTGCTTGGCGAACGGCTCGCCGCCGACCGCCTCGGTGACGTTGCGGACCGTCCCGCGCGCCTCGTTGTCGGCGATCCACTCCGAGAAGTAGTGGAGCCGCGAGCAGTACCCGTTCATCTCGCCCTCGCGGTAGCGCAGGTCCTCGACGCCCTGCGCGTAGGCCTCGTAACTGTCGTCGCCGGTCGCGATTGCGCGGGCGATCGCGAGCACGTTCTCGATGTAGAGCACGCAGTCGAACGCCGTCAGGTCGACGACGAGCGTCTCGGTCTCGGGCGCGTCGAGCATCCCGGCCGCGTAGGGCCGCCCGAGGAGCTGCTCGCCCACCCACTGGACGACCTCGCCGTACGGCCGTGCCGCGACGTCTTGCGCGCGAGCCTCGGCCAGAATCGCTCGGTAGGTAGCGGCAGTCTCGGTGTCGGCGGTGTCGGACACGACCTCCCCGTCGGCGTCGACGACCGCCTCGGTGTTGGAGGCCGGCGGAGCGGCAGGCAGCGTCTCGACTGCGGCTAGGGACGCCGGAAGATCCGCCTCGGCGTTCGACGCCTGGCTCGGGCCGCAGGCGAGGACGGCGAGCGTCAGGGCGAGGGCGAGAACAGATTGGGGCATGACGGAGGAGGGCGTCTGGTGCGTCAACGCCCGAGAGGCCCGGGTGTTACCAGATGGGCTCGGGGGCGTCTCCGAGGCGGTCGAGCGCGAACCAGTCGGCTTCGGCGGCGAGGGCGCGTGCGAGGCGGCGCTCGTACTCGACGCGCGAGATCTCGACCACCCCGAAGCGCTCGAGGTGAGGCGTCGTCATCTGGGTGTCGAGGAGCGCGAACCCGCCCGTGCGGAGGCGGTCGACCAGGTGGACGAGCGCCACCTTCGAGGCGTCGCGCTCGCGCGACACCATGCTCTCACCGAAGAACGCCCCGCCGAGGGCGACGCCGTAGAGGCCGCCGGCGAACTGCCCCTCGCGCCAACACTCGACGCTGTGCGCCGCCCCGAGGCGGTGGAGGGTGGTGTAGGCGGCCACGATCTCGTCCGAGATCCACGTCTCCTCGCGGCCCGGTGCCGGTGCGGCGCACGCCCGCATGACCGCCTCGAAGTCGCGGTCGACAGCGACCTCGAACCGCCCTTGGCGGACCGTCTTCGCCAGCGTCTTCGGGACGTGGAAGGCGTCGAGTGGCAACACAGCCCGCGGGTCCGGGGCGTACCACCCCACCCGGCCGTCGCGATCGGCCATCGGGAAGATGCCCGACTGGTAGGCGGCAACGAGAAGGTCCGGCGTCAGGACCATGGGGGTGAGGGAGATGCTACCGCTTCGGGGCCGTGGTCACCCTGGAGCGGAGGTAGCCGCAGGATAGGCTGAGGGGGAATGGGGAACTGGGAAATGGGAACGGACAGCCGACAGCCGACAGCCGACAGCCGACAGCCGACAGCCGACAGCCGACAGCCGACAGCCGGCTCGCCATGCGCTGACGTCTCCGACGACGTCTGCCCGTTCCCAGTTCCCAGTTCCCCATTCCCCCTCAGCCTATCCTGCGGCT
>JBCCQJ010000063.1:0-17542 GCA_039024395.1 Bacteroidota bacterium | reverse complement strand
CGGCTGGCGGTGGCCGTTCTTGACGCGGTAGCCCTTGCGGCGCTTCTTCTTGAAGACGATGATCTTGTCGCCCTTGACGTGGTCGAGGACGGTGGCGGTCACCGACGCGCCCTCGACGGTCGGGGTGCCGACGGAGACGCCGTCGTCGCCGGAGACGAGGAGGACGCGGTCGAACGTGACCGCGTCGCCGACCTCGGCCTGGAGGCGGGGGACGTAGAGGCGGTCGTCCTTGGCGACCTTGAACTGCTTGCCGCCGATCTCGACGATTGCGTACATGGGGGGTGCGGGCTTGGGGCCCTCGGCGTGGCGGTCCCGGCGTCGTGCCGGGCAGGCCTGCAGAGGGGCGCGGGACAGAGCCGACCAAACTAGCGGACCGCCTCGGGGAGGACAATCGCGGGAGCTTCATGTGTGCTCGCCTGCGGCTCGCGGGCTATGGGCTATGGGCTATGGGCTATGGGCTATGGGCTATGGGCTATGGGCTATGGGCTGGCAGGTCGGCCGTGGAAAAGTTCCGGGTAACCAAGCTGCGCACCGCCTCGGGGCGAGGGCAGCTTTTTCGTCGACAGCCGACAGTCGACAGCCGACAGTCGACAGCCGACAGCCGACAGCCGACAGCCGACAGCCGACAGCCGACAGCCGACAGCCGACAGCCGACAGCCGACCCGCCATGCGCTGACGTCCCCGACCACGTCTGCCCGTTCCCATTTCCCCGTTCCTCGTTCCCCACTCGGCCTATCCTGCGGCCGGCCCCCCTCCGAGTGCTGCTGGCCCTGAGGCGGAGGCACCTTTCCCCAACCCCCCATGCGTCTTGGCCTCTTCGGCGGCTCGTTTAACCCCCCGCACATCGGCCACCTCGCAGTCGCCGAGGCGTGCGCGGAGGCGCTGGACCTCGACCGCGTCGTGTGGATGCCGGCCGCGACGCCGCCGCACAAGCAGGGCGACGCGACGCTCGCCTCGGGGGCGGACCGCCTCGCGCTCGTCGAGGCGGCCATCGCGGGCAACGACCGGTTTGCGGCGTCGGCGCACGAGGTGGATCGCGGCGACGTGAGCTACACCGTCGACACCCTCCGCCACCTCACGCAGGCGCACCCCGAGGCGGCGTGGTACCTGATCGTCGGCGGCGACAGCCTCGCCGGGTTCGCCTCGTGGCGAGAGCCCCGCGAGATCCTGCGCCTCGCCCGCCTCGGGGCGTATGCCCGGCCCGAGGCAGACCTGGGCGACGTGCCGAGCTGGGTGACCGAGCGGACGACGCGCGTCGAGGGGCCACTCCTCGACCTCTCCAGCACCCAACTCCGCGCTCGCCTCGGGGCGGGGCGGACAGTCCGCTATCTCGTGCCCGAGGCGGTCCGCCGCGAGATCCACGAGCGCCGACTCTACGGCACCGAGGTGGGCGGCGGCGCGTAGGTTCGCCCCGCACCTCCCCCCGACTCTGTGCCCCTCACGCCCGCTGAGAAGGCCGCCGGCCTCCTCATCGTCCGCCTCGGCAACAACCTGCCGCCCGCCATCACCGCCTCGGAGCAGGCCGACGACGTCGCCCGGCTCCTCGACCGCCACCCGATCGGCGGGCTCATCCTGTTCAACGGGTACTGGCCCGAGACGCGGGACGCGCTCACGCGCCTCCAGGCACGTTCCGACCGGGGCCTGATCGTCACGACCGACATGGAGCGCGGGTTCGGCCAGCAGGTCGCGGGCGGGACCATCTACCCGCACGCCGGCGCCTTCGCCCGCGTCGGCGACCCCGAGGCGGTCCGCACCTTCGCCCGGCAGGCCAGCGAGGAGGCGCTCGCCTGCGGCATCCACGTCACCTACTCGCCCGTCGCCGACGTCCACCGCAACGCCGACAACCCGATCATCGGGACGCGCGCGTTCGGGACCGAGCCCGCCGAGGCGGCCCGGTTCGCGGTCGCCTTCATCGAGGGTGTCCACGAGGCGGGCCAGTTCGCGACGGCCAAGCACTTCCCCGGCCACGGCGGC
This sequence comes from Bacteroidota bacterium, assembly GCA_039024395.1. Classification (GTDB taxonomy): domain Bacteria; phylum Bacteroidota; class Rhodothermia; order Rhodothermales; family Rubricoccaceae; genus Rubrivirga. The sequence continues at coordinate 15,568 of JBCCQJ010000063.1, read as the reverse complement.
ACCGCGGGCGACTCGCACGCCGAGATCCCCGTCCTCGACGACGACCTGGCGACGATCGAGGCCCAGGACCTCGCCCCGTTCCAGGCCACCATCGACGCGGGCGTCGACCTCGTGATGACCGCGCATGTGGCCTACCCGGCCCTCGACCCGTCCGGCCTACCCGCAACGCGCTCGCGGGCCATCCTCCACGACCTCCTGCGCGAGCGGATGGGCTTCCAGGGCGTCGTCGTGACCGACAGCCTCCAGATGGCCGGCGCCAAGGACGCCGAGAAGACCGAGGCCGAGGTGGCCGTCGAGCTGCTCGAGGCGGGCGTCGACCTGTTCGTGGACGCCGTCGACCCCGAGGCGATCATCGCCGGCCTGGCGGAGGCGGTCGAGACGGGCCGCCTCGATGAGGCATTGCTCGACCGGTCGCTCGCGCGCGTCGACCGGCTGCGCGAGCGGTTCCGCGCCCGGTTCGGCCTCGACGCGTTCGCCGGCCCGGTCCTGCCCGCCGAGACGGTCGCCGCCTCGGCGCACCACGAGCTGTCGATGCGCGTCGCGCGCGCGGCCATCGAGGAGGCGCGCGGCCCGCTCCCCGACCTCGGTGACGGGACGGGCACGCTCGTGGTCCTCATCAAGAAGCCGCCGCTCCCGAACGAGCCCGAGACGATGCCGATGGGCGAGGCCGTCGCGCGGCTCCTGCCCGGCGCCCTCTACCGCGAGCTGGAGCCGACGCGCGAAGACCAGGACGACGCGTTCGACCGGATCCGCATCGAGGCGGGCGAGGCCGAGCGGGTCGTGCTGGCGACCGTTGTACGGCCGGCAGCGTGGCACGCCTTCGGGCTGGCCGCCCGCGCGCGGCGGTTCGCGCAGCGCCTCATGGAGGCCAAGCCGACGACGCTCGTGGTCCTGGGCGACGACCGCGGGCTCCGCGGCTTCGACGCCTGCGACTCGGCACTCGTGGCCTACAGTGGCGTGCCCTCGTCCCAGATCGCCGTCGTCGAGCGCCTCGCCGGTCGCGAGATGGCGTAGGACGCCTCGGGGCCTGGTGTCGAGGTGGACAGGGCCTGGGCCGCCCGGTCCGGTGCGTGCACGGCGGCGTCGCACGCGGGGGCTGCCGCCTCGGGGACCGACACGCGGGGCCGGTCGTACATCCGGTCCGCCTCGGGGACGCGCGCATCGGGCGCAATGTGCTTGGCCCGAAGACGCCTCGGCGAGGCGTCTCTACGGGTGCCTCGGTCGGGGCCTTGCGCCGGCCCCGAGGCGGCGGCACCTTCGTTTCCCGTTTCCCGTTTCCCGTTTCCCGTTTCCCGTTTCCCGTTTCCCGTCATGGCTCGCACTCCCTCCACCATGCTCGCGCTGGGCACCGTCGCGCCCGACTTCTCCCTGCCCGCCGCCAACCCCGAGGCGGCCGGCGCGACGGTGACGCTCGACGCCGTCGCCGACGGGACGCCCGTCGTCGTCATGTTCACCTGCAACCACTGCCCGTTCGTGATCTCGGTCGAGGACCGCCTCGTGGCGCAAGCAGCGGGCTGGCAGGCGCGCGGCGTGGGCGTGGTCGCGATCTCGTCGAACGACGCCGAGGCGTACCCGGAGGACGCGTTCGACAAGATGGCCGAGCGCGCCCGCGAGAAGGGCTACCCGTTCCCGTACCTCTACGACGAATCGCAGGAGGTCGCGCGCGCCTACGACGCCGCCTGCACCCCGGACTTCTACCTCTTCGACGCCGACCGCCGCCTCGTCTATCGCGGCCAGTTCGACGACGGCCGCCCCGGCAAGCCGCCCACGACGACCGACCTCGACGACGCCGTGCGCCAGCTCACCGAGGCGGGCGCGGTGACCGTCGAGCAGCGCCCCTCGGTGGGCTGCAACATCAAGTGGAAAGCGGCGTGATCCAACGGTCCGGACGACCTGCCCGACTCGCCTGACCTGCCCAACTCGCCCGACGTGCCCAACCCCATGAACCTCCCCACCGAGCGGCTCGTGCTTGCGTTCGGCGCCGGGATCGCGGTGCTGGCCTACGGCTACTGGACCGTCCGCGAACTCCGCCTCGGGGAGGGGCTCACCGGCATCGCGTCGCTGCGGGCGGGTGTCGTGCTGGGCGCCATGATCCTGCTCGCGCTCGTGCTCCGGGCCGTCAAGGCGGTCAACCCCGGTGAGGATCGTGAGGAGTAGGCGAGGCTGGAACCCGCGGTCGCCCGAGGCATCCTAAACTCCGACCCGGCCAGACGTAGATTCCGGCCCCGAGGCGATAGAAAAGCGCTTCCAGTTCCCTCAGCCTTCCCCAGCTACGATGACCGACCCGACCGCCGACGCCCCCGCCGAGGAGATCGTCTCCGCCTACGAGAAAGAGCGGTCCGACGGCGGCGAGGTCGACCCCCGCTGCATCCCGCAGGAGCTCGATGGCGCCCCGCCGATCGGCGACGCGATCGCCTACCCCGACTACTCCGACCGGGACCACGCCAACTGGCGGTTCCTGTTCGAGCGCCAGATGGAGATGCTCCCCGGCCGCGCCGGCGCCGCCTACCTGAAAGGCGTCGACACGCTCGGCATGACGCCCGAGAAGATCCCCGCCCTCGCCGACCTCTCGGCGACGCTCGACCAGACGACCGGCTGGAAGGTCGCCCGCATCCCGGGCCTCCTCCACGAGCGCGACTTCTTCACGCTCCTCTCCGAGCGCCACTTCCCCTCCACGGACTACATCCGCGGCGAGGACGAGCTGGACTACACGCCGGCGCCCGACCTCTTCCACGACATCTTCGGCCACATGCCGATGCTGACCGAGCCGGACTTCGCCGACTTCTACCAGCTCTTCGGCCAGGCCGCCCTCAACGCCGAGGGCGTCGACCGGCAGTCGCTCGAGCGCCTCCACTGGTTCATCGTCGAGTTCGGGCTCATCCGCGACCCCGAGGAGATCCGGATCTTCGGCGCCGGCGTCAACTCGTCGAAGGACGAGGTGCTGCACGCGCTCGACCAGGCCGAGCAGCGGCCGTTCTCGGTCGAGGCCGTGATCGCGCAGGACTACGAGGTGTGGCACCTCCAGCCGATCCTGTTCGTGGCCGAGTCGTTCGACCAGCTCGTGACCGAGTTCCGGGCGTGGGCCGTCTCGCGCGGCCTGCTCGCCAGCGCCTAGGTCTCCCGCCTCGGGGCCGGTCCCCGAGGCGGTGCCCGTCATGGAGCGACTGACGGCGACCGTCCGGGGCCGCGTGCAGGGCGTCGGGTTCCGGCGCTACGTGCGCGGCTGGGCGCGGACGCTGGACCTGGCCGGGTGGGTCTGCAATGAGGCCGACGGGTCGGTCCGCCTCGTGGCCGAGGGCGAGGCGGCGTCCCTCGACCGGCTCACGCGGCTGCTCTGGGGCGGCCCGCCGACCGCCTCGGTGACCGCCGTCGAGGCGGCACGCACCGAGGCGGAGGGGGCGTTCGACCAGTTCGAGGTGCGGAGGTGACGTTCAGCCCGCCCGCTTCATGATCGCCTCGGTGACGCGCAGCGTCGGGCCGGTGGGCACGAACCGCGAGGCCGCGGCCTGCACCTTGTTGGTCCACCCCGGCACCACGCGGCGCTCGCCGGCGGCCAGCCCGCGCAGTCCCGCCTCGGCGACGGCCTCGACGGGCAGGGCGCCCGAGAAAAAGGCCGCGTCCATGCCGGCCCGGTCCGCGAAGCCCGTCTCGACCGGCCCCGGGCACAGGCACGAGACGTGGACGCCTATGCCCCGCATCTCGGCGTGGACCGCCTCGGTGAACGACAGCACGTAGGCCTTCGTGGCCGCGTAGACGGCGAAGCGCGGGGCCGGCACGAACGCCGCGACGCTCGCCACGTTGAGGATGCCGCCGTGGCCCCGGTCGACCATGCCCGGCAGGAGCCGCCGCGTGAGCGACGTGAGGGCGGTCACGTTGAGGCCCACCATCCCCTCGACCGCCTCGGGGTCGTGCCCGAGCAGCGGCCCCTGGAGCCCGAATCCGGCGTTGTTGACGAGCACGTCGACGTCCTCCCCGAGGCGGTCGGCCAGGGCGGCCGCGGCGCCGTCGGGCTGGAGGTCGGCGACGAGGACCTCGGCCGTCCCGCCTCGGTGCCGGACGTCGTCGGCGACCTGGCCGAGGGCGGCCTCGCTGCGGGCGGCGAGGAGGACGCGGGCGCCGGCGGCGCCGAGCTGCCGGGCCATCTCGGCCCCGATCCCGCCGGAGGCGCCGGTGACGAGGACCGTTCGGCCCGAATAGAACGGTGAGAGAGCCATGGGGAACGGGGAAAACGCTGGGCTGTACGACCTGCCCTTCGCCCTCGTTCTCGATGACCCGACGCGCGCTGCTCCGCTCCGCCGCCGAGCGTCTGGAGGCCGCCGGAATCGACGACGCGCAGCGCACGGCCGAGTGGATCGTGTGCGAGGCGCTCGGCATCAACCGGACCGCCCTCATCACCGACGGTGCGCACGACATCTGCACCGAGGCGGAGGGCCAGGTCGAGGTCATGCTCGGCCGCCGCCTCGGGGGCGAGCCGGTGCAGTACATCCTGGGGCATACCGAGTTCTACGGCCTCCGCCTCGACGTCTCGCCGGCCGTCCTCATCCCGCGCCCCGAGACCGAGACGGTCGTCGAGGAGGCGCTGCGCCGGATCCGGGCGTTCGAGGCGCCGTGGGTGCTCGACGTGGGCACGGGCAGCGGGGCGGTGGCGCTGGCGATCAAGCACGAGCGCCCGGACGCCGAGGTCTTCGCCGTCGACGTGTCGCACGACGCGCTTGCGGTGGCGGCCCACAACGCCGCGCGGCTCCGCCTCGACGTCGCCTTCGTCGGCGCCGACGCCCTCCGCCCGGCCTTCGCCGACGAGGTGCCGGCGATGTTCGACCTCGTGATCTCGAACCCGCCCTACGTCCCCGAGGCGGAGCGGCCGGAGCTGCAGACGGAGGTCCGCGACCACGAGCCGCACGAGGCCCTGTTCGTGCCCGACGCCGACCCGCTGATCGTCTACCGCGCGCTCGCCGGCCACGCCGACCGGCTCCTGCGGCCCGGCGGCTGGCTGATCGCCGAGACGCACGCCGACTTCGGCGGGGCCGTGCGCGACCTCTGGGCCGACGCCGGCCTCGGCGCCTCGATCCTGCCCGACCTCGCCGGCCGCGACCGGATCGCCGTTGCCCAGCGGCCCCGCGCCGCCGCGTAAACCCGACGGGTCCAATCAGATCAGGCCTCGGGCCAGGGCCCGGGTGAGACTGGGGCATGTCCCGTGTGCTCCTCCTCTGCAGCGTCGTCCTCGCCTCGGGGTGCAGTCCCGTCGTCTACGTCCCCGCACCTGTTCCCTCGGCGGCGGGTCACCGGGGCGTCCGCCTCGGGGCGGAGGGCAACGTGACGTTCGGGCAGCAGGCCCTCTGCCTCGACGCCAGCCCCGCCGAGGCGGTGAGCGGGTTCGGGCGCGTGGTACGGGCGTCGAACGGGGAGGGTGCTCCGGCGTCGCGCCGTTTCCGTCACGTCGGCGCGGAGGCGGGCGCGGTGCTTCAGGGCCGCCTCGGAGACGACCTTGCGGCGGACCTCGGGGTGGCCGTCGGCCGGGACCGCGTGCGCGCGCGCGGCGTCACGCTCGACGCCGGCGAGTCGGTCCAGGCAGACCTGAGAGCAGACGTCTCGCGCGTGGGCGTGCATGTCGGTGTGTTCGGGCTCGGGCGTCGCGGCGCAGACGAGCCGTTTCGGGTGGGCCCGGCCGTTCGATTCACCCGCCTGGTGGTCCGGTCCCTGAGGCGGGAAGACACCGGGGCAGACCTCGGAGACGCATCCGGCTTCATGGCCGAGCCGATCCTCCGCGGTCGCATCGCGAGCGGCCGCGTGGACGCCGAGGTGCAGGCGGGCATCGTCGTCCAGATCCAGGGCGACCTCCGAGGGCGCTTCGAGGTCTCGCCGCTCCTGCTCGGCGCCCGCCTCGGGGTGCGCCTCTTCTTCTGACGCCACCTCGGGTTGGGCTGGATCGGAGCGAGCCTACACCGAGGCGGTCTGGCAATGCCTCGTGGGAGAGCGGGGTCGCGTGGCGCGCCTGGTCCAATCGGATCAGGCCCGAGGCGGGCGCGTGCGACATCTTGCTGGCATGGTCCGTACCTCCCTCGTCGCTCTCGTGCTCCTCGCCGGATGCCAGCCCGTCGTCCATGTGTCCCCGCTGGTGCCCTCCGTCCCCGACCATCGTGGGGTCCGGGTCGGTGCCGAGGGCAACCTGCTCGCGTCGCAAACCGGCGCTCGCCTCGACGCGAGCCCCGTCGAGGCAGTCAGCGTGTTCGCGCGGAGGCTCCGCACATCCAATGACGCGAACTCCTTCCGGCTCTCGGGTGGGGAGGTCGGCGTCGTCGCAGAGCGGCGGATGGAGCGAGGGCTTCGGATCGACGGAAGCCTGTCCGCGGGGTGGGATCGCGTCGCCTCGGAGGGGACCGTTCGGGGAGAGCCGCCGTTGGGCGTCTCCGATACGGTCGACGCGGGTGTCCGGCGCCTCAGCGGCCACGTTGGCGCGTGGGGCGTCTCGGAGGACCCCGGCCTCGACTTCCGAACCGGCCCGCTCCTCGGGTTCCGTGCCGGCCCCGCCCTGCGGATCTCCCGGATCGCCGTCGTCTCCCCGAGGCGGCGCGGCGAGGGACCCGAGGTGACCGAGGCGCGCGGCCTGCTCGTCGAGCCCATCGTGCGGGCCGCGCTCACCTACGACCGGCTCGATGCCGAAGTCCAGACCGGGGTCACGTTCGTCTGGGGCGACGCGCTCCGCGAGCAGTACGACGTGGTGCCGCTCCTGCTGGGCGCCCGCCTCGGGGTGCGACTCTTCTGACGCCGCCGCCTGGGGCTACGCCGCCTCGGGCTACGCCGCCTCGGGCTACGCCGCCTCGGGGCGGGCGTACACCGAGGCGGCCTCGCGGTACATCGTCGCGTGGAGGTCGGCCGTGCCGGCGGGCAGCGTCTCGGGGGCCTCGCCGGGCGTCCGCCGGGCTGCGTAGCCGCCCGAGAGCAGGAGGCACAGCGGAACGCCGGCGTGGCGGACCGTCTCACACACCAGACGGTCGCGGGCGGCCAGCCCGTCGCGGCTCAGCGACAGCCGCCCGAACCGGTCGTCGGCCACCACGTCGACGCCGCCGAGGTAGACCACGAGGTCGGGCGCCGAGGCGGCGAGCGCTGCCGGAAGCTCGCGGGCGACGACGCCCAGGTAGGCCGCGTCGCCGGTCCCGTCGTCCAGCCCCACGTCGCGCGTCGACGGCGGCTTGTGGAACGGGAAGTTGCACGCGCCGTGGACCGAGAGCGTGTAGACGCCGCCTCGGGGCCAGGCGCGGTCGCCGCCGAAGAAGAAGGCGGTCCCGTTGCCCTGGTGCACGTCGAGGTCGACGACGAGCGCCCGGCGGAGCCACCCGGACCGCTGGAGCACGCGGAGCGCGACGGCCACGTCGTTGAGCACGCAGAACCCCTCGCCGCGGTCGGGCATCGCGTGGTGCGTGCCGCCGGCGAGGTTGCCCGCCACGCCGTCCTCGAGGGCCATCATCATGGCGTTGATGGTGCCCTGCACGGCGAGGCGGCTCCGCCGGACGAGCGCCGGGCTCCACGGCAGCCCCATCCGCCGCTCCTCCTGACGGCTCAGCGTGCCGCCGGCGAGCGCGTCGAGGTAGCGCTGCGTGTGGACGAGCAGCAGGTCGCCCCAGTCGGCCTCGCGCGGCGCCACGACCTCCGCCTCGGTGACGACCTGCTCCCGGACCAGGAGGTCGCGGAGCGCCGCGAACTTCCGCATCGGGAAGGCGTGGCGCGGCGGCAGCGGGACGACGTAGTCGGGGTGGTACGAGACGCGCACGCTCAGCCCGAATCGACGGTGCGAGCCGTGCCCGCCTCGGCGGTTTTCGTTCTCCTCACCCCAGCGGACAGAGGCCGAGAGGGGAATGCTCGATCAGCGGCCCTGGCACGACCAACGGTCTCCTCCCCCCAGCGGGGCAGGGCTGTTGCGTTCTTCTTTCGCAGCCTCTTCCTTCCCACAGAGTCATCCCCGCGAACGCGGGGATCCATGCGAGGGAACCCAGAATCGACGCCGTATGGATTCCCGCCTGCGCGGGAATGACTGGATTTTGGGGATTGAACGGCCCTGCCCCAGCGGGAGGAGGGTGGGAGGGGGGCGACGAATCGAGCGCCCTGGCGTCTGTCGGCCTCTGCGTCCGTCCCGGAGGCGGCCCGAATCCCGACGGATCTCGACCCCGAGGCGGTGCTGGTCGCCCTCACTCCCCCTCGCCCCGAGGCGGCGGGCGGAGGTCGTCGGTCGCCTGCTCCACCGACAGGCCGGCGCGGCGGGCCTCCATGAACTGCCCGAACGGTGTCGTCTCGTAGGCCGCCTCGTTCACGTACTGGAGCGCGAAGTAGAACGTCTCGGCGTCGGTGTAGCCGGGCAGCTTCGTGATGAGCGAGCCATCGGAGGCGACAAACACGGTCGTCGGCGTGCCCGTGATGCCCATCGCCTGCCCGAGCTGCTGGTACGTCACCTCGGCGTCGAAGAAGCGGACCGCCGTCGTGTCCTCGAGGTCGAGCCGCGTCACGCGGAAGTTCTCGGCGAGGTACGCCTGCACGTCGTCGTCGGTGTAGACGTCCTCGTCGAACTTGGCGCACCAGCCGCACCACACCGCGTAGCCGTGGACGATGATGGTCTTGCCGTCGGCCTCGGCGCCCGCGATGGCCTCCTCCATCGAGACCCACGCGGGCGCGTCGTCGGGGATGATCGAGGCGTCGACCTGGGCCTGCGCGCCGAGCGGCAGCAGGAGGGCGACGGCGAAGAGGAGGGAGCGGATCATGCAGGCAGGAGGTCGAGGATCAGGCGCCGGAACGTCTCGCGGCCGGTTGTCCATGCGTAGGGGGCGAGAGCGTCGCGTGAATGCGCAGCCCAGGTGGCGCGGGTGTTGGCGTCGAGGGCGGTGCGGAGGGCGCCTTCGACCGCCTCGGGGCTCTGGGGATCGGCCAGGATGCCCGCGCCCTGAACAACGCGCCGGATCTCCGGGAGCGGGCTCGCCAGGACGGGGACGCCGGCCGAAAGGTACTCGAACAGCTTGTTGGGGAGGCTCAGACGCAAGCTCTCCGTGAGCGGTTCGATGAGGCACGCCCCCAGGTCGGCGCCCGGTGTCAGCGCTGCGAGGGCGTCCGGCGGCACGAACGGGTGCACGACCAGCCTCCCGCCCAGCCCGTCCCCGAGGCGGCGGATCTTGGGCTCGAGGTCGCCCTCGCCGATCAGAACCAGACGAATGCCCTCGACCACGCCCACCGCCTCGACGAGCGCTGGCAGCCCGCGCCCGGCGCGGAAGAGCCCCTGGTACAGAACCACGAGGCGGCCGTCGTCCGGAAGCCTGAGCGCGCGGCGTAGCGCCTCGGGGCCGGTCCTCTCGGAGTCAGTCGCCTCGGGTGTGGTCGCCTCGGGGTGGGGCGCGGGCGCGTTGTAGAGGACCGTGGGGCGCGCGATGTCGTAGCTCGCCCCGAGGCGGTCTGCGATCCTGTCGCTCACTGTCAGGACGGCGTCTGCCTTTCGGATGTGCCGCCCCTCGACCGCTCGCCAAACGGCCGACACCAGCGGGCGCCCGGCCGACGCGTCGAGCGCGGCGTACAGCTCGCGGCTGTCGTAGACGAGGCGGCCCCGGTGGCGCCTCGCCGCGCGCGCGAGGGCAGGGAGAACGTAGAGGTCGCTCGCCAGGTAGAGGTCAGCCGAGCGGCCTCCGACGGCCTCGGTGACGGCGCGGTGCGCGGCCCAGAAGAACGCCGGCCCGCGGCCCGTCGGCCGAGGCAGAACCGTGAGGGTCGTGCGTGCCGGGATCGCCTCGGGCCGTCGCGGCGGCCCCACCTGAACGACCTCCACGCCGACGCCCATCGCGTCCAGTTCGCGGATCTGGCGAAGCGCCCGCGACGACCCCGTGACGTCCCCGAGGTGGGCGAACAGGACGGTCGGGATGGGCACGAGGAGGGGGCCAAGGGGGACCCGTGAAGTTGCGCCCGCCACGCCGCCTCGGGGACGAAATCGACGGTCCAAACGTATGTTCCAGAACACATGCAGAGCGGCGCGTGTGGCGCCGTCTGTAGGCTCCTCCTTCCCCGTGACCCTCCGTCGCATTCTGTTCGGGCTGGCCGCCCTCGCGGCCGGCGTCCTGGTCGGCCTGCCCATCGTGCGCGCCGTCCAGCCCGAGCCTGCCCCCGAGGCGGAGGCGGTCGCGTCGACGCCAACGGCCCGCGCAATCGTCGAGACGGTCCAGATCGGGGCCGAGGGACCGCCGCCGGCCCCGCCGAGCGCGACGCCCGACGTCGCGACGGTCAGCCGGCAGACGGTCGCCGTGGCCGAGGCCGTCGAGGCGGCCGTGGTCTACATCGAGATCACGCCGCCGGGCGCGGTCGGTCGGGCCGCCTCGGAGGCCGGAAGCGGCATCATCATCTCGCCGCAAGGGTACGTGGTCACGAACGCCCACGTCGTCGCCCGCGGGGGCGACGTGCTGGTGATCCTGCCGTCGGACAAGCGCGAGTACCGCGCCGAGGTCATCGGCCTCGACCCGACGACCGACATCGCGGTGCTGCGCCTCCTCGAGGTGGGCGTCGGCGCCGACCCCGAGCTGCCGGTCGCCTCGCTGGGCGACTCCGACGTGCTCCAGGTCGGCGAGTGGGTGCTCGCCGTGGGCAGCCCGTTCCGCCTCACGAACACGTTCACGCAGGGCATCGTCTCGGCCCTGGGGCGCGGCGGCCTGCAGGCCATCGACAGCGAGTTCGCGATCGAGGACTTCATCCAGACCGACGCGGCGATCAACCAGGGCAACTCGGGCGGCGCGCTCGTCAACCTCCGCGGCGAGGTCGTCGGCGTGGTGACGGCGATCGCGTCCGAGAGCGGGTTCTACGAGGGCTACGGGTTCGCCGTGCCGATCAACCTCGCGCGGCGCGTGACCGAGGACCTGATCGCCTACGGCGAGGTGCGGCGCGGCTACCTCGGCGTGGAGGTGTTCTCGATGACCGTCGCCGACGCGCGCGAGCGCGGGATGCCGGGCGTCGACGGCGTGCTCGTGCGCGGCGTGATCGACAACGGACCCGCCGAGCAAGCGGGCCTCCGCGTGGGCGACGTGCTCCTGGAGGTCGGCGGGCGGGCCGTCGACGAGCCCAACCAGTTCCAGAGCCGCCTCGCCATGAGCCGCCCGGCCGAGGCGATCGGGATGACGGTGTGGCGCGACGGCGAGCGCGCCGAGCTGGAGGCCGTGCTCGCCGACCCCAACGACCCGTCCCTCGAAGACTGGTTCGCCAGCGACCGCTCCGAGGCGGTCCCGCTCGAGGAGCCGCCCCCCGAGGCGCCCGAGGACATTGCGCGGTCGGAGGCGCCCGACTGGGGCGTCCGGTTCCGCGACCTCACGCGCGCCGAGCGGCGGCAGTTCGAGGCCGGCGCCTACGTCGAGGGCATCGCGCCCGGCAGCGCCGCCGAGCTGGACGGCCTGCCGCCGGGGACGGTCGTCGTCGAGGTCGAGAACCGGCCCGTGGCGACGGCCGACGAGGCCCGCCTGGCCCTGGCTCGGCAGGCCCGCCGCGACCGCCCCGCGCTCCTCCGCGTCCGCCGCCCCGACGGGCGCACCGCGTTCTACGACCTGGCGTCGCCCTTTGTGGATTGACCGCCTCGGGGCGGGGGGACGACAGACCACGGACGAGGGGCACTCCCCCTACGTCCGACGACGGACTCGAAACGAGCCGCCTCGGGGGGTCAGGCGCGCTGTGTCGAGATGCACACCGCCCCCACCGTGTCATCCTGAGCAGAGCCGCGCAGCGGCGACGTCGAAGGATCTCCGTCGAGCACCACCTCGGGGCAACGCTCTCGGCGTCCGCTCGAGACCCTGTCGCGCCAGAGATCTTTCGACTCGCGGTGCTCGCTCAAGATGACACGAGTCGAGCGGGACGCTTCCCCCGAGGCGGTGCGATCTTCTCGGCCCGTCGCCCCGCCTCGGGGCGAGCGTAGAGGCTCGACAATCATCCATCACCCGATCGTCAATCGTCCAATGCGCTACCTCACCGCCGGCGAGTCGCACGGCGAGGCCCTCGTCGGCATCGTCGAAGGGATGCCGGCCGGCGTCCCGCTCACCCCGTCCGACCTCGACGAGCACCTCGCGCGCCGCTGGCTCGGCTACGGCCGCGGCGGACGCGCGAAGGTCGAGAAGGACCGCGTGCGCGTGCTCGGCGGCGTCCGCTTCTCGCACACGATGGGCAGCCCGGTCGCGCTCCTGCTCCCGAACGCGGCCTACGAGGCCGACCGCACCGGCTGGCCCGAGAAGATGGCCGTCACCGGCGACGGCGACGGCATCGAGCGGATCACGCTGCCGCGGCCGGGCCACGCCGACCTCGTGGGCGCCCAGAAGTACGGGTTCGACCGGCCGCCTCGGGGGCCGGACGTGCGGCCGGTCATCGACCGGTCCTCGGCGCGCGAGACGGCGATGCGCGTGGCCTGCTGCTCGGTGGCCCGGCAGATGCTCCGCGCGCTCGGCATCGAGGTGGGCAGCCACGTCGTCCGCCTCGGGGCGGTGGGCCACGACGACCCCGAGGCGTGGGCCGACCGGCGCGACGCGCTGCTCGCGGCCGGCGGCGCGCAGGCCCTCTACGAGGCCGCCGACGCCTCGGAGGTCCGGATGCTCGACCCCGACCTCACCGAGGCGGCCATCGACCACATCAAGGCGACCAAGAAGGCCGGCGACACGCTCGGCGGCGTCTACGAGGTGATCGCCACCGGCGTGCCCGTCGGGCTGGGCAGCTACGCCCAGGGCGACCGCCGGCTCGACGGCCGGCTCGCGCAGGCCATCCTGTCGATCCAGGCCCAGAAGGCCGTCGAGGTGGGCGACGGTCGGGCCGCCGGCCGCGACCCGGGCTCGAAAGTCCACGACCCGATCACGCGCAACGGCGACCGATGGGAGCGGGAGTCCAACCACGCCGGCGGCGTCGAGGGCGGCATCTCGAACGGCCAGCCGCTCGTGGTGCGCGGCACCATGAAGCCGATCCCGACACTCATCAAGTCGCTCGGCACGGCCGACCTCGAGTCCGGCGAGGCGCAGCCGACGCGCTACGAGCGGAGCGACGTCACGAGCGTCCCGGCCGCAAGCACCGTCGCCGAGGCGACCGTCGCGTGGGAGATCGCGGTGGCGCTCGTCGAGCGCTACGGCGGCGACACCTTCGAGGCGCTCCACGAGCGCGTCGAGGCCGACCGCGCGCGCGGGCTGTAGCCGCCTCGGGGCTGGTGCGCCCCCGAGGCGGCGCTAGCGGCCGTCGCCGGATGTGGCGAGGCGTGCTGGGCGTGGCGAAGGGCCGTCCTTGGGCGCCGGCCACCCCTCGCGCTGCCGCGTGCGGTCGCCGTCGGTCTCCTCGGTCTGGTCGTGGAACAGCACCACCTGCGTCGGGAACGGCAGGTCGATGGCCTCGGCTGCCATCGCCTCGGCGACCTCCTTCAGCACGCGGTCGCGCACGCGGAGCACGCTGGCCCGCCTCGGGTCGGTCCACCACCGGAGCCGGAGGTTGACCGTGGACGCCGCGAGGTCCCACGTGAGCACGTCCGGCGCAGGGTCCTCCAGGATTCCCTCGACGCTCCGGAGCACGTCCATCGACACGCGCTTGGCCGTCTCGATGTCGTCGCCGTAGCCGATGCCGACGTCGTACTCGCTGCGGACCATCCGGTAGGCCGTGATGACCTGCACGGGGTCGGTGTAGATCTGCGCGTTGGGAATGATGACCCGCGTGCCGTCGTAGGTGCGGATGAATGTGGCCCGCGTCTCGATCGACTCGACCGTGCCCACGTAGTCGCCCGAGACGATCTCGTCGCCCTCGCGAAACGGCTGGCGGAGCAGGATGAGCACGCCCGCGAGCAGGTTCTGGAAGATGTCCTGGAACGCGAACCCCAGCGCCACGCCGCCGATGCCGAGGCCCCCGAGGAGGGTGATGGCCGTGACCGACGGGAACACGATGGCCGTCGCCACGAACAGCCCCAGGATGAGAAGCCCGGCGTAGCCGAGCCGCCCGAGTACGATCCCGACCGGCGCCGTCCGCGGCCCCGGCGTGATGCGCTGGATCGCCTCGCGGACGCCCTTCGCCACTAGCCAGAACAGCACGAAGACGATGAGCGCGACGGCGATCTTCGGCAGCAGCTCGTAGAAGCCAGTCACCATCTCCTGCACCTGCGAGACCGCCTCGTCGGCCTCGCCGGTGAACGTGACGGCGGCGGTGTCGGCGGCCTCCGCCTCGGGGGCGAGGTCCGACCGGGTGAGGGTCGTGTCGGTGACGACCTCGCCGGAGAAGAGCGTGTCGGCTTGCATGAGCGGCAGGGGAGAGGGGCGCCCGTCCGACGCCGAGGCGGATCGCCCGGTTCGCCGCCTCGGGGCTACGAGGAGATCTGAGAGGCTGTGTTCAAAGTGGGGTAGCTTCGACCATGGCTACCTCCTCGAAACGCTACGCCACTGACCTCACCGACGCGCAGTGGGCGACCGTCCAGCCGTTCGTCGTCAAACGCATGGGGCGCCCGCCTTCAGTGGACCGTCGCGAAGTCGTCAACGCCATCCTCTACCTCGTCCGCACCGGCTGTCAGTGACGGATGCTCCCCGACTCCTTCCCCAACCACAACACCGTCCACTCGTGCTACCGCCGCTGGCGGCTCGACGGCACGCTTGACCGGCTCCACGACACGCTCAGGCGGCGCGTTCGGGTCGGGGCCGACCGGGAGGCGGAGCCGTCGGTCGCCGTCGTCGACAGCCAGTCGGTCAAGACGACTGAAAAAGGGGGCCTCGCGGCTACGACGCCGGCAAGAGAGTCAACGGCCGCAAGCGCCACCTCGTCGTAGACACGCTCGGTCTGGTGCTGGCCTGCGCCGTCACGGCCGCCTCGGTGCGCGACGAGTGGGGCGCCGTCGCAGCCCTCGACCCCTTGGCGGGTCGGATGCCGAGGCTGCGTCTGCTCCGAGCCGATGCGGGCTATCCGGCCGCGCTGGCGTCGTGGGCCGGGCGCGTGCTCGGCTGCGCCGTCGAGGTCGTCCACCGACCGCGTGACCAGAAGGGGTTTGTGGTGCTCAAGGGACGTTGGGTGGTCGAGCGGACGTTCGGATGGCTGGGCCGGAGCCGTCGGCTCTCGAAGGACTACGAGGAGGTCCCAGAGTCGGAGCGGGCGATGGTGCTGTGGCCGATGACGCAGTTGATGCTGCGCCGGCTCCACCCCGGCTAGTTTGAACACAGCCTCTGAGACGTCCCTCTCCCGGACAGGAGCGGCCAGGGGGATCAAGCCAGGCACGCCGCCTCGGTGGTGGCCGGCTGCCCCAGGGGAAAGCAGGGTGCTCGGTTCGTCGCCCCCCGGACCCTGCCCCCGCGAAGGCGGGGGAGCCTCCCCCCGCTGGGCAGGGCCGTTACGTTCTCATTCTGCGGCTCTGCTCCACCTTCAGAGTCATCCCCGCGAACGAGGTGATCAATTCAACGTTGGCCAGTATTGTCGCCGTATGGATTCCCGCCTGCGCGGGAATGACTGAATTTTGGGGATTGGCGGCAGAACTCAACGGCCCTGCCCCCGCTGGGGGGAGGAGACCACAAATCATCGAGGCGACAAGCCCGGAGGCGGTGCGTCCGGACGGCTCCTGCGCGCCCCGGTG
>JBCCQJ010000062.1:0-17552 GCA_039024395.1 Bacteroidota bacterium | reverse complement strand
GTGTGGGGGGGTCTTTTCGTCCCCCCCCACCCCCCCCCCCCCCGGTGGGGGGCGGAGACTCGGTGGGGTCCGCTGAAGCGTCCGGTCCCGTGGCGGTCGGCCCCAAGGCGGAGGCCTTTCGTCCGAGCGCTCAGGTGGCGGTCCGCGGTCCCCCCGCCTCCGCGGGGGCAGGCTCTGTCCGCGGTCCCGCCCGGAAGCGTCCCGCGGCCCCGAGGCGGCCTAGCGTGGTTTGCGCTGAGGTGCAGTGCACGCGTCTCGCCATAACTGGCCTCTGCGTTCAGAAAAGAGACACTTCTGACCCACTGATGCACTGAACCACTGCCCCACTGACTCTAGAGCACCAGTTCCTCGGCGGGCGGCCGGCGGTTGTACGCCGACGCCATGACGGCCCCGTAGGCGCCCGCCGTGTCGATCAGCACCACGTCGCCCTCGGCCGCCTCGGGGAACGGCCGGTCGTGCGCGAACGCGTCGCCGGTCTCGCAGATCGGGCCCACGATCTCGGCCGGCCCCGCGACCGGCGCGTCGAGGCGCGAGAGGTTGACGATGTCGTGGTGGGCGCCGTAGAGCGCCGGCCGGACGAGCGTGTTCATGCCCGCGTCGAGGCCCACGAACCGGACCTCTCCCTTCCGCTTCACCTGCGTCACGCGCGTCAGCAGCACGCCCGCCTCGGCGACGAAGTAGCGGCCGGGCTCGACCCACAGTTCGAACGCCGGCCGCTCGGCCCGGAACGCGGCCAGCGCCGCGCCGGCCGCCCCGAGGTCGAACGCGCGCTGGCCGCCCGTCGCGACGGGGATGCCCCCGCCGACGTCGAGCACGCGCGCCTCGGGGAAGTGGGCGTCGGCCGCGCGGGCGAGCGTGCGGGCGGTGTCGGCCCAGGCGTCGGTCTCGTCGACCCCGCTGCCGACGTGGGCGTGGAGCCCGACGACGCGCACCTCGAGGCGGTCGGCTGCGCGGGCGAGGGCCCCCAGGTCGGCCTGGGCGACACCGAACTTGGACCGGCTGCCGGCCGTGCGGACGTGGTCGTGGTGCCCCTTGCCCACGCCGGGGTCGACGCGGACGAAGACCTCGCGGCCGGCCCACACGTCGGGCCACGTGTCGAGCGTCGTCGCGTTGTCGAGCGTCACGCGCACCCCGAGGCGGAGACCGGCCTCGACCTCGGCGCGCGGCGCGAAGTTGGGCGTGTAGAGGATCCCGGCCGGGTCGAGGTCGGGCAGCAGGGCCCGCACGTGCTCGACCTCGCCCAGCGACACGCACTCCGGCCCCAGCCCCGAGGCGGCGAGCGTCCGGATCACGTCGGGGTGGCCGTTCGCCTTGACGGCGTAGAGGGCGCGGTCGGCCGGGACCGCCGCACGGAGCGCCTCGACGCGCGCGCGGAGCGTGTCGAGGTGGTAGACGTAGCGGGGCGTGGCCGCCTCGGCGAGGGCGAGGAGCTCGGCGCGGCAGGCGCGCCACCACGGGTCAGGGGCGGACATGGCGGAGAAGGCGGCGGCGCCGTCAAGCTCGCGACACCGTGCGGTCGGAGACCCTCTTTTCTGGCGAATTGAGCGCCAGGCGAAGGTGCGGAGGGCGCAGCGCGGGGCGGAGCCGGGCCTGGAAAGCGGCAGATCGTGTGCGTTTTCGACGCTGGAAGCGCTCCCGATCCGACCGCGCGTTGACGGGGCGCCCGGCCCGGGCCTATCCTCGGCCCCCGAAGCCACCCGCCAATGCCCGCCGTGTTCCGCCTGCGACGTCCCCGACGCCGACCGAGCCTGCGGTCGGAGAGACGACGCGCGCCCGACGGGCTCCGCTAAGCCCCCCTAGCGGATCGGCCCCTTGCGACGCCGGCTCTCTCCCGAGGGTCGGCGTCTTTTCGTATCGCCCCGCCCCATGTCCTCTCCCATCGCCCTCGCCTTCTCCGGCGGCCTCGACACCTCCTTCTGCGTCCCGTACCTGACGGAGGAGACGGGCCGTCCGGTCCACACCGTCACCGTCGACACGGGCGGCTTCACCGAGGTGGAGAAGGACGAGATCGCCGCCCGCTCGGCCGAGCTGGGCGCCGCCGGCCACACGCTCGTCGACGCCCGCGCCGACCTGTGGGACCGCGTGCTCGGCTACCTCGTCAAAGGCAACGTGCTGCGCGGCGGCGTCTACCCGCTGTGCGTGGGGCCGGAGCGCGTGGTGCAGGCCGAGGCCCTCGCCGCCGCCGCCCGCCGCCTCGGGGCGACCGCCGTCGCGCATGGCTCGACGGGCGCCGGCAACGACCAGATCCGCTTCGACACGGCGCTGCGGCTGCTGGCCTCCGACCTCGACATCCTCACACCGATCCGCAGCCTGACGCTCTCCCGCGACGACTCGACGGCCTACCTCCACGAGCGCGGCTTCGAGGTGGAGGCCGGGACGACCGAGTACTCGGTCAACCGCGGGCTCTGGGGCACGACCATCGGCGGCAAGGAGACGCACGCCACCGACGGCGTCCTCCCCGAGGCGGCCTGGCCCGACACCGCCGCCCCCGAGGCGGCGCCGGACGAGGCGCGCCGGCTCACGATCCGCTTCGAGGCGGGCGTGCCGGTCGCGGTCGACGGCGAGGCCCTCGACCCGGTCGCGCTCGTCGAGATGCTGAACCGCGACGGCGCAGCGCACGGCGTCGGGCGGGGGATCCACGTCGGCGACACGATCCTCGGCATCAAGGGGCGGATCGCGTTCGAGGCGCCGGCCGCGCTCACGCTCATCGCCGCGCACCGCGAGCTGGAGAAGCTGGTCCTGACGCAGCTCCAGCTCATCCAGAAGGGCCACCTCGGGGACCTCTACGGGCGGCTCGTCCACGAGGGCCTGTTCTTCGACCCGGTGTGCCGCGACCTCGAGGCGTTCCTCGACTCGACGCAGCGGCGCATGACGGGCGACGTGACGGTCGCGTGGTTCAAGGGCGCGATTCGGATCGTGGGGGCCACCGCGCCGCACTCGCTCTTCGACACCGGCGTGGCCACCTACGGCGAGGACAACGCGCTCTGGAGCGGCCGCGACGCCGAGGGCTTCGCCCAGATCTACGGGCTGCAAGCGCGGCTCGCCGCACGCGCCGGCGCCCCCGTCTCTGCACCCTGACGCCGTACAGACGCTCCGCCGGAGCGTCTCTTCGCCACCGCCTCGGGGACACCCCGCGACATCCTCCACCGCCATGCCCACGCGAACCATCACGACGCTCACCGTCGACCACGTCGCGAGCAGCACCGGGCCGTGCGGGCTGGAGCACGAGGTCCAGGTCTCGCCCTACGTCGTCGCCGAGGAAGGCTACTGCCTCGCCGTGAGGGCGCTCGACGACAAGGAGGTCTACAACCAGCTCGAAGGCGCCGACGGCGCGTTCCGCACCCTCGAGGCGGGGCAGACGCTCGTGGGCGCGCTCGGCGAGCGGCAGGCGCTCAAGGGCTACTCGGGGCGGATCCCGCGCCACATCGCCGTCGGCGACGTGCTGCACGTCCAGAACCTGGGCGGCATCCTCGGGCGCGTGGCGGCCCCCCACCCGGACCTGGGGCCGGCGCTCCGCGTCGAGGTGCTGGGCGCCGTCCTCGTGGGCGAGCCGCCGCGGCACGCCCGGATCCAGGACGCGGCCATCGAGCCGGTCGAGACGCTCGCCGCCTCGGCGCCGCTGGTCATGGTCTCCGGCACGGCCATGAACACCGGCAAGACGTTCGCCGCCGCCGCCCTCGTGGGCGGCCTCACCGCGCGCGGCCTGCGCGTCGCGGCGGCCAAGCTGACCGGCGCGGCGCTCCAGCGGGACGTCCGCGCGATGGTGGCCGAGGGCGCCGTCGCGTCGGCGAGCTTCACCGAGGCGGGCGCCGTCGCCACCACCGGCCGCGACATGGTGCCCATCGCCAAGGGCCTCATCGCGCACCTCAACGAGGCGGGGCCGGACGTGCTCGTGCTCGAGCTCGGCGACGGCGTGATCGGGCCGTACGGGGTCGACCAGATCCTCCAGGACATGGAGCTGCAGCGGCTCACGGCAACGCACGTGCTCGCGGCGACCGACCTCGCCGGCGCCTGGGCCTGCGACCAGCTCTTCCGCACCCGCTACCGCGCCGAGATCGGGGTCGTCGTGGGGCCGGCGACCGACACCGACGTGGGCAAGCGCTACATCCAGACCTCGCTCGGCATCCCGGCCATCAACGCGCGCTCCGAGGCGGACGCCCTCGCCGCGCTCGTCGCCGAGGACGTGGGCGAGCGGAAGGCGTGGGCCGCGGCGCCGAGCCCGCTCCCGACGTTCAACGGCCCGCGCCGGCCCATCACGCCCGCCTCGGCGTGACCGCCACCGCCTCGGGGACCCATCCGCCTCGGGGGTGGGCAGTGCCTGTCCCGAGACGCCACGGCGTGGCGTCTCTACAGCGGGGTGCCATGATCGAACCGAATCGTGTGACCTGCGACCTGATCTCATGACCGAAACCGTTCGCGCGGCCGTCCTCCACAGCGCCGGGTACGCCGGCGGCGAGCTGGTGCGCCTGCTCCTCGGCCACCCGGCCGTCGACATTGCCGTGGTCACCAGCCGCAGCCAGGCGGGCAAGCCGCTCTGGGCCACCCACCCCGCCCTTCGCGGCCAGACCGACCTCGCCTACACCGCGCCCGCCGACCTCGACCCCGAGGCGGCCGACGTCGCCTTTGTGTGCGCCGAGCACGGGCAGGGCGCCGCCTCGGTGCAGGCGATGCGCGCGGCGGGCTTCGACGGGCTCATCGTCGACCTGTCGGCCGACCACCGCCTCGGGGACCTCGCCACCTACGAGGCGGTCTACGGCCTCGAGCACCCCGACCCCGAGGCGATGCGGGCGGCCGTGTACGGGCTCGCCGAGGTCAACGACGCCCAGATCCCGGGCGCCCGCCTGATTGCGAACCCCGGCTGCTTTGCGACCGGCCTGAGCCTGGCGCTCTGGCCGCTGCTCCGCCTCGGAGCCTTCGAGGCGCACGTGACGGCGCTGACCGGCGCCTCGGGGTCCGGCGCGACGCCCTCGGCCACGACCCACTTTCCGCGCCGCGACGGCAACGTGCGGGCCTACAAGCCGCTCGCCCACCGGCACCTCGCGGAGGTCTGCGAAACCCTCGGCCCGGGGGCCGACGTTCACTTCGTACCGGTCTCCGGCCCGTGGACGCGCGGCATCTGGGGCACGGCTCACGTCGCCCTGGCGGATGCCCGCCTCGACGACGTGACGGCCGCCTTCGAGGAGGCCTACGGCGGCCGGCCGTGCGTCCGCCTCTCGCCGGGCACGCTCCCCGAGCTGCTGCCGGCCGTCGGGACGCCGTTCTGCGACGTGGGCTGGGTCGAGCGGGACGGCCACCTCGTGGTCGGGTTCGCGCTCGACAACCTGCTCAAGGGCGCCGCCTCGCAGGCCGTCCAGAACCTCAACCTCGCCCTCGGCCTCCCCGAGGCGGCGGGGCTCCTCCCGAACGTTTCCGTGTCCGCCTCCCTCCCCACCGTGTCATCCTGAGCGGAGCCGCGCAGCGGCGGAGTCGAAGGATCTCTCGCTCCGCCACGCCCCGAGGTTGGCGCGCGGCTCGGCCCGAGAGCCACACCGCCTCGGGGTGATCGTTCCCAGCAACCGCCTCCCTGTACACACGCCCCGCGGGGCGTCTCTTCGCCACCGCCTCGGGGTCCGCCCCGCTGGCCTCCACTGACCCTGCCATGACTGAGACCCTGCTGGACCCGATGGCGCTCGAGGACGCCGTCACGCTTCCGACCTACGCCAAGCCGCCCGTCGCACTCGTGCGCGGCGAGGGGACCCGCGTGTGGGACACCGAGGGCCGTGAGTACCTCGACTTCTACGGCGGCCACTGCGTGGCGCTGCTCGGCCACTGCCCGCCGCGCGTGGTCGAGGCGATCCGCGACCAGGCCGGCGAGATGCTGTTCTACTCGAACGCCGTCTACAGCCCCGTCCGCGCCGAGGCGGCGCAGGCGCTGGCCGACCTCGCGCCGGCCGGCCTGGGCCGCGTCTTCTGGTGCAACTCGGGCACGGAGGCCAACGAGGCGGCGCTCAAGCTGGCCCGCGCCTACACCCAGCGCGACCGCCTCGTGGCGTTCGAGGGCGGCTTCCACGGGCGCACGCTCGGCGCGCTCGCGGCCACCTACGGCGACAAGTACCACGACCCGTACCGCGGCGTCCTCTCGAAGACGACGTGGGTCCCGTTCGGCAGCGCCGAGGCGGTCGAGGCCGAGCTGATGCTCGACGACGTGGCTGCGGTCCTCGTCGAGCCGATGCAGAGCGTCGCCGGCGTCACCGAGGCGGAGGCCGGCTTCTACCGGCACCTCCGCGAGGCCTGCGACCGGAGCGGGACGGTCCTCATCTTCGACGAGGTGCAGACGGGCGTCGGGCGGACGGGCACGTTCACCTACGGCGAGCACGTCGGCGTGACGCCGGACCTGATCTCGCTCGCCAAGAGCCTCGGGGCCGGCGTGCCGGTGGGGGCGGTGCTCGTCTCCGAGGCGATCGCCGAGACGGTCAAGCCGGGCGACCAGGGGACCACCTTCGGCGGCGGGATGCTGGCGATGGCGGCCGTCCACGCCATGCTCCGCCAGCTCGTGGAGGAGGGCCTGATGCCGCGCGCGGTCCAGATCTTCGACCGCCTCGGGGCGGGACTCGACGCCATCGAGGCGGTGATGGAGGTGCGTGGGCGCGGGTGCCTGATCGGGGTCAGCCTCGACCGCGAGGCGAAGCCGGTCGCGGGCGCCCTCCGCGAGGCCGGCGTGCTCGTGGGCACGGCCGCCAACCCGGACACGATCCGCCTCATGCCGCCGCTCACGACCACCGACGCCGAGATCGACGACTTCCTGGGCCGCCTCGAGGGCGTCCTGGAGCGTGGGACGTAGGGCGTAGGCCTCTCCCCCACCCGTCTCGCCCCACGACCCACGTCCTACGCTCCACGTGAACCACCTCACCGACTGGTCCGACCTGCCCGATGCCGTCTGGGAGGCGTGCCTCGACCGGGCGTTGTGGCACCGGCAGCACCGGGCGTGGAGCCGCGCGGCGGCCGGCAAGGCGCTCGGGCTCGTCTTCTTCAACCCCAGCCTGCGGACGCGCGCGTCGATGGACCTCGCCGCGACCCACCTCGGGGCGCACCCGGTCACGCTCACGCCCGGCAACGGGATGTGGGGGCTCGAGACGCGGCGCGGCGTGCGGATGGACGGCGACGCGGCCGAGCACGTCACCGAGGCGTTTGGCGTCCTCAGCCGCTACGTCGACGCCCTCGGCGTGCGCACCTTCGCGACGCTCTCCGACCCCGAGGCGGACCATGAGGACCGGGCGTTCCAGGCGGCTGTCGCCGCCTCGACGGTGCCGGTCGTCAACCTCGAGTCGGCGCGGTGGCACCCGTGCCAGGCCCTCGCCGACGCGGCCACGGTCCGCGAGACGCTGGGCGACCCGCGCGGCCAGAAGTTTGTCCTCCAATGGGCACCGCACCCGAAGGCGCTGCCGCAGGCGGTCCCCAACTCGGCCGTCGTGATGGCGGCGCGCCTCGGGATGGAGGTGATCGTAGCCCGGCCCGACGGGTTCGGCCTCGCGTCCGACGTGATGGCCCTCGCCCGCCAGACCGCCGCCCGGACCGGCGGCTCGGTCACCGAGTCGGCCGACCGCCTCGGGGCGCTCTCGGGCGCAGGCGTGGTCTACGCCAAGGCGTGGTCGAGCGCCGCCGTCTACGACGACCCCGAGGCGGACGCCCGCCGGCGCGCCGCCCACCCCGACTGGACGCTCACCGAGGCCGACCTCGGCCACACCGACCGCGCCCGCTTCCTGCACTGCCTGCCCGTCCGCCGCGGCGTGGTCGTGGCCGACGAGGTGCTCGACGGCCCCAACGCGGCGCACCTGCTCCAGGCCGAGTACCGGCTCCACGCGCAGAAGGCGATTCTAGAATGGGTGTGGGGATTGGGAGGTGGGGATTGGGGAGGCGAGGCGTCCGTCCGAGCATGACCCCCTCCGACCTCCCTCCCGCTGTCGTCGTCAAGCTCGGCGGGGCGATCGTGTCCGACCTCGAGGCAGTGGCGACCCTCTGGGCGTCGGTGCGGGCGCTGTGCGAGGGCGGGACGCACGTCGTGATCGTCCACGGGGGCGGGCCGCAGTCGACGGAGCTCGCGCGGCGCCTCGGGCACGAGCCACGCATCGTCGCCGGGCGGCGGGTCACGTCCGACCTCGACCTCGACGTGGCGCTCTACGTGCTGCGCGGTGCCGTCAACGCCCGTCTCGCAGCGGCGGCGCAGGGCGCCGGCCTCGCGGCGGTCGGGATCGCGGCTGGCGACGGGTTCACGGTCCGCGTCCAGCGGCGGCCCCCGCTCGAGGTCGACGGCGAGACGGTCGACTTCGGCCACGTCGGCGACGTCGTGAGCGCCGACGGAACGCTTGTGCGGACCCTCCTCGACGCCGGCTTCGTGCCGGTCGTGGCGCCGATCTGCGCCGACGCAAGCGGCCGCGTCTTCAACGTCAACGCCGACACGGTCGCCTCGGAGATCGCGGCCGCGCTGGGAGCGCAGCGCCTCGACCTCGTCACCGAGACGGGCGGCGTCCGCTGCGACGCCGCCGACCCGGCCTCTCTCCTGTCGCGCCTCACCGAGGCGGAGGTCGAGGCCGGCGTGGCCGCGGGATGGATCGCCGGCGGGATGCGGCCCAAGCTCGAGGTCGCGCGGGCGGCGCTCCGCCGAGGCGTCCCGGCCGTCCGCGTCTGCGCCCTCGCTGATGTCGCCGGCGAGGGCGGTACGACCGTCGTCCCATGATGACCTTCTCTCTCCCGTGTCATTTTGAGCGAAGGCCGCAGGCCGACGCCGACGGAACCCTCGCCCCGCCCGGCCCCGCGGCGGGCGCTACGCGAGGGCTGAGAGCGACGTCGCTCGGCCCGGTACCGCCTCGGGGCCAGCGCTCTCGGTGCTACTCGGAAACCCGGTCGCACCAGAGACCCTTCGACTCGCTGCGCTCGCTCAGGATGACACGTGGCTAGGCTCTGCCCGTCCCCGAGGCGGGCCGCCTCGGAGCCCCCGCCTCGGAGTCGGAGGCGCCTCTTCCCCTTCCCGCTCGCCCCTTCCCCCTCCCCCCTTGAACGTCCTCGACCTCCACGCCGACCTCGTCCGCATCCCGTCGCTGAGCCACGAGGAGGCCGCGGCGGCCGACGCCGTCGAGATGTTCCTCCGCCAGCTCGACGGGGTCGAGGTGGGCCGCCTCGACGACAACGTGTGGGGCAGCCTCGGCGACGGCGACGACCTGCTGCTGCTCGCCTCGCACCTCGACGTGGTGCCGCCGAGCGAGGGCCACCCATACCCGCCGTTCTCGCCGACGCGCGTCGACGGCAAGGTGTACGGGCGCGGGGCCGTCGACGCCAAGGCCAGCGGGGCGGCCATGCTGTGCGCCCTCGCCGCGCTGGCCGAGGGCGGCTGGCGGCCGGACGGCGGCCGCCTCGTGGTCGCGCTGACGGCGTGCGAGGAGACCGGCGGCGGCTACAACGGGATGGAGGCGATCCGGCGGCACATCTTCGGCGGCCTCCTCCCCGAGGTGCGCGCCGCGCTCGTCGGCGAGCCGACCGAGCTGACGCCGTGCCTCGCCCAGAAGGGGCTCCTCATCCTGACCGCGACGGCCACGGGCGAGACCGCCCACGCCGCCCGTGCCCACCTCGGCGACAACGCGATCACGAAGGCCGCGCGCGACCTCATCCGCCTCGGGGAGCTGACGTTCGACAGGGCGGATCCGCTCCTCGGGATGCCGACAGCCACGGCGACGCTGGTCGAGGGCGGGACGGCCAAGAACGTCGTGCCGGATCGGTGCACGTTCACGCTCGACGTCCGCTCGACGCCGGCCTACACGCACGCCGAGCTGACGGCGCGCGTCCGCGACCACCTCGAGAGCGAGGTCGCGGTCTACTCGGACCGCCTCGTGCCGTGCGCCACCGCGGCGGACGCCCGCGTCGCGCAGGCGGTCACTGAGGCGGTCGCCTCGTTCGGCCTCGACGCCGCGCCCTTTGGCAGCCCGACCGCCTCGGACTGGATCTTCCTCCACGACGTGCCAGCGGTCAAGATCGGGCCGGGCCGGAGCGAGCTGTCGCACACGGCCGACGAGCACGTCGAGGTCGAGCAGCTCGAGCGCGCCGTCGAGGTCTACGCCGAGGCGGCGCGGCGGTACTTCGCGTCGTCCGTCGGACGTGGGACGTAGGGGGCGCCCCGATCACTCCACCTTGCCATGTCTGACCCCACGACCCACGACCCACGACCCACCACTCCCATCTGGCACAAAGGCACGGCCGCCGAGGACTGGGTGACCCGGTTCACGGTGGGCGAGGACTGGCGGTGGGACACGGTCCTGCTGCCCTACGACCTCCGCGGGACGCGCGCCCACGCCGAGGCGCTCGAGCGGGCCGGCGTCCTCACCGAGGCGGAGGTCGCCGAGGTGGGCGCGGCGCTCGACGCGATTCGCGCGGGCTGGGAAGCCGGCGACGTGACCGTCCGCCCCGAGGACGAGGACATGCACACCGTCATCGAGCGCGAGCTGACGGCCCGCCTCGGGGACGCCGGCAAGAAGATCCACGCCGGGCGGAGCCGGAACGACCAGGTGCTGGTCGCGCTGCGGCTGTGGCTCCGCGACGCCCTCGGCGGCATCGCCTCGGGGACGGCTGACGTGGCGCACGCGCTCGCCGACCACGCCGAGGCGGGGCAGGCGCTCCTGATGCCCGGCTACACGCACGGCCAGCGCGCCATGCCGACGACCGTCGCCGTCTGGGCGGCCGGCTACGCCGACCTCCTCGCCGACGACCTCGCCACGCTCGCCGACGCCCGCCGCGCGGCTGGCGCCTCGCCGTGGGGCAGCGCCGCCGGCTACGGCGTGCCCGTGCTCGGCCTCGACCGCGCGTTCGTGGCCGAGCGCCTCGGGTTCGAGCGCGTCCAGGCCGTCGCCGCCGTGCAGCTTTCGCGCGGCAAGACCGAGGCGGGCGTCGTGCACGCGCTCGTCCAGGTCGGGCTCACGCTCAACCGCCTCGCGGCCGACCTCGCGCTCTTCGCCACGGCCGAGTTCGGGTTCGTGCGCCTCCCGGTCGAGCACACCACCGGCTCGTCGATCATGCCGCAGAAGCGCAACCCCGACGTGCTGGAGCTGGCCCGGGCGACCGCCCACCGTCTCGGGGCGGAGCTGCACCTGTTGCTCGGACTGCCGGCCAATCTGCCCGGCGGCTACCACCGCGACCTCCAACTGACCAAGGAGGCGACCATGCGGGCCGTCCTCGCGGCGCAGGACCTCGTGACGGCCGTCGCGGCCGTCCTGCCGGGCGTCGCGTGGCAGCCCGACCGGATGCGCGCGGCGCTCTCGCCCGACCTCTTCGCGACCGCCGAAGCCCTGAGGCGCGTCGAGGCGGGCACGCCCTTCCGCGAGGCGTACCGCGAGGTGGGCACCACCCTCGACCGGCTCTCGGTCCCCCCCGAGGCGGAGGCGCTGGCGGCCTACACCACCTCGGGGACGCCCGGCAACGTGGACGTGGACGCCCTCCGCGCGCGCATCGCCGAGGCGGCCGGTTAGCCCCGCGTGCCGCGCGCGGCCGGAAGCCGCTCCATCCGGACCGTCCCGACGCCCTGCTGCGTCAGGCCGATGGCGTCGGCGGCGGCGCGCGAGAGGTCGATCACGCGGTCGCCGTGGAACGGACCGCGGTCGTTGATGCGGACGACCACGCTCGCGCCCGTCCGCACGTTCGTCACGCGGACGCGCGTCCCGAACGGGAGCGTCCGGTGCGCCGCCGTCAGCGCGGACGGGTCGAAGGGCTCGCCGCTGGCGGTCGGGTTGCCGGCCAGCTCGGCGCCGTAGTAGCTCGCCTCGCCTTCGCCGATCGGCGTGCCCTCCGCCTCGGTGTCGACGGCCGGCGTGACCGGCGCCGCCTCGGGGCGCGGAGCCTCCGCCTGAGGCGTCTCGGCCCGCGGCGGCACCGAGGCGGTCCAGGTCGGGGCACCGCGTGTCTCGGACGCGTCGGCCCCAGGGTTGGGCGCGGCGCAGGCCGAGAGCAGCAGCGCGCTCGTCACCACGGCCGCGCGGCGGCGGGTGCCCCCGAGGTGGGCGCGGCGTCCGCGACGTCGAGGGCGTCGAGGCGGCAGGAGAGGCGGAGCGATCGGCGGTGGCATACAGCACAGGGCGGTTCTGTGCAGACGACGCGCAGAGACCGTTCCGAACGCCCGAAGGATACCGACCTTCTCGGGCCCTCCACATCAGACCGCCAGACCGGCGCAGGCCTGCCGGTCTGACGCGCCCGAACGCCGAGGCGGGACCCGAGCCGTGCCCGGATCCCGCCTCGGGGAGGAGGACGACGGACCGCGGACGGCGGACCGCCGTCTGAGCGATCGATCCAAGCCACACCACCTCGGGGTCGACCGTTTCGGGATCTAAGAGTCAGTGCGTAAGCTTTAGATGACGCGCGACGCTGCGCAGTGGCAGTACAGCCGTGCGACGCTACGAGGACGTTTCGGAACGTCCCTCAGGCTTCGGGGATCACGACCGGGCGCGACATGGGCGTCTGCAACGCCGCCGACGCCTCCATCTGGATCGCGTCGAGGCGGAGGGCGTGGTCGGTGTCGCCCGCCGGCTCCAGCTCGCTGATCGGCGCCATCATCAGGAACTCGGGGTAGGCCGTCGTGCCGTGCTCGTGGAGGTCGAGGCCCGCCGTCTCGGTCTCCTCGTCGATGCGGAGGCCCATCGTCATGTCGAGCGCCTTGAAGATGGCGTAGGCGACCGGGAAGGTCCACACGAACGCCGCGACCACGCCGACGGCCTGCACGCCGAGTTGGGGGAGCGAGAACCCGTCGGCGGCGAAGATGGCGACGGCGAGCGTGCCCCACGCCCCGCACACGCCGTGGACCGCGACCGCGCCCACCGGGTCGTCGATGACCTTCTCGAGCGCCTCGGTGGCGAAGACGACGATCACGCCCGCGATGAGGCCGATCCCGAGCGCGCCGATCGGCAGGACGGCGTCGCAGCCAGCCGTGATGCCGACGAGCCCGGCGAGCACGCCGTTGAGCGTCATCCCCACGTCGGGCATGCCGCCTCGGAACCACGTGACGGCCATCGCCGCGACGGCCCCGGCGCCGGCCGCGAGGAACGTGTTGGCCGCGATGACCGCAATCGCCGTCGAGCCGGCCGTCGTCGAGCCGGCGTTGAAGCCGAACCACCCGAACCACAGGATGAACACGCCGAGCGCCGCGAGCGGCATGCTGTGGCCCGGAATCGCGACCGGGTTGCCGTCGGCGTCGTACTTGCCCGCGCGGGCGCCCACGACGAGCGCGCCCGCCAGCGCCGCCCAGCCGCCGACCGAGTGGACGACCGTCGAGCCGGCGAAGTCGAGGAAGCCGAGGCCCTCGAGCCAGCCGCCGCCGTTGAACAGGCCGCCCCACGCCCACGACCCGAAGACCGGGTAGATCAGCCCGACGATGAGCGCCGAGAAGACGAGGTACGTCTTGAAGTTGACCCGCTCGGCGACGGCGCCCGAGACGATCGTCGCCGCCGTGGCCGCGAAGACGGCCTGGAAGAAGAAGAACAGGTAGGTCCAGGTTGGGTCCTGCCCCTCGACCCCGAGGAGGGCGAACCCGTCGGTCCCGATCCACCCGCCGGCGCTCGTCCCGAACATGACCCCGAAGCCCACGAGGAAGAACACGACGGCGCCCGCCGAGGCGTCCATGACGTTCTTCATGATGATGTTGGCCGCGTTCTTGGCCCGCGTGAGGCCCGTCTCGAGGAGCGCGAAGCCGGCCTGCATCAGGAACACGAGCGCGCCGGCGACGACGACCCAGACGTAGTCGAGGTTGACCTGGACGGTGGCCGCCTCGGGGGCGTCCTGCGCGAACGCGGCGGCCGGGGCGAGGAGAAGAGAGAGCGTGAGCAAGCGCCTCATTTTATTAGGTGATTGGGGGACGGGGGCTCAGGAACGACGGAACGTAGCCTTACATCCTGAGGTTCGCAACCATGTTTTCCCTTATCTCCAAAGGATGACCAAGCGAAAGCGCTTCGTTCCGTCGGCATCCACCTCGAAGCGACACCCTCCGCGGCTCAGAGACTGGATCCGGCTGTGACACTCGGGTGTCTCTCGCCTGCCCGACCTTGGTCGCACACGGCTTCAGACCCCCATGCGTGCTTCCGACCTCCCCCGCCTCGCCGACCCCTTCTCGCCCGCCGACGTCGAGTGGAAGCCCGGCGCCACGACCCGCGACAAGTCGAAGGGCCTCGCGATGGCCTACCTCACGTCGCGCGCCGTCCAGCAGCGCTTCGACGACGTCTGCGGCCCCGCCGACTGGCGCAACGAGTTCCAGGCCGGCCCCGACGGCGGCGTCCTGTGCGGCATCTCGATCCGCGTCGAGCGTGAAGACGGCACGGCGGATTGGGTGACGAAGTGGGACGGCGCCGACAACTCGCAGGTGGAGGCCGTCAAGGGCGGGCTCTCGGGCTCGATGAAGCGCGCGGCCGTCCAGTGGGGCGTCGGGCGCTACCTCTATGAGCTGCCCGCGACGTGGGTCCGCCTCGACGACCGGGGACGCTTCGCCGAGACGCCTCGGATCCCGGCACAGTACCTCCCGAAGGGCGCCCGCTCCGAGGCGGCGCCTCGGCAGACGTCGTCCCCTCAGCGGCAGGCCTCGCGCGGCCAGCAAACGCGGCAGGCCCCGCAGCCCCGAGGCGGCCAGCGACGCATCGTGCGCCCCGCGCCCTCGGGCGACGGCGACTCGCGGCCGCCGCAGCCCGGCTTTTGAGCTGGCAGCAGGTCGGTTCGAGGATGGCACTTGACGCAGGGAGCGTCGCCAGCGGCCGTTCCCTCCATTCCTCCGCGCGCGGAGCGCGCCCTCCATTCCCTCCATTCCTCAGAGCGACCCGAAAGGCGCTCCAGGGCGTCCGCCTCGGGGCGGTCCGAGGCGGCGGGGACCGAGGGGAGAGGGCTCGCGTACGAGCGGCCCTCTCCCCTCTTCCCCTTTTCAATGACCGTCACCTTCTACGGCCACTCCGTCGTCCAGATCGAGACGAACGGGACGACGCTCCTCTTCGACCCCTTCATCTCGGACAACCCGCACTGCGAGGGCGTTCTGACCGTCGACGACGTCGCGCCGGACGTGCTCCTCCTCACGCACGCCCACTTCGACCACTACGGCGACACCGAGGCGATCCTGGCGGCGTCGAGCCCGCTGCTCGTCGGGCAGTACGACCTCGTGACGTACGCCAAGAACAAGACGGGCCACGAGGCGATCCACCCGATGAACACGGGCGGCGCGTGGACCTTCGACTGGGGCCGCGTCACGAACACCTATGCGCGGCACTCGTCGTCCTTGCCCGACGGCAGCTACGGCGGCCTCGCGGGCGGCTTCCTCCTCGAGGCGGAGGGCACGACGGTCTACAACACCGGCGACACGTGCCGCTTCGCCGAGATGGCGTGGACGGGCGAGCAGCACGACATCGACCTGCTGATGCTGCCCATCGGCGACGACCTCACGATGGGGCCAGCCGAGGCCGTCGAGGCGGTCAAGATGCTGAAGCCACGCCTCGTGGTGCCGCTGCACTACGGCACATTCCCGCTGATCGAGGTCGACGCCGAGGCGTTCGCCGAGGCGGTGCGCACCCAGACCGACGCCGACGCGCTCGTGCTGGCGCCGGGCCAGTCGGTGACGCTCTAGACCTGACGGCAGGTGCGTGGGGCGTAGGGCGTGGGAGAGGTGTCCGGGTCACGGCACACCGCAGCGTACGTGCCCCACGTCCAACGGCCCACGTCCCAGACACGGACCGACCCCCTCCCTGCCCGTGACTCTAGCCGCTGCATGCGGGCCGCACCCCTGGGCTGGGGAATGCCCTGTGATCTCGGGCGCCGCTTGCGGAAACCGCCTCGGCGCCCGTACTTATCGTCACGCCTCCTCGTCCCCATGCCCGCCTCTGTGGTCCGTCGCGCGCTCGCCGTCCTCGCCGTCCTCGGCGTGGGCGCGCCCGCCGCGGCGCAGGGGGGCTTCCAGACGCTCGACCCGTCGTACGGCGGCGAGACGGCGCGGCGGGCGTTCTACGGCGGCTTCGCCGTCTCGGGCGAGGCGGCCTACCGCGACGGCGACCTCCTCGGGGTCCCCCGCTTCGCCACGGCGGGCAGCGACCTCGCTCTGGCCGCGCGCCTCGACTACGCGCTTCTTCCGCAGGTCGACGTCGCCGTCGTGGCCGACCTCATGAACGGGGTCCGCAACGGGTCGACGGGCTTGAGCTGGGTGATCGTCAAGCCGTACTGGCGCAACGAGATGACCGACTACGCGGTCCGCGTGGCCGTCGACCCCGCCTCGGAAGGCGGCCTCGGCTTCCGCCAGACCGACGTGACGTTCCTCTCGACGACGGCGCTCTCGCCGGCCGTGACGAGCGACCTCACGCTGGGCGTCCGCCGCGTGCGGACGGGCTACGTGCGCGTCGACGAGTCGGCGTTCGTCGAGTCGCCCGACGACCTCGGCGGCAGCGCCCGCCTCGCCGCCTCGGGGCCGGAGCGCGAGCGGCTCGTGGGCCAGGAGGTCCGCGCGTCGTGGGGCTACAACGTCCTGTTCGACCCGGCCGGCAGCCGTCTCACCCTCGGGCTGGCCGCCGAGGCGGGCGACTACGCCATCGTCCGCTCCGGCGGCCCCACGTTCTCGACTGACGACGCCGGGGCCGACCCCGAGGCGGAGCCGGCGAGCGAGCGCATCCGCAGCGGCATCGGCTGGATGCGGATGGGCATGGAGTTCAGCCGGCCCGACTACCAGCTCGCGCCCTTCGTGAGCCTGCCCGTCGTGACGTGGGCCGACGTCCAGGGCGACCCCGTCCGCCACGGTCCGCGCCCGGAGAAGGTCCGCTTCGGGCTCCGGGTGACGCTGCGGTAGAGGGTTCGGCGCGTTCGGCAGGTCGTGGGGTTCGGCAGGTCCTCCTCGAGGCACAGACTCGCGTAACCTCCCGACCCGCTCCACTCGCAGAACCCGCACGTGCGCGTCGGCATCGTCTCGGACACCCACGGCTACTACCACCCCGAGCTGGACGACGTGTTCGCGGGCGTCGACCTCATCCTTCACGCGGGCGACGTGGGTCCGGTCGAGGTGGTCGAGCGCCTGGAGGCCCTGGCGCCGGTCGTGGGCGTCTACGGAAATGTGGACGGGCCGCCGGTGCGGGGGCGGTTCGCAGAGCACGTCAGGATCCGCCTCGAGGGCGTGCGGCTCTGGATGACGCACATCGGCGGCCGGCCGGGGCGGTGGGCGACGGGCATCGGGCCGGCGCTCCGCGCCGAGACGCCGGACCTGTTCGTGTGCGGCCACAGCCACATTCTGCGCGTCGAGCGCGTGCCGAGCCTCGGCCGGATGCTCTACCTCAACCCCGGCGCGGCGGGCCGGCAGGGGTTCCAGCAGGTGAAGACGTGCGTGCGGCTGACGATCGCCGACGGCGCCATGCGCGACGCCGAGGTGGTGCACCTGGAGCCGTAGGTGGGGGTGCCTCCGCCTCGGGGACGGCGTGGGGCGGAGCGCGGGCGGCCGGAGGACAGGCCGGGAGGGCTGTCGGCTGTCGGCTGTCGGCTGTCGGCTGTCGGCTGTCGGCTGTCGGCTGTCGGCTGTCGGCTGTCGGGAAGCTGCTCCC
>JBCCQJ010000061.1:0-17588 GCA_039024395.1 Bacteroidota bacterium | reverse complement strand
CCACCGAGGGCTGACCCGCTTCCGGGGTCTCTGTGAAGGGTGGGCACTCGCTCATGGGGCTGTGTATACACCGTAGCGCTGGGGGGAGGAGACTGTTTTCACCGAAGCGGTCCACCCTTGGGCACCGCCTCGGGGCCGTCACCGAGGCGGGAGCGACTCGCCAGGGATCGCCTCGAGGCGGAAGCGCCAGATGCGGTAGCCGTCTTGGCCCACGTCGTCCCAGTAGTCGGTCACGCGGTAGAGGCCGTCGTAGCGGTAGCCCGCCTCGGGGGGCGCGAAGACGCGCGCGCCGACGCCGCGGCTGACGCGGACGGGCAGCCCGCGCCGGGCGCTGACGGCCAGGGCGAGGTTGCCGCGCGTGAGGGTCTGGTCGGCGATCTGGCGGCCGGTCCGCGGGTGGCGCCCGCCGGAGCCGGTGTAGACCACCTCGGCGCCGCGGTCCTCGTCGTCGACGAAGGCGCAGTTGAGGATGATCGACTTCGCGCCCTCGGCCTGGGTGCCCCAGATGCCCGCGCGGCGGGGCCGGTGGACGCCCGCCTCGGAGAGGGCGACGCGGTCGGCGAAGCGCGCCCCGAGGCGAACGCCGGGCGGGTGGCCGAATTCCGTCATGGACTCTTCGCTCCGTGAGCGGCCTCGTACTGCGCGTTGTGGTACCGGAGGTGCTCTGGATCCACCCGATGGTCAGGGTGCAGCCGCAGTGTTCCTCGCCGGCCGACCAGCGCTCCGTCGTCGGCGACAGAGAAGGCGTACAGGTCGAACGCAGCGTGGTCGGTCGGACAGAGACAGAGGACGTTGTCGAGACTGTCAGGGCCGTCGTGGGGTCGCCCAAGAGGCCGAATGTGAGCCGCCTCGGCGTAAGGCCCGGTCGGGGTCTCGATCCGCTCGCCACAGATCTGGCACCGGAAGTCGTAGAGGCGCTTGACCTCTCGGGTCACGCGCGTGTCTCGGATCACGCGTGTTACGATGGACGTCGACCGATCAGGAGGCGAGGCGTCAAACAAGTTCGGAGCCTCCGCGACTCGACGGGTCTCTTCCACCTCGGGGTTGCGGATCGCTTCGAGGCGGAACCGCCAGATGCGGAAGCCATCCTTACCGGTATCGGCCCAGTAATCGGCGACTCGATGCAGTCCGTCGTAACGATACCCTGCCTCGGGGCCGTCGTGGACGTCGCGATGTGAGCCCCGGATCACACGGACAGGCAGGCCGAGTCGGAGACTCGTGACGAGCGCGAGATTCGTGCGTGAGAGCGTCTGGTCGGCGACCTGCCGCTTCGTCTGCCGGTCGTTGCCGCCGGCGCCCGTGTAGATGATGACGTCGCCGAGATCTTCGTCGTCGACGTAGCCCCCGTTGAGAACGATGGATTCAGCCCCCTCTTGAGCGCGTCCGCAGATGCCGGCCTGAGGAGGACGGTGGACCTTGGAGTCGGCGAGCTCGCGTCGGTCTTCGAAAAGCGACCCGGGTGGATACCCGGGGACGTGGCCGAAGTGCGGCGCCCGGCTCATGCCACGCGGCGGCGACCGATCACCCACCCGATCGCAGCGCCGAGGGGCACCGCGATCAGCACTGCGGCCATCCCCATCGGCGTCGCGAGGAGCACGAACTGCGCGATGAGCGTCGGCGAGGCCCCGCCCCGCTCGGCGAAGAACGCACCACCGGTCGCAGCCTCGTAGAGGACGAGGGCAAGCACCGCCGCGACGACCAGCAGGATGCCGGAGAGCGCCCCGAGGAGGGACGAGCGGACCACGGTCGCGCGCGGGCGTGCCGCGGTCACAGCCGCTCCTTGCGCTCGAGGTACAGCGCCCGGCTGAGCATCACCGCCGCCTGCGCCGTTTGGTCGGTGAACCAGTAGTTGACGCCCGCGCCCACGGCCGCGCCCGCGATGGGGATCATCTGGCCCAGCTTGGCCGCGCCGAGGTTCTTGGCGATCTCGCGCGGCACGTGCCCGAGCTGCTCGCGGAGCGTGCCCTGCGCCTTGCGGCCCCGGTAGCCGCCCCCGTCGATGGCCGCCGCCGCCACGGCCAGCTCGCGCAGCGCGTCCGACTTGGCCTCGCGGCTCCCCGAGGCGGCCACGTTGAAGATGCTCACCACGAGCGGCGTGTAGGCCGGCCCCTGGAGCGGGAAGCCGTAGGCGGCCGAGATCTGCTGGATCAGCCGGAAGTTGACCGTGAACAGGACCGGGATGTCGGCCGCGAGCAGCAGCGCGCCGCCGAGCCCGGCGCCGCCGCCCGAGAGCGCCGCGAGCACCGAGTTCTCCGAGGCGTACGGCTTGGCGAGCGCGTCGAGGTCGTCGAGCGGCTGGTCGCGCAGCTCGGCCACGGCCTCCACCTCGATGCCGAGGGCGGCCGCCTTCTGGAGCACGTCGTCGGCGTCGAAGGTCCACGCGCTGGCGTCGTTGAGCGTCGAGAGGGCCTGCGTGAGCGCGTCGGTGAGGGCGTCGGTGACCGCCTCGGGGACGAACTGGTCGAAGGCCCAGTCGACCGGCTTCATCGCGTAGCCGAGGGCCTGCTGGAGGAGCGTCTCGCCGCGCTCCCAGCGGTCGATCTCGCGCTGGGCGGTGCGTTCGTACTCGGAGAGGCGCATGGGGGAGAGGCGTGGTGCGTGGATCGTGGGGTGTAGGGGCCCACGCACGACGCGCTACGCCCTACTCGGTGCTAATGTCGTACTTCTTGAGCAGCCGGTACATGGTCGCCCGGCCGATGCCCAGCTCCGAGGCGGCGCGCTCGACGTTCCCCTCGCAGATCGCGAACGCCTGCTCGACGGCGCGGCGCTTGAGGTCTTCGAGCGGGACAATGGCGTCGTCCGCTTCGGCCGCCGCTATACCGGCCGCCTCGGGACGGGGTTGCGAGGAGGGGGATGCCAGCGTCGGCGGGTCGTCGAAGCCCGCGAGCGGCGGGAAGTCGCCCGGGGCCACGCCGTCGCCCGAGGGCGCATCCTCGGCCTCGGGCGACGCCGCGGCAGGCTCCGAGGCGGGCTCCGAGGCGGGCGCAGCCGTCGAGGCAGGCGCGGGCTCCGAGGCGGCCTGGGTCTCGCCGAGGCGCTCGGCCCACGGCCGGATCGCCTGCGGGCCGTTGATGAGCAGGTCTCCCTCCTGGATCTCGTCGCCGTCGGCGATCAGGACGGCCCGCTCGACGGTCGACTTCAGCTCGCGCACGTTGCCCGGCCAGGCGTAGTCCATCATCGCGCGGACCGCCTCGGGGGCGAAGCGCTTGCCCTTGAACTGCGGGTAGGCTTCGAGGTAGCTCTCGAGGAAGCCCTGGGCCAGCAGCAGGATGTCGTTGTCGCGCGCCCGCAGCGGCGGCAGGTCGATCGGGAACTGGAAGAGCCGGTAGTAGAGGTCCTCGCGGAACGTGCCGGCCTTGACCATCTCCAGCACGTCGCGGTTGGTGGCCGAGATGACCCGGCACTCGAACGTGATGCTCCCCGAGCCGCCGACGCGCGTGATCTCGCGGTTCTGGAGCGCCCGCAGCAGCTTCGCCTGCAGCTCCAGGTTCAGCTCGCCCACCTCGTCGAGGAACAGCGTGCCGCCGTCGGCCTGCTCGAACTTGCCGATGTGGCGGGCGTGGGCGCCGGTGAACGAGCCCTTCTCGTGCCCAAAGAACTCGGACTCCATCAGCTCCTTCGGGATCGCGGCCGAGTTGACGACCACGAACGGGCCGCGCTCGGGCTTGCCCGGCAGCGGGTCCGAGTTGAAGTGGATCGCGCGCGCGACGAGCTCCTTGCCCGTCCCGCTCTCGCCCTGGATGGCGACCGTCAGGTTGCCGCGCAGCGTCTTCTGGACGAGCTGGTAGACCCGCTCCATCGCTGGGCTGTCGCCCACGATCTCCTCCATCCCGTACTTCTTGGCCACCTCGGCGCGGAGCTGCTCGACCTCGCGCGAGAGCCGGACCTTGTCCTTGAGCCGCTTGACGATGCCGTCGAGCTTGACGAGGTCGTCCTGGCCTTTGGTGATGTAGTCGGTCGCGCCGCCCTTCATGGCCTCGACGGCCACGTCGGCCGTGCCCTGCGCCGAGATCATGACGACGGGCAGGTCGGGCTGGAAAAGCTGCAGCCGGCGCAGCGTCTCCATGCCGCCCAGGCCGGGCATCATGATGTCGAGCAGGATGAGGTCGGGCTGAAGGGCGTCGAGCTGGTCGAGCGCGTCCTCGCCGCTGTGGAAGACGTGGACCTCGTGGTCGGCCGCCTTGTCGATGCGGTAGGAGAGCAGACGGGCGTAGTGCCGGTCGTCGTCGACGACGAAGAAGCGCGTGGTCACGAAGCGGGCAGAGTCGGTGGGAGTTGGGGGTATCGGCAGGTTCGCGGCCGAGTCAACCCCCGAGGCGTCGGGTGTGGACCCCGCCTCGGGCCCGCCTCGCAGGGGAGACCGAGCGCAGGCAGGACCGAACGCCGGAGGGTGCGGGGTCGACCGCAGGTCCTGCGTGCCCGCACGCGTGCGCGTCCAGGCTCCCGTCCTGTACCCCCCCCGCCTCGGGGCACGTCGGGAGGTCCCGGCTTCCGGATCCCATGCCCCGCCTGGTCCTCCTCGTCCTGCTCCTGCTTCTCGGCGCCGGCTGCGCCTCCCTCGTCGACCGGGCCGTCGCACGGGCCGTCTCGGCCGACGCCTCGGAGGTCCGCGCCCGGCACGGCGCCGACCCCATGCCGGGCGATCCGCAGGTGCTCATGACACGGCCGACCGCCACGCAGCCCGGCGACCACGAACGGGCGAGGCGCATCCTCGACACGGCCCGCCAGGCCCTCCAGCGCTACCACGATGTCGCCGAGGCGGAGGCCGACGGCTACCGGTCCTTCCCGGCCGCCCCGCCGCCGGACCTCCAGGTGATCCACTACATCCACACCGGCATCGACGAGACCGCCGGCGTCGACTACACGCAGCCGGGCTCGCTCCTCTACGAGCGCGACGGGCACGGCGGCCTCCGCCTCCTCGGGGCCATGTACACGGCGCCGGTCGACGCCCCGCTCGCGGAGCTGGACGCCCGCGTGCCGCTCTCGGTGACGCAGTGGCACCTCCACCAGAACGTGTGCGTCCCGCGCCCGGTGTGGGACCGCGAGGCCTGGGCGCGGACCGACCGCGAGGGCCGCCCCGTCTTCGGGCCGAAGAGCCGCACCGTCACCGAGGCGGCCTGCGACCGCCTCGGCGGCCGCTTCCTCCCGACGGTCTTCGGCTGGATGGCCCACGTCAACGTGTTCGCCGAGGACCCGGCGGACATCTGGAACGCCCACTACGGCCACAACGAGCCGCACGGCGACGGCGGCCACCACGGGCACTGACCCCGCGGCGGGATGCGGCCCGGCCTCTAGCTTCCGAGGCGTGCCTGCCCTCCCGCCGATGTCCCTTGCCGATCTCTCGCCCGGGCCCGACCTCTCGCCCGAGGCGCTCCGCGTCGACCCGCTGGAGCGTGCCGACACGATTCCGTCGAGCTGGTACACGGACGCCCGGATGGGGCCGATCGAGCAGGAGGCCGTCTTTCGTCCGTCGTGGCAGGTGGTGGGGCACGTGTCGCAGGTCCCCGAGGCGGGCGATTACCTCTGCGCGACGGTCGCCGGCGAGCCGGTGATCGCCGTCCGCAACGCTGCCGGCGACCTGCGGGCGTTCTACAACGTGTGCCGGCACCGAGGCGGGCCGCTGGCGCTCGACGCGCAGGGCTCGTGCCGGATGCTCCAGTGCAAGTACCACGGCTGGACTTACACGCTCGACGGGACACTCCGCGGCGTGCCGCGCTTCGACCGGACCGAGCTGTTCGACCCGGGCGACTTCGCGCTCGTGGCCGTCGCCGTGGAGGTGTGGCAGGGCCTCGTGTGGGTGTGCGTCGACCCCGAGGCGGCACGTCCGCTGGCCGCCTCGGTGGACGGCATCGCCGAGCGGATCGCGCCGCAGCGGCTGGACGCCCTCCGGTTCCACCGCCGCGTGGTCTACGAGGTCGCCTGCGACTGGAAGGTGTACGTGGACAACTACCTGGAGGGCTACCACCTGCCGCTGGTCCACCCCGAGCTGTGCAAGACGCTCGACGTCTCGGCCTACCTCACCGAGACGGCCGCGCGGCACAGCCTCCAGCACAGCCCCATCCGCCAGCGCGACGACGGCTCGGTCTACGGCGAGGGCGACGCCTTCTACTACTTCGTCTTCCCCAACGTGATGCTCAACATCCTGCCGGGGCGGCTCCAGACGAACGTGGTGCTCCCGGACGGCCCCAACCGCTGCCGCGTCGTGTTCGACTACTTCTACGCGGACCTGGCCTCCCCCGAGGCGGAGCGCCGGATCGCCGACGACCTCGCGTTCAGCGACGCGGTCCAGCAGGAGGACATCGAGATCTGCGAGCACGTCCAGCGCGGGCTGGCCTCGCGCGGCTACGACCGCGGGCGGTTCTCGGTCGAGTGCGAGGCGGGCGTGCACCACTTCCAGGGGCTCCTCAAGGAGGCGTTCCGCGACGCCCTCGCGCGCACCGCCGAGGCAGAACCCGACGCCGGGTGACCCCCGAGGCGGCGACGGTGCGGAGGACGGGTTGAACCACCCCTGCCGGCCATGCGCTGCCTCCGCCTCGTCACCGCCGCCCTGCTGTTCCCGCTCGCGTCCCAGGCCCAGGACGTCCCGAAGGCCTTCGTGCCCGGTCCCAACGCGCCCGCCGCGCCGACCATCGCCGGCGCCTCGAACGGGGGCGACGTCACCGAGGTCGACGGCGACGGCTTCCTGTTCAAGCTCCACTTCGACGAGCACCGCGACCGCCCCTGCTTCATCATCGCCGAGTTCTGGTCGGCCCCGGCGCCGCAGGGCGTCGACAACATCCGCACCTCGCAGCGGACCCTCAACGTCTGCCGGAACAACAGCAACCCGCCCGTCAGCAACGACTACCCCGGCTGGACCATCCTCAGCATGCGGAGCGTCGGCCAGCAGGTGACGCCCAGCACGCTGACGCTGATCGACCAGATCTCGGTGATCGACGCGCGGGGCCGCAACAACGACCGCATCAAGGCGGCGCGCGTCCGCTTCGGCGACCTCCGCGCGTGGCGGCTCAACCAGGACCCCGTCGACCTCGCCCTCGCCAACTTTGACTCGTTCCGCCGGACGAACGCGGACGGCTCGACGTTCTCCGAGTCGAGCACGTGCCCGCAGGGCCGCGCCGCGACGGGCTTCATCGCCTACCACGACAACAACTCGATCACGGGCCTCAAGCTGAAATGCTCGCGCGTGCAGCGTGTCGACGATCCGCCGGCGCCGACGCTCCCGCAGCGCACGATCCGCCGAGGCGGCTGACCGCCTCGCGGTACGCCACCTCGGGGTCGTTGACCCGTCTCCTCGAGGCGGCCGGCCCTACCCTCGGGGCCTACTCGTCCGCGGCGTACCGCTGGACGCGCTTCTCGATCGACTCGGCCTCGTCGCGCGCGCGGCACCCCGAGGCGGGTGTCCGGAGAAGGTCCTACAAGGGAGGTCCTACAAGACCGTCACGGCCAGGCCGGTCGGGGGTCTCGGTCCGCCGACGAGGCCGTCTGCAAGCCACTCGCAGACGGACGCGACGCTGTCGGCGAAGGGCTCGAGGTAGGCCGCTCCGGGATGCTCCGACGGATCTGCGATGGGGTAGCGCGCAGGCAGCGGGTGCTCGATGTGGAACGCGCCGAGGCGGGCCGTTTTCTGGTGTTTAGGCCCCGCCTCGGGCAGGATCACAGGCACGCCAGAGCGCAGGCACGCCAGGCCGCTCTCTCCCCTCGATGCAGGCGGCGAGTTCGGCCTGCCTGGTCGCAGTGACGTGCCTCCTCAGCCTCGCTTCGGACGGGCGGGCCGTAGCCGGTCGACGTCCCACCGCGCAGGGTTCGCCTCGATGTACGCCGCGATGCGACGCAGCGACGCGGTGTCGCGGACGACGTGGTCGTGGTACCGGGCCTGCCATTTGAACCCAGGGTCGGCCGGCCGCACGGCCCGCGTGACCGCCGATTTGTACGACCGGACAATGGCGCCCAGCGACCCCGCAGCCGGTGACATCGCAGACATCGCCGATGGCGGCAGCGCCGCCGGTAGCGCCGTTGCATGCAACGGCGCTACGTCGTCCCCACCTGGCACCGCCACGTCATCCCCACCCGAATCCGGCATCAGCCCGATCAGCCCATGGACGTGGTTCGGCATCACCACGAAGGCCCCGAGGCGGGCCCGCGCTGTATGGGCCGGGATCTCCGCCCAACACGTCCACGCCACGCACCCGGCCTCGCTGAGGCCCATCACCCCGTTGCGGACCTCCCCGAACAGCAAGCGTCGGCCGTCGGTGCAGATCGTCACGAAGTACCACCCCGCCGCGCCGTAGTCGTGGCCCACAAGCCGTCGGGACCGGCGGTGCGTCAGGAAATGGTCGTAGGCTCCAGCCATCAGAGTCCCGCCTCGGGGCCTATTCGTCCTCGGCGTAGCGCTGGACGCGCTTCTCGATCGACTCGGCCTCGTCGCGCGCGCGCAGCGCCCCGAGGCGGGCGGCGATGCGGGCCTCGTAGCCCTGGTCCGAGGGCTCGTAGAAGTACGTCCCCTGCATCCCCGAGGGCAGGTACTGCTCCGGGACGTAGTGGTCCTGGTAGGCGTGCGGGTACTTGTAGCCCTTGCCGTGGCCGAGCCCCTGCTTGTCGCGCTTGGCGTCTTTGAGCGGGTTCGGGACGTCGCCCGACAGCTCCGCCTCGACGTGCGCGAGCGCGCTGAAGAAGGCGAAGTTCGAGTTCGACTTGGGCGCGGTCGCGAGGTAGACGCAGAGCT
This sequence comes from Bacteroidota bacterium, assembly GCA_039024395.1. Taxonomy (GTDB): domain Bacteria; phylum Bacteroidota; class Rhodothermia; order Rhodothermales; family Rubricoccaceae; genus Rubrivirga. The sequence continues at coordinate 8,869 of JBCCQJ010000061.1, read as the reverse complement.
GGCCCAGCATGAACCGCCCCTCCGGCATCCCGACGTAGTCGAACGCCTGCGCGCACGCGACCGCCTCGCGGACGGCGTTCGGATCGGCCATGCCGACGTCCTCGCAGGCGAAGATGAGCATCCGGCGGAGCACGAAGCGCGGGTCCTCGCCGGCGTAGATCATCCGGGCCATCCAGTAGAGCGCCGCGTCGGGGTCGGAGCCGCGCATCGACTTGATGAACGCCGAGACGGTGTCGTAGTGCGCGTCGCCGTCCTTGTCGTAGAGGACGGCCCGCTTCTGGATCGAGTCCTCGGCCACGGCCAGCGTCACGTGGATGCCCTCGGCGCCCGCCTCGGTGGTCTCGACGGCCAGCTCGAGGGCGTTGAGCAGCGAGCGCGCGTCGCCGTTGGCGGTATCGACGAGGTGGTCGCGCGCGTCGGCGTCGAGGCGGACATCGAGGCGGCCGTAGCCGCGGGCCTCGTCGGCGAGCGTCTGCTCCACGACGGCCCGCAGATCCGCCTCGGTGAGCGTCCGCAGCTCGAACACGCGGCTCCGCGAGACGAGCGCCTTGTTGACCTCGAAGTAGGGGTTCTCGGTCGTGGCCCCGACGAAGGTGACCGTCCCGTTCTCGACGTGCGGCAGGAGGGCGTCTTGCTGGGCCTTGTTGAAGCGGTGGACCTCGTCGACGAACAGGATCGTGCCCTGGCCGTGGAGGGCCTGCCGCTCCTGCGCCGCCGCGATCTGCTCGCGGATGTCCTTGACGCCCGCCAGGACCGCGTTCAGCGACGCGAAGTGCTTGCGCGTCGTGTTGGCGATGATCCGCGCGAGCGTGGTCTTGCCCGAGCCCGGCGGCCCGAACAGGATGAGGCTCGTCACGCGGTCGGCCTCGACGGCGCGGCGGAGCAGCTTGCCCGGCGCAAGGATGTGCCCCTGCCCGACGTACTGGTCGAGCGTGCGTGGGCGCATGCGGTCGGCGAGCGGGGCCGTCGTGCGGCGGCGCGCCTCGGCGGCGGCGAGGAAGAGGTCGTCGGCCATGGCCGGAAGCTACCGGCAGCCGGTGCCGCCCTCGCGTCGCACCGCCTCGGGGCGAGGCCGCCTTGGGGCGAGGCCTCCCCGAGGCGGACGGGTCGGGCCTCAGCCTCCGCGGCGCGTCGAGAGGCCGAACGGGAGGTAGAGCGGGCAGGTGCCGACGAAGCTCGTCGCCACGAACACGGCGGCCAGCACGCCCAGGACGAGGGCGACGGGGCCGCTGAGCACACCGGTGGCGTAGAGGACCGCGACGAGGACCGCCACGCCAATGCGGACGCCGCGGTCGATGGAGCCCATGTTCTTTTTCATGACAGGCAGGGGTGGGGTGGGTCGAGGCCAGGATCGGGCGGGCGCCCGGTGCATGTCTGTGACCTCGGTCACACTCCGCCTCGGGATCGCTACGCGCCGTAGGTCCGGAGCGCTGCGGCCTCCCGGATCCTCACCTCACCGCGTGCCAGGGCCACCAGGCCGCGCCGCTCGAACTCCTTGAGCGTCCGGCTGACGACCTCGCGGGAGGTCCCGAGGGCCTCGGCGAGCGCCTCGTGCGTCCGCGCCAGCCGCCCCTCGCCGTCGGCATGCTCGGCGAGGTGTCGGGCCAGCCGCACGTCGACACGCTGGAACGCCACGGCGTCGACCAGTTCGATGACCGCCCCGAGGCGGCGGGCGAGGAGCCCGAACACGTGCTCGCGGAGCGGGGCCGCCTCGGCGAAGGCGCGCCCGAAGGCGGCGGCCGGCAGGACGACCGCCTCGACGGGCGTCTCGGCCTCGGCGAAGGCCGGGAACGGCCGGCCGCTGAGGAGGCACGAGGCCGTGAGGATGCAGCTCTCGCCCGGCGCGATGCGGTAGAGCGTGAGCGCCCGCCCCGAGTCGCTCGTGCGGTACACGCGCGCCTCGCCCTCGACGACGATCGGAAGCCCCTGGCAGAGGTCGCCCTCGAGACAGATGAGCGCGCCGGGCTCCAGCGAGACCGTCTGGGCAGAGCGGAGCACCGCCTCGGGGAGCGCGTCCAGGAAGGGGACGGCTTGGCGTGCGGCGGCAAGGGGCTGGGTCATGCGCTCAGTCTACACCCCGAGGCGGGCGCCCCGAGGCGGTCACACGCTGATGCCTGGCATCAGGAGGTCGCGCTCCTCGGGGTGGCGGCGGATGTAGCCGGCCACGAACGGGCACAGCGGCATCACCCGGAGGCCCTGCGCACGGGCGTAGTCGAGGCCGGCCTTGGCGAGCGCACTCGCGAGGCCCCGCCCTTCGGCCCCGACGGGCACCTCGGTGTGCGAGAGCACGATCAGGCCCGGGCTGAGGATGTAGTCGAGGCGCGCCGTGCCCACCTCGGTGTCGACGGTGAAGCGCGTCGCCTCGGGGTCGTGGGTGATCTCAGGCATGGTGCGGCAGGAGGGGCTGGACGTTACGCATCGTCGGCCGCCGCGCCCTAGGTTGCCGCCTCGCCTCTTGCTGCTCGATGCGCCGGTTCGCTCCGCTCGTCGCCCTGATCCCCGCCGTCGCCTTCGGGCAGCCCCTGACCCTGGAGGCCCGTCCCGATGCCGAGGAGGGGCTGCCAGCCTCGATCCGTGTCTTCGACGTCACGCGCAGCGGCACCTCGCTCCGCGCCTCCCTGATCCGGGCCGACCTGACGGCCGACGACTGGCTGCTCCAGGCCGTCCTGTCCGACGAGGGCGGCGAGACGGTCCCCTCGTTCGCCTCCGACCCGGGCGTGTTCGCGGCTGTCAATGGCGGGTATTTCGGGAGCGGTCAGTCGTTCAGCCTCGTCCTCGACAGGGGCGTTGTCGCCTCCCCCAACATCCGGGCGCTCAACCGCGGCGGGACCACATTCTACCCGATGCGCGGGGCCGTCGGCGTCTCGGGCTCGCGCCAGCCGGACGTGGCGTGGGTCTACGACATCGAGGGCGTGACGTACGCCTATCCGACGCCGACGGCCAACGCGCCGGGCTCGCCCCAGCCCCAGCCCACAGCGACGTTCCCCGATGGCGGCGCACCGTGGGACGTCGAGGTGGCCATCGGAGGCGGGCCGGTGCTGGTCCAGAACGGGACCGTCGCGATCACCTACGACGAGGAGGTCATGTTCGGGTCGGGCGTCGACCTGACGACGGCGCGCGCGCGGACGGCCGTCGGCTACACGTCGGCGGGGCAGCTCCTTCTCGTGGCGGTCTCCGAGGCGAACGGGCTCACGCTGGGCGCCCTGGCTCAGCTCCTGGTCGACCTCGGCGCCACCGAGGCGGTCAACCTCGACGGCGGCGGCTCGTCGGCGATGAGCAGCGGCGGCGTGCCTGTCGTGTCGTCCAGCCGGCCGGTCCTCTCGGCCCTCCGCCTCGTCGCCCCGGACGGCGGCGGGAATGAGAATGAGTTCATCTTCGACACGGGTGACGACACCTACCGCGAGACCGGCGAGTGGTTCGAGAGCGCGAACGCGCCGTTCGTCGGCGGCACGCGCTCCAGGCTCAACGAGGTGGGCACGGGCGAGGACCGCGCGGTGTTCGTCTTCGACGACATCGGAGAGAATGACGGCTTGGGCTACTACTTCGTCGAGGCGTGGTGGACGCCGTCCACCAACCGGGCCATAGACACTCCATTCATCATCTATGGAGGTGACGTCCCAGATACGCTCAGAGTCGATCAGACCTCCCCGAATGCGTCAGGCTCGTGGAACTACATATCGAGCGCGTTTCTGTCTCCGGGCGACAGCCTCGTCGTGACCGATGATGCGATCGGCGCTGAAAGTCCCGCCTTCGTCTGTGTCGACGCGATTCGCCTTACCCCAGGAACGCCTCCAAGTACTGAATCCGGTCCCACAGGCCCGGCCCTCCACCTCAGCCCCAACCCGGTCGCGCACCGCCTCGATGTGGCCGTGACGCCTTCGCGCGCAGGCACGGTCCGCGTCGACCTTTTGGACGTGCTCGGCCGGGTCGTCCGCACCGAGGCGGTCGTGGCGGCCGGCGAGGCCCGCCTCGGGGTCGACGTGCGCGGCCTCGCGCCGGGCCTCTACCTCCTCCGCGCCGTCACCGAGGCGGGCGCGACGACGCGCGCGGTGACCGTCGTGCGTTGAGACGCTGTTTGGCAAGAGCGAATCGCGCCCTGCGGCCGGCTGCGGCCTACCGCCGCCGTGTCGCGCTCCATCGCGCCCGCCCCATTCGGGCGGGGCAAGCTCGCGCTACGGCTGCTTCGTGCTCCTTGCGGCGGGGGCCCTCGCTCGGCCTCGGCGGCACGCCCCCTCACCAAACAGCTTCTGACGCCTCGGGACCGATTCGGGACCGCCTCGGGGGCGAACCGCCACAGGTCCGTGACGAACGCACCCCCGAGGCGGTCGCTTCTTGGGGCTCTTCCCACGAGATCCCCCCGCCCGATGAAAACCCCCCTTCTGATCGCCGCCCTCGCCGTGCTGGCCGCCGCGCCCGCCGAGGCGCAGGTCCGCCAGGCCATCTTCCTCGACTGCCGCGAGCAGGTCCGCGACGTGCGCGAAGACCGCCTCGACCGCGCCGAGGACCGACGCGACCGCCGCGAAGACGTCCGCGACCGCCGCGAGGACATCCGAGATGCCCGCTTCCGAGGCGGCCCGCTCGACCGCATCGAGGACGTGTTCGACCGGGCCGAAGACCGTCGGGACCGGCGCGAGGACGTCCGCGACCGCCGCGAGGACCGGTTCGACCGCGCGGAGGATCGCCGCGACCGGCGGCGCGGGCCGCGTGTCTGCGCCTAGAGCGGTGCCGGCCTGGTCGGAGGCGGCCGTTCCGGCCCGGTACCTCCTTCGGCTCCCTCGTCCCACGTGATGGAATGGGGAGAGAGGGGAGAATGGGGGGAGGAAGCGCGGCCGCCAGCCAGCACGCCGGCTCTGCGTCGATCCCTCCACTCCTTCCATGCCTCCGCGCGCGGAGCGCGCCCCTCCATTCCATCGGGCGCGACTCCGGGAGGAGCGGGCACGAGCCCCGAGGCGGCCCACGAAGCCCCCCGCTGCTACCCTTCGAGCAGCCGCCCGGCCCCCAGGAGCCGCGCCCCGACCGCCTCGGCGACCTCGGCGAGCGGCTTCGGCGGGTCGGGCGCGGTGCCGTCCCCGAGGCGGAGCGCCCACCACCCCACGTCGTGCCACGCGCCGGCCTTGAACCCGACGCGCTCATACACGCCGACCGGCGCGAACCCGAGCGCCTCGTGGAACGCCACGCTCGCCGCGTTCGGCAGCGCAACGCCGGCGTAGGCGTTCGCGAAACCCTGGAGCCAGAGCACGTCGAGGAGCGCCTCGGTGAGGGCGCGCGCGAGCCCGCGCCGGCGGTGCCCCTCGGCGACGTAGACCGAGGTCTCGGCCGACCACTGGTACCCCCCGCGACTCCGGTGCGGGCCGGCGTAGGCGTACCCCACGACGCCCGCCTCCGCCTCGGCGACGATCCAGGGGTAGAGGGGCTGCCCCGACGTGATCCGCCCGGCGACGTCGGCCTCGGAGGGGACCTCGGTCTCGAACGAGACGTGGGTGTCGCGCACGAACGGGGCGTAGATGGTGCGGACGCCGGCCGCGTCGGCGGCCGTGGCGAGGCGGATCGTCATGCGAGGAGGTCCTGCGTCTCGGGATGGGCCTCCATGTACGCCTTCACGAACGGGCAGATCGCCTTCACGCGCAGGCCGTGCTCGCGGGCGTAGGCAAGGCCTGCCTCGACGAGGTCTGTGCCCACGCTGCCGCCGCGCGCGCCCTCCGGCACGAGGGTGTGGACGAAGGCGATCCTCTGCGTGCCGCCTCGGTAGACGAGTTCGGCCTCGCCCGCCTCGGTGTCGGCGACGAAGCGCGTGGCGTCGGGCTCGTGACGGACCGTGGGCATGAGGGAGGCAGTCGGGTGAGCGTCCGACGCGACGGCGAGCGAGGAGTTCACAGGTCGCCCTCGGCCGGGCGGATCAGGACCTCCTCGACGACGGAGCGGCCCGAGAGGGTCGCCACCTCGACGGCCACGCGCGCGACGTCCTCGGGCGGCATGAAGCGCTCCGGCGGCAGGTCGACGCCGTCCCACGACGGCGTGAGCGTCGCGCCCGGCAGCAGCGTCGTCACGCCGACGCCGGTGCCCCGGGTCTCCTCGCGGAGCGACCGGGCCAGCCCCAGCAGGGCGTGCTTCGCCGCCCCGTACGCCACGCCGCCGGCGTAGCCGCGCACCGAGGCGACCGACCCCATCATCAGCACGCGTCCGCTGCGGCGCTCCAGCATGGCGGGCAGAAAGGCCTGCGTGACGAGGAACGCGCTGACGGCGTTGACCTCGATCTGCTGGCGAAGCGCCTCGGGGGTCGTCTCGAGGAAGCCACCCGGCTCGAACCGCCCCGCGTTGTTGACCAGCACGTCGGGCGCCCCGAGGCGGTCGAGCACGTCGGCGCCGAGGCGCTCGACGGCCGTCGCGTCGGTCACGTCGCACAGACAGACCGCCGCCTCGGCGCCGAGGGCGCGGCAGGCGTCGGCGACCTCGTCGAGCGCCGCCTCGGTGCGGCTGACCAGGGCCAGCGAGACGCCGTCCTGGAGGCGCTCGGCGAAGGCCAGCGCGACGGCCGCGCCGATGCCCTGGCTGGCGCCGGTGACGAGAACGGTGAGGGCCATCAGGAGGGGGAGGACGAATCCGCTTCGGAGGCGGCGTGGCGGGCGCGCATCCGGGCGGCGAATGCCTCGGATTCGCCTCGGGGGATGCTGAGGGTCTGCCAGTCGTCGCCGGCGAAGTGCTTGGCCAGGAGCACGATCTGTCCCACGTGCCCGGCGGTGTGGGCGAGGCTCCGCAGAATCGCCGCCACGAGCGGCATCGGCTCGGCGCGGATCCGGACGGTCCGGTCGAGGTCGTCCGGCGCGAACGACGCCATCGAGGCCTCGAGGCAGCCCCAGGCATCGGCCCAGGCCTCCATCAGCGCCTCGCGCGTGTCGCCCTCGGTCAGCTCGAACTCCTGGTCGCGGTGACGGTCGGGCTTGTTGCCGTCGGTCGTGAGCGGATCGGTCCAGCGCGAGCGGAGGTTGCCGGCGACGTGCTTGACGAGCGTTGCGGCCGGGTCGACGGCCCCGAGGCGAGCGACGAACGCGGCGTCGTCCATCTGGGCGAGGGCACGCTCGGCCTGGTCGCGGACGGCGGCGAACCGGGTGCGGGCGGCGGCGAGGGTCGCGGCGTCGCTCACCGGACCGGGATCGGCAGCGTGACCGTCTCCTGCCCCACCGAGGCGACGAGCACGAGGCGGCCCGGCCGCAGGAGGCCCGGCGCGTAGAACACGACCGTGCCGCGCCGCGCGGTGCCGGGCTCGGCACGTGGGCCGGAGGGGCTCCGGGCCTCGGCCACCGAGGCGGTGTAGCGCCGGCCGGCGTTGTCGACGACGTAGGCCTTCTGGGCGAAGCTCCGCCACGGCGCCCAGTTGCCCGCGTAGTCGACCGATCGGACGGTCACGCTGAGCTGGACGCGCGTCCGCGAGCCGCCAGGGTAGGAGAGCGCCACCTGCGTCACGCCTACCTCGAAGGTGCTGCCGCCGCTGCGGCCCGTCCGCCGCACCTCGGTGGGGAAGACCCGCGTCTCGGGCACGGGCCCGCCAGCCCCTGGCAGGGGCGTCACGACGAGGCTGTCGGGGAGGACCTCCGGCTCGCCCGCCTCGATGGAGACGGTGTAGCGGCCGCCGCGCGCCGGGGCGCCCGGCTCCACCTCGCCGCCGGTCATCACCTCGAGGTAGTGCAGGCCGCCTTCGAGGGTCGGCTCGAGCGTGACCTCGGCCGCGCCCGCCTCGTTGAGGCCCTCCTCGATCTCGACGCGCGCCTTGTTGCGGACCGTCCAGAGGCGCACGGCCGGCGGCACGTCGTCCGAGCGGACGGTGACGACCGTCGGGGCGTCCGTCGGCGGGCGGAAGCGGTACGTGTCGACGTAGCGGCCGTCTTCGAGCCAGCTCTCGTCGCCGAGCGTCCCGCGCACCGCCCTCCCGAGGCGGAGGGCGCGGATGGGCACGCTCTGCACGTCGAGCGCGAACGGCCCCGTCTGGCCCGGCGTCTCGGACGTCACCACGAGGCGGTAGGGCGCCTCCCAGCCGGGCACGTAGCGCAGGAGCACGCCGTGGAGGCTGTCGCCCTGCGACGAGCGCTCGAGCGTCCGCCACTCGTCGGCCACCTCGCCGTTCGGCCCGAACAGGTGGAGCTGCGGCACGAACGCCGACGACACCACGCGCACGATGACGGGCGCCTCGACGCCGGTCGAGACGCCGTAGAGGCGCTCGTAGTGGCCGGCGCGCAGGCGCCCCGTGCCGAGCGTGTCGAGCCGCGCCGACCGGTCGACGTAGACCGAGTCGATGGGGCCGGCCGGCACCACCTCGAGCTGGTAGGTGCCGGCGTCGCCCGGCTGCACCGACGTCACGACGATCTCGAAGCGCCCCGGCCCCTCCAGCCCGGCGATCTCGGCCCGCTGGTCGGTGCGGAGCAGGTTCGAGGCCGCGACCGTCTCGCCGTCGGGCCGCCGGACGACGAGGTCGGGGGCGAAGTCGGCGGCGGTGATGAGGACCGAGAAGCCCGTGCTGTCGGCGTCGTGGACGAAGTAGTCGGCGTAGCGGTCGTCGGTGCGCTCGGCGTCGCCCGGCCCCAGGGTGTCGGCGACGGGCTCGGCCGCGAGCGGGCGCGGGTTCTGGCGGCGCATGGCCGCCCACTCGGCGCGGGCGATGGCGGCCTGCCGGGCGAGCGCCTCCTCGTCCGGCCCCTCGACCGCCTCGGCAACCTGCCCGCCGACGGTCCACGCCGCCAGCGCCGCCAACGCCACGACGAGGGCGATCAGGGCGAGGCCCGGCCCGGTCTGCGCGCGCTGGAGCAGGTGCGCCCGCAGCGACGGCTCCGCCTCGGGGCGGACGCCGCCGGCCGGCAGGGGCACCGAGGCGGTCCTG
>JBCCQJ010000060.1:0-17608 GCA_039024395.1 Bacteroidota bacterium | reverse complement strand
CGTTCGAGTCGCAGGCCGAGGCCGTGAGGGCCAACGCGAGGACGAAGAGGGGGAGACGCATGGATCTGGGGAGGGCGTGGGGCTTGTCTAGACCCAATCTAGACAGGTGTGTGCTGATTCCCATGAAGAAACAGGCAACGTCGGAACTCCGTCAGGAGCCGGCCGCCGTGCTCGCGGCGAACACGTTGAAGTCCGGGGCCGTCACGACGCCGTCGAGCGTGAAGTCGGCCTCGGTGTAGCCGGTCGCGCCGGCGGCTGCCTCGGACGCGTACACGTTGAAGTCCGGCGCCGTCACCTGTCCGTCGGCGGTCGCGTCGCCGCCTCGGAGCGCGGCCCGGCCGTCGGCCGTCGGGGCTTGCCCCGAGCCCGCAGCGACCCCCACGGCCGCCGAAAAGTCGACGGCTGCCGCGCTGCCCGCGTCGAGCATCACCGAGGCCGCCGTTGTCACGTCGACGTGGTTGCGATGCCCCAGGCTCACGTGGAGCGTCCCCGAGGCAGGTGTGCGGAGGGTGCCGCCGTCGGGGCCGACGACCGCCCCGTCGTCGAGCAGAAGCGCCGCCATCTCGGCCACCACCGGGCCGTCGGCTGCTCCGTCTCGGAACCGCACCGTCACCCAGTCGACCACCCGCTGGCCCGTCGGGTCGGCGGTGAAGTAGCCGGCCGGCACCGAGGCGGCACCGAGGACGGGGTCCGCCTCGGGGAGGACGGCCGAGAGGTCGGTCCGCATCGTTCCGGAGGCGGCGTTGTAGGCCCCCTCGAGGAGGGCGGTCAGCGTGAGCCTCGGCGCGTCGAGGAAGGCCCGGGCGGCCAGCGACGAGTCGGCCACGAACGGGTTGATGGCATCGGCCCCCGAGGCGGTCGTCTGGTAGGCGGCGACGCGCTCCGACCGGGCCACCTCGGCGGCCGTGGGCGGGTCGGCTCGGTGCCAGGCGACGAGCGTGTCGCGCATCCCGTCGAAAAACGCCGCGTCGACCTGGTCGGTCCCCCGCGGACCGTACATGGCGTACACGTAGAACACGGCGCGGGCCACGTCGCCCTTGCGGCTTTCGCGCGGCTCGAAGCGGGACCCCGAGAGCAGTTCGCTCCAGAGCGACCGGGTGCCGGTTGGCGGCGCGGACGCGGTCGCCATCTCGAGCGCGTACCACGTGTCGGTCTGGGCGTCCGGGCTGTCGCCGAACGGCAGGCTGCCGCGGTCCGAGTTCACCCGGACGCGCGTGGGGAAGAGGTGGTGCAGATCGCGTTCGGCCAGGCCCGAGCCGGTCCCCTGACTGCGCGGCCACACGTGCTCCTGGTTGATCCCGCTGCCGCCGTTGAACACGTCCTGGCTGGGGTCGCACGACGGCGTGCAGTCGAACGCGACGAAGGCGTCGGTGTAGAGCCCGGCGACCCCGTCGAGGCCGTCGCGCGTCTCGCGGTCGACGACGGCGTAGAGCGTGTCGCGACTCTGCCCGCCCGAGAGCCCGGCCACCGGGGCGTAGGTGCCCACCACGGCGTCGAGGAGGGCCTCGCCCGTGAGGCCGGGGAGCAGCGTCTGCCCCGAGGTGGCTGGGACGATGAGCAGCGTGACGGAAAGGAGGCGGAAGAGACCAGGCACGGCAGGGCGGCGGGGGCAGGCAGGATCGGTCGAGCTGGCACCGAGGTCAAGTCGCCCCAGGCGCCGCCTCGGTGCGACCTTCCCGAACGCCGCCTGCCTGCCCGCCCATGCTCCGCAACGCCTTCACGCCGCCGTGCGGGTTCGACCTCGCCACCACGACCGTCGCGGGCCCCCACGAGCTGACGTCGATCGCGTACTGGGGCTACCGCGCCGTCGTCCACCCCGACGGCTCGTGCTTCGTCCACGAGACGTACTACGATGCGCGGGAGGGCCTCCTCGGCATCGCCCGTGAGCCCGCCCGGCCCTGCGGCGACACGGTTCAGGAGGTGCAGGACGAGCTGGACCGGATGGAGGAGGGCCTCGTCGAGCCGCCGCTCCGGTTCCTCGACTACGCCACCGATGAACCGCCCCCGGGCGCGTCCGGCGACGGCGCCGGAGGCACGCCCCCCGAAGCGCGCACGCCGTAGCCCAGCCGCCTCGGGGCCGGCGGCTCTCTGGCTCCGAGGCGGCACCGAACACCGCCTCGGGGTCGAAGATCGGTCGCGTGTGCACGCCGCCTCGGGAAGAAACAGGCGTCCGCCCCGAGGCGGAGACGAGCCGACAGCCGACGGCCGATGGCCGGTACCCCTCTACGCCGCCTGCGCGCTGGCGAACGGGGCTCCGGCGGTCGGGGCCAGGGCCTCGGCCTCGCGCTGGAGCCAGAACACGAGCACGTCGTCGGCGAACGTCGGCTCCTGGCTCCGCTGGAGCAGCCACGACAGCAGCGTGTGCACGGGCTGGTCGGAGCGGAGCGCGGCCTGCGCGGCCTGCGCCACGCCGCCCTCGCCGAACATGGCGCCCGTCCGCGTGACCTGCTCGTTCAGGCCGTCGGTGTAGCACAAGAGCGCGCTGCCCGGCGGGACGTCGACCGTCCGGTCCTGGTAGACCGTCGTCGGGTCGAGGCCCAGGATGAGGTCCGAGTACTCGACGAACCCAGGCCCGGTGGGCGTCGCCAGGATGGGGCGGCAGTGGCCCGCGTTGGTGTAGACGACCCGGTTCGAGCCCGGCTCCCAGCGCATCAGCAGGAGGGAGGCGAAGGTCTCCTCGAGGACGGCGTCCTGGATGAGCATCTCGTTCACGCGCGTCATCAGCGCGGCCGGGCTCGACGTCTCGCGGAGCATCGCGTGGATCGTCGACCGGATGTACGAGAGGAAGCTGAAGGCGTAGAACTTGGCCTGGAGCCCCTTGCCCATGATGTCGCCCACCGTGAAGAGGTACGACCCGTCCTGGGCGCGCGTCCAGTCGAAGAGGTCGCCGCCGCCGTCCTCCTTGGGGCGCGAGAAGAAGAGGGTCCGGTAGCCCGGCTCGCGGGGCATCTCGCGGGGCAGGAGCCGATCCGAGAAGTCCTTGCTGATCTTCGAGTTCAGCTTGGTCTGGTAGACCTGGCTCCGCTGGACGATCTGGCTGACGCGCGTGATGAGGTAGTCGACGTCGAAGGGCTTCGTCAGGTAGTCGTCGACGCCCTTGCGGAGGCCCTTCTGCCGGCTCAGGTCGTCCGACTTGGCCGTCAGAAACACGAACGGGACCATCTGGAGCGATGGGTCGGCCCGGAGCGCGGCCAGCAAGGCGAACCCGTCCATGACGGGCATCATGATGTCCGACACGATGAGGTCGGGCACGCGCTCCTCGACCATCTCCAGGGCGCGCTGGCCGTGGTCGGCCGTCGCCACCTCGAACACCTTCCCGAGGCGGTACTCGAGGAGGCGCCGGAGCGTCTTGTTGTCCTCGACGACGAGGATGTAGGGGCGCGTGGTCATGCCGGGTCCAGCGGGGGCCGGGGCGGCCCGGAGGGCGCGTAGGACGGCCGGTCGTTGCGCGTGGCCGACGCGAAGAGAGGGGCGAAGATCTCCTCGCCGAGGTCGCGGACGGTGAACGCAATCCGCTGCCGCTGGCCGTCTGCCGCCTCGGTGTAGTCGAGGGCCTCGGTGCACTTCTCCAGCATCAGCAGCCCGCGCCCGCGCTCGGACGGGGCGGGCGCGTCGAGGACGGCCCGCTGGTGTTCGACCTGGCCGGCGAAGTCGAAGCCCATCGAGGTGTCCTCGATGCTGCATGAGACCCCGGCACCCGTGAGCTGGAGCGCGAGCGAGATCTCAACGTCACCGCGGAACGTCGCGTGCTGGACGAGGTTGGCGATCCACTCGTGGATGGCCAGCCGGAGCACGTCGACGCTCTCGTCCTGGAGCGTGCCGTGGAACCGGCCCGCCTCGGCCCACGCGTCGAAGAGGGCGTGGAACTCGTCGGTGACGGTCGCGAGGTCGAAGAACGAATGCCGCATGTCGCCGGGGGCCGGCGGACGGTGGCCAGTGGCGCAGACGAGCCGCGCCGGGCCTAGACCGTGCCGGTCGGGCGCTGCGGGATCTGCGCGCTCGGGGCCGCCGTGTGGGCCTGAAGCGCGGCCTCGACGGTCGGGAACTGGCGGAAGACCTTGTAGGTCCGCGTCAGCTGCACGACGACCTGCACGGGGCGGCTGACGCTCGCGAAGACCACCTGCCCGCCGGCCGGCGTGAGCTGCCGGTAGAGCGAGAAGATGACGCCGAGGCCGGTCGAGTCGAGAATGCCGGTCCCCGAGAAGTCGAGGACGAAGTAGCGGACGCCCTGCCGGGCGTGCTCCTGGCACGCCGCCTTGAACTCGGCGGCGTTGCGGAAGTCGAGCGCCTTGCCGATCCGGACGACAGCCGAGGTCGGGGACGCTTTCTGAAACGAGAAGCTCATGGGAGAGCCGCGGAAGCGGAGGAGTGGTGAGCGAGAGCCAAGGGCCAGGGGCGCTCCGTCCTATGTCGAATATCATACCACCGTTCTGAACATCCCGGCCGGGAGTGTCAAGCGATCGTGACCGGACGCGATTCCAAAGCAACAAGCCGTTCCCCGACCTCCAATTGCCGCTCTCGGCTTCGGTCGCAGGCCCCGAGGCGAGGGGCGCGGCGGAAACGATTGCCGCCCGCCGCGGCAACGATCTGTAACCCGGCCCGGGTGAATCGAACCCCCGCCGGCTACCTTCTCGCTCGATGTCGTCCCCCCACGCCGTGCGCTGTCGCCTCCGTCTCGTCCGCCTCGGGGCCGGGAGCGTGCTCGCGCTCGGCCTCGCGCTCGCGGGCTGCACGCGGACGGCCCCGGCCGGCCTTCCTCCGGGAACGACCGTCGAGGACCTGCCCGAGAGCGAGAGCTGGAACGCGCAGCTCCGCGCCAGCGACGACGGCCAGCCCCGCCTCGAGATCGACGCGCCCTACCTCGCCCGCTACGACCGCGCCGACACGGCCTACGTCTACCTCGGGCCGGCGCCCGGCGACAGCGCCGCGACGGTCGCCGTGCGTCTCTACGAGGCCGGCCAGCTCTCGGCCAGCGTGACCGCCCGCGAGGCGTGGTACTACGAGGACGACGGCCGCCTCGTCACGCGGGGCGACGTGCGCACGTCGGTCACAGGCGAGGAGGGCGCCCTCATCGAGGCAGCCACCGTCGAGGTGCGCGGCGACACCGTCGAGGCGGTCGGGGCGGTGCGGGCCGAGACGCAGGGCGCGGGCGGCGCGCGCATCGCGGCCCCGCGGCTCCGCCTCGTGCGCGGCGGTGCCTTCGAGGCGACCGGCGGCGCCCGCGTCGAGGCGACGGGCGGCGTGCTCGTGGCGTCGCGCGTCGAGTGGGACGCCGAGGCGGAGCGGTTCCGCGTGCCGGGCGCGTTCTCGTTCGACGGGCCGGGCGAGCGCGTCCGCGGCGTCGGCCTGAACGCGACGTCCGACCTCGCGCGCTACTCGTTCCGCAACGCCACCGGCGAGATCGAGGTGCGGGAGTGAGGGGGGGCGGCGAACGGCGAACGGTCAACGGCGAACGGGGAATGGGCGCCGTTCGCCGAGTCCCGTTCGCCGTTCGCTGTGCGATCTCGGCGGTCCTTCTGATCGCTGCGACGGAGGCGCACGCCCAGGTGCGCCAGGTCGAGATCCTGAACTCCGACTTCTGGGAGGTCACGTCGGACTCACTGACTGGAACGATCCTGCGGCTGACGGGCAACGTCCGGCTCCGGCAGGACACGACGCGGCTCCGGTCGCGCTCGGCCGTCTACTACGAGACGCGCGGCGAGGTCGTGCTCACCGGCGACGTCCGCGTCATCTCGGGGGCCGATACGCTCACGGCCGCCGTCGTCACCTACGACTCGAACACCAAAACGTCGCGCGCGACCGGCAACGTGCGCGTCGGCGACGGCGAGTCGGTCCTGTTCGCGCCCCAGACGACGTACGACAGCCGCGCCGAGGTGTCGGCGTTCGAGGGCGGCGGCCGCATCCTGCACCAGGACGCCGTCATCACGGCCCCCACCGGCACGTACTCGTCGGCGCGGCGGTTCGCCCGCCTCGACGGGCCGGTCCGCCTCGTCGACTCGACCGGCGTGCTCACCGCTGCGCGGGGGACCTACGACGCCCGCATCCGCCGCGCCGACTTCGCGGGCGACGTGCGCCTCGTGCGGCCCGACGCCCGCCTCTGGGCCGACTCGGTGGTCTACTTCCGCCGGACCGAGCGCGCGCGCGCCTACCGCGACGTGGTGCTGGAGCGGATCGGCGACGGCGCGACCGACGCCGAGCGGCCCGTGGCGCCGGCCGACTCGTCGCGGCGGACGTTCCTCTTCGGCGACCGCCTGCTGTTCGACGGCCAGGACGAGACCGCCTCGGCGCGAGGGCCGGAGGACGGCGAGCCTCGCGACCCGCTCCTGCTGGTGCTCCAGGCCGACTCGACCGGCCGCGTCGACACGACGCTCACGCGGGCGCCGCGCCTCGACGCGGCCCGCCTCGTGGCCGGCGCCGACACGTCGGAGGTCATCACGGCCGCCGGCGGCGCGCGCCTCTGGGAGCGCCGCCTCGGGGCCGTCGCCGACTCGGCCCGGTTCGTTCGCGGCCCCGCCTTGGAGGCCGCCCCGCCTCGCCCCGAGGCGGACACGCTCGCGATCCGACCTCCGCCAGGTGCGGGCCCCGATTCGCTCGCCACCGAGGTGGGCGCTGACACGCTCGCCGCGCCGCGCCCGCCGCCGCGCGTGGACGCGGTCCCCGAGGCGGATGCGCCTCCCGGCATGGACGCGCCTCCCGACTCGCTCGCCGCCGGACCCGTCGTCCCCGAGGCGGCGCTCCCCGTGCCCGAGGGCGCGACGGACCGGCTCGGGCTCCACGGCGCGGCGCGGCCGTCCGTCTGGGCCGACGGCGCGCAGATCACCGGCGACCGCCTGTTCGCGTTCGCCCGCGACGAGGCCGTCGACGAGCTGCACGTGCTCGGGGCCGCCTTCGCCGCTCGCCTCGACTCGACGCTCGGGCGGCTCCAGCAGATCGCCGGGCGCCAGATGGTGGCCCGCTTCGACGGCGACGACCTGCGCACGCTGAGCGTCTTCCCGAACGCGCAGGCGCTCTACTTCGAGGCCACGCCTGAGGGCCTGCTCGACAGCGCAACCGAGGTGTCCGCCGACAGCATCGCGTTCGTCTTCCGGGACGGTGAGATCCGAGAGCTCGACGGCGACCGGGGGATTCAGAGCACGCTCTACAGCGGCCGGATCGCGCCCGAGGGCCGCCGCCTGCCGGGCTTCGCGTTCGACGTCGGCGGGGCGCCCACGCGCGAGGCCCTCCTCGGGGACGGCTGGGAGGCCGCGTGGCTGGCCGAGAACGGACCCTCGGTCCTCGACCTCCTCCCGCCCGGCGCGCCGCGCCCCGACGCCAGCCCCGAGGCGGACCCGGATGCATCCCCGGTCGCGCCGCCCGATCCCGAGGCGGTCTCCGACGCCGACGCGCCCCGGCGCTGAGACGGCGGCCCCGAGTGATGGCCGCCTCGCCACCTCGGGGTGCCACCGAGGCGGTCGGTCGCGATTTACATTCTCGAGACATATCTCTGGTCACACGCATGCGCTCGCACCGTCTCGTTCTGCTCCCGCTCCTGCTGCTCGCCGCCTCGGTGGCCGCCCAGCCGGCGGTTGACCTCGACGCGCCCCTCGCGCTCGACCCGGCCGTGCGGACGGGCGTGCTCGACAACGGGCTCCGCTACTACGTCCGCCACAACACCGAGCCCGAGGGGCGGGCCGAGCTGCGTCTCGCCGTCGACGCGGGCAGCGTGCTCGAAGACGACGACCAGCGCGGGCTGGCCCACTTCGTCGAGCACATGGCGTTCAACGGAACCGAGCGGTTCGAGGAGCCCGAGCTCGTCCGCTACCTCGAGTCGGTGGGCACGCGCTTCGGGCCGGACCTGAACGCCTACACGTCGTTCGACGAGACGGTCTACATGCTCCAGGTGCCGACCGACTCGGCCGACGTGTTCGAGACCGGCGTCGACGTGCTCCGCGAGTGGGCCGGCGGCATCGCCTTCGGCGACAGCGCGATCGAGCGCGAGCGCGGCGTCATCCTCGAGGAGTGGCGCCTCGGGACGGGCGCCGGCGAGCGGATGAACCGCGAGCAGTTCCCGGTCCTCTTCGCCGAGAGCCGCTACGCCGAGCGCCTGCCGATCGGCCTCCCCGAGGTGATCCAGTCGGCCCCCCGCGAGGCGTTCACCCGGTTCTACCGCGACTGGTACCGGCCCGACCTGATGGCCGTCGCCGTCGTGGGCGACGTCGACGTGGACGCCGTCGAGGCGATGATCCGCGAGCGGTTCGCCGACCTCGCCGTTCCCGAGGCGCCCCGCGAGCGGCCCGTCTACACCGTGCCCGCCCACGACGACACCCGGTTCGCGATCGCGACCGACCCCGAGGCGCCGCAGACGCTCGTCCGCATCTACTACAAGCGCCCGGCCGCGCCGACGCGGACCGTGGGCGACCTCCGCCAGGACCTCGTCGAGGGCTTGTTCTACGCCGCCCTCCGCGCCCGCCTCGACGAGATCCGGCGCGACCCCGAGGCGCCGTTCGCCTTCGCGTTCGTCGGCAGCGGCGGGGGCGTCCGCACGCTGGGCGGCGCGTTCGCGGCCGCCTTCGCCGACGAGGCCCGCATCGCCGACGCCCTCGGCGTGCTCGCCACCGAGGCCGAGCGCGCCCGCCGCCACGGGATCACCGCCTCGGAGCTGGACCGGGTCCGGGGCGAGCTGCTGCGGGGCGCCCAGTCGGCCGTCGCCGAGCGCGACAACCAGCCGTCGCGCAGCCTCGTGATGGCCTACGTGCAGTCGTTCCTGCAAGATCAGCCGGTGCTCTCGCCCGAGCGCCGCCTCGAGCTGGCCGAGGCGCTCCTGCCCACGATCACGCTCGCCGAGGTCAACGCCGTCGCCGACGTCCTCGTGGCCGAAGAGAACCGCGCGGTTCTCGTGAGCGCGCCCGAAAAGGACGGCCTCGCCATCCCCACCGAGGCGGACCTCCGCGCGGTCCTCGCCGGCGTCGCCGAGGCGGACATCGCGCCCTACGCCGACGAGGTGCTCGACGGCCCGCTCGTCGCCACGCCGCCCACGCCGGGCGCCGTCGTCGCCGAGGCGGCCGACGCCGACCTCGGCACGACCACGTGGACGCTCTCGAACGGTGCGACGGTCATCCTCAAGCCGACCGACTTCAGGGCCGACGAGGTGTGGCTCTCCGGAACGAGCCCCGGCGGCACCTCCCTCCTCGACGCGGACGAGTTGGCCGTGGCCGGCGGCGCAGCCGGATACGTCAGTCAGAGCGGCGTCGGCGCGTTCGACGCCGTCGCGCTGGAGAAGAAGCTCTCGGGACAGATCGTGCAGGTCAGCCCCATCATCTCGGGCGAAGACGAGCGGTTCTCGGCACGGGCGGCGCCGGACGACCTGGAGACGATGTTCCAGCTCGTCTACCTCTACGCGACGGCGCCGCGAAAGGACGCGCAGGCGTTCGAGGCCGCCCTCAACCAGACCCGGACGTTCCTCTCGAACCAGGCCGCCTCGCCGCGCGCGGCGTTCCAGGACACGCTCAACGTCACGCTCTCGAACGACCACCCCCGCACGCGGACGCTTTCGCAGTTCCTCGCCTCGCTCGACGAGGCGGACCTGGACCGCGCGTTCGCCTTCTACCAGGACCGCTTCGCTGATTTCTCAGACGCCTCGTTCGTCCTCGTCGGGGCGTTCGACCCCGAGGCGGTCCGGCCGCTCGTGGAGACGTATCTCGCCTCGTTGCCGTCGACCGGCCGCGAGGAAGAAGCCCGCTACTTCGACATCCGACCGCCGCCGGGCGTGGTCGAGAAGACCGTCCGCGCGGGCGTCGAGCCCCAGGCGCAGGTGGCGATCGTGTTCCACGGGCCGTATGACGCGCACGACCGGCGAAAGCGGGTCGAGCTGTCGGCGATGCGGGACGTGTTCGCGAAGGCGCTCCGCGAGGAGCTGCGCGAGGATCGCGGTGGCGTCTACGGCGTCGGCGTCAACGACACGGCCAACCGAGAGCTGGAGGAGGGCCGGTACCAGGTCCGCGTCACGTTCGGGACCGACCCCGAGCGCGTGGACGAGCTGGTCGAGGCCGTGTTCGAACGGGCCGCGGCGCTCAAGGCCGGCGAGATCGAGGCGCGCCACCTCGAGGCGTATCAGGAGCAGGCGCGGCGAGCCCACGAGACGAATCTCCAGGAGAACCGCTACTGGCTCGGCGTCCTGGTCGAGGCGACCCGCCGCGGCGAGCCGCCGGCCGACCTCCTCGGGGAGGCGGACATGGTGGCGACGCTCACGATGGACGACGTGGTCGCGACGGCCCGCGAGGTGCTGAACGACGACCAGTACGTCCGCGTGGTGCTCCTGCCCACCGAGGCGGCTGGGTCGGCCGACTAGAGCCCGTCCCCCGAGGCGGCACCTCCGCCTCGGGGCTCGGTAGCTTCGGGCATGGCCGAGACCGCCCCTGACACGCCGTCCCCCGACGCGGCGGCTGCCCCCGAGGCGGCTGCCCCCGAGGCGGCGCCGCTGGTCCTCCGCGCCGAGGGCCTCGTCAAGCGCTACCGCCGCCGGACGGTCGTCGACGGCGTCGACCTCGAGGTGGAGCAGGGGACGTGCGTCGGTCTCCTCGGGCCCAACGGGGCCGGCAAGACGACGACGTTCTACATGGTCGTCGGCGTGATCCGCCCCGACGCCGGCGAGGTCTACCTCGGCCCCCGAGGCGGCGAGGCGGCGCGCATCACGCGGACGCCGATGTACCGGCGCGCCCGCCTCGGGATCGGCTACCTCGCGCAGGAGGCCAGCGTGTTCGGGTCGATGTCGGTCGAGGGCAACCTCCGCGCCGTGCTCGACTTCCAGCCGCTCTCGACGGCCGAGAAGGACGCGCGCGTCGAGACGCTCATCGACGAGTTCGGGCTCGAGACCGTCCGCCGCTCGAAAGGCCACCAGCTCTCGGGCGGCGAGCGGCGGCGGACCGAGATCGCGCGTGCCCTCGCCACGCGGCCCCGGTTCATCCTGCTCGACGAGCCGTTCGCGGGCGTCGACCCGATCGCGGTCGAGGACATCATGCGGATCGTGGCGCAGCTCCGCGAGCGCGGCATCGGGGTGCTCATCACCGACCACAACGTCCACGAGACGCTGGCGATCACCGACCGGGCGTACCTCCTCTACGACGGCCAGATCTTTACATCCGGCACGGCTGAAGAGCTGGCCGAGAACGAGGAGGCGCGGCGCCGATACCTGGGCGAGAGCTTCACCCTCGAGCGGTACCGGACCTAGCCCGCCCCGAGGCGGAAAGAAGCCTGGCGTTCGCGGCGTCTCTTCGCCAAACCCTCCCGCCTCGGGGACGAACCTTCGAGAGGCAGCCCCCGTACTTTCATTTCCGACTGAAACCCCCGCGCATGGCCGGCCTCGTCGTCATCCCTGAGCCCACCGCCGACGAGGCCCGTGTGGGCGCCCTCGTCGAGGCCCTCGAGGCGTTCGGCTTCGACGTCCACCGGACCGGCGGCGAGCCTGCGGTGCTGGGCGCGATGGGCGTCGCGCCCGACTTCGACGTGCGCCACATCAAGGTGCTGCCGGGCGTGCAGGACGTCGTCCGCATCACGAGCCCGTACAAGTTCGCCAGCCGCACCTGGCACCCCGACGACACGCTCGTCGACGTGGACGGCGTGGTCGTGGGCGGCGACGAGATCGTGGTCATGGCCGGGCCGTGCTCGGTCGAGTCGGTCGAGCAGATCGAGACGAGCGCCGCGGCCGTCGCCGAGGCAGGCGCCCAGATCCTCCGCGGCGGGGCCTACAAGCCGCGCTCCAGCCCGTACTCGTTCCAGGGGCTCGGCGAGGAGGGCCTTCGGATTATGCGCGCCGCCGCCGACCGCAACGGCCTCAAGGTCGTCACCGAGGTGATGTCGGAGGACCTCGTCGACACGGTCGCGGCGTACGCCCACGTGCTCCAGATCGGAGCGCGCAACATGCAGAACTTCCCGCTCTTGAAGGCCGTCGGGCGCAGCGAGACGCCGGTCCTCCTCAAGCGCGGCATGAGCGCGACCATCGAGGAGTGGCTGATGTCGGCCGAATACATCCTCGCCGAGGGCAACGAGCGCGTGATCCTTTGCGAGCGCGGCATCCGCACGTTCGAGACGGCAACCCGCAACACGCTCGACCTCTCGGCCGTGCCCGTCGTGAAGCAGCTCAGCCACCTGCCGATCATCGTCGACCCGAGCCACGGCGTCGGCATCCGCGACAAGGTGGCGCCGATGGCGCAGGCGGCCGTCGCGTGCGGCGCCGACGGGCTGATGATCGAGACGCACCCCAACCCGCCGGTCGCGCTCTCCGACGGCCCGCAGTCGCTCTACCTCGACGCCTTCGCCGAGCTGATGGTGAACGTGCGCCGCCTCGCCGACGTCGTCGGGCGGACCCTCCCCGAGCACGCCGCGCCCCTCCCCGAGGCGGTGTAGGGGGCTTTCGGCCGTCTGCTTTCGGCTGCCTGCTTTCGGCCGTCTGCTTTCGGCCGTCTGCTTTCGGCCGTCTGCTTTCGGCCGTCTGCTTTCGGCTGCCTGCTCTCAGCGGGATGAGGCCGCCTCGGGGTCGGCGTCCTGCCCCGAGGTGGGACGTGGGGCCTGCCTCCGGAGCGCCGTTCCCACGTGCAATCGCCGATAGCCGGGAGCCGATGGCCGACGGCCGCATTTGGAAACGTTTGCGCGGTGAATCCTCGTCGCGCCCGGACGATACCGGGGAACGGCTGGGGTACACTGCCGCCGGCTCGTCCCCCCAACACACAGATCGTTATGTGCGGCATCGTCGGATACATCGGCTCGCGAGACGCGAGCGACCTCCTCGTCAGCGGGCTCCGCCGGCTGGAGTACCGAGGCTACGACTCGGCGGGCGTCGCCGTCGTCAACGGGGCGCTGGACATCCGCAAGAAGGAGGGCAAGGTCGACGAGCTGGCGAAGCTCCTCGACGCGCGCCCCGTGACCGGTACCGTCGGGATGGGGCACACGCGGTGGGCCACGCACGGCGCGCCGTGCGACGTCAACTCGCACCCGCACACGTCGACCGACGGCCGCTTCGCGATCGTCCACAACGGGATCATCGAGAACTACGCGGCGATCAAGCGCAGCCTCGTCGAGAAGGGCTACGCGTTCGAGAGCGAGACCGACACCGAGGTGCTCGCCCGGTTCATCGAGGAGGTCCAGAAGGAGGCCGACCTCGCCTTCCCCGAGGCGGTCCGCCAGGCGCTCACGCGCGTCGAGGGCGCCTACGGGATCGTGGCCGTCAGCCTCGACGAGCCGGACCTGCTGGTCGTCGCCCGCAACGGCAGCCCGCTCCTCCTCGGGGTCGGCGAGGACGAGCACTTCGTGGGGTCCGACGCGAGCCCCTTCATCGAGTACACGCGCACCGTGGTCTACCTCGCCGACGGCGAGATGGCGGTCGTCCGTCGCGACGGCTACGAGGTGTTCCAGATCGACGGGGCGCCGGTGTCGAAGGAGGTCCACCAGCTCGACTGGGACCTCGAGGAGATCGAGAAGGGCGGCTACGAGCACTTCATGCTCAAGGAGATCATGGAGCAGCCCGAGTCGATCGCCAACGCGATGCGCGGGCGCGTCCGGCCCGACGAGGGGCGGATCAAGCTGGGCGGCCTCGAGGGCGTGCTCGACCGCCTCGTGGCCGCCCAGCGGATCGTGATTTGCGCCTGCGGCACGTCGTGGCACGCGGGGCTCGTGGGCGAGTACCTGATCGAGCGGTTCGCGCGGATGAACGTCGAGGTCGAGTACGCGAGCGAGTTCCGCTACCGCAACCCCGTGCTCGACCCGGACAAGGACGTGGTGGTCGTGATCTCGCAGTCGGGCGAGACGGCCGACACGCTGGCGGCGGTCCGCCAGGCGAAAGAGGCCGGCGTGCTGGCGATCGGGCTGGTCAACGGCGTCGGGTCGACGATCGCGCGCGAGACCGACGCGGGCGTCTACCTCCACGCCGGACCGGAAATCGGCGTCGCCTCGACGAAGGCGTTCACGGCGCAGGTGGCCGTCCTGGTGCAGCTCGCGCTGCTCCTCGGGCACGCGCGCGGTCACCTCACCGACGACGAGATGGTGACGGCCACGACAGCGCTCGCCAGGATTCCGGCGCAGGTCCAGCACGTGCTCGACGGCGAGTGGGAGGTCCGCAAGATGGCCCGCGACTACCGCTACGCGTCCAACTTCCTCTACCTCGGGCGCGGCGTCAACTTCCCGGTCGCGCTCGAAGGGGCGCTCAAGCTCAAGGAGATCAGCTACATCCACGCCGAGGGCTACCCCGCGGCCGAGATGAAGCACGGGCCGATCGCCCTCATCGACCAGTTCATGCCGGTCGTCTGCATCGCCACGCGCGACGCGACCTACGACAAGGTGGTGTCGAACATCGAGGAGGTGGCGGCCCGCGGCGGGACCGTCATCGCCATCACCGACGAGGGCAACGGCGACCTCGACGAGCTGGCCGAGTACGTGCTCCAGGTGCCGAAGACGCTCGACGCCTTCGAGCCGCTGCTGACCGTGATCCCGCTCCAGCTCCTGAGCTACCACGTGGCCGTCATGCGCGGGTGCAACGTGGATCAGCCGCGCAACCTCGCCAAGAGCGTCACGGTCGAGTAGACCCGCCTCGGGGGACGGCGCTCCGCACCGAGGCGGTGCCGTGTTCGGTGCCCAAGGCAGCGCTCGGGACGCAGAGTCCGTACGGACGGGCAGACCCTCCGCCGATCCATGACCGCTCTCCGCCTCGGGGCCGCGTGCCTCCTCCTCGCCCTCGCCGGGTGCGACACGACGGGCCCCGACGTGGAGCCGTACGACGACGGGCTCGTCGTCTCCGTCACCGAGGCGGACGACGGAACGCCGACGCTCGCGCTGACGACCGAGACAATACCGGGGTGCCGGGTGCCCCTCGTGGTCGAATCGCGCACGACCCGCGACGCCGTCGAGGTCGAGTTCCTGGGGCTCGATCCGGTCACCGGGACGACGTGCCTCGCGCTGATTCGGACGACCTGGACGCAGACGCTGCCGCCTCTCGGCGACGGCCTCGACGTGCGGATCCGACACCGAGGCGAGGTCGACCGGTACCGGGTCACCGACGGCCCCACGCTGACGCCGGTCCGCACGTCGGTGACGCGCCCGGCGGAATAGTTCGCCTCGGGGGGCAGCGTTTCGCCGCTGGGGTCCGTACCCCAGAGTAGACCTTCCCGCGTCCGCGCGCTGTCCATGACTCTCTTCCGCCTCGGGGCTGCCGCCCTGCTCCTCGCGTCCCTGCCCCTCGCCGGGTGCGACACCACCTCGGTGCCAGATCCGGCCGACACCACTGTCGACACCTACGACGGGATCATCGAGGTGTCGCTCGTCGGGACGTCGCCGACCGACCTCGCGCTCCGCCTCGTCGCCGTCGAGGATCAGGGGTGCAGCCGGGACCTCTACACGTCGTTCGCGTCCGAGCCCACCGTTCGCCGGTTCACGGTCGACGGCATCGGGCCGCTGACCGACTGCGACGCGGTGTTCCCGGCCGAGGACACGGTCGCGTTCGACCTCGGCCCGACCCTTCCGAGCACGTACGACATCGAGGTCGTGCACGCCGGGGCGACCGACCTCTACACGCTCGACCTCACCGGCCCGGCGCCGGTGCTCATCCCCGTCACCACGCAGACGACCCGCCCCGGCGGCGGCGCCGACGGTTGACAGCACCGGGACGGCTCCGAGGCGGCCGTAGCTTTCGGCTCGCCTCTGCGCCGCCCGATGATCAACACCGACGCCCTCGACGCCCTCCTCGCCCGCTACCAGGAGGTGCTGGCCGAGATGTCGACCCCCGAGGTGGCGAACGACCCCGGACAGCTCGCGACGCTCGGCCGCGAGCTGTCGTCGCTCGAGCCGGCCGTGAAGGCGGCCCGTGCGTGGCAGGCGCTCGACGCGGAGGCCGCGGGCCTGCGCGAGATGATCGCCTCGGAGACGGGCGAGCTGGCCGAGATGGCCGAGATGGAGCTGGCCGAGATCGAGCCCCGCCTCGCCGAGGCGGAGACGGTGCTCGAAGAGGAGCTGGTGCCGAAGGACCCCGAGGACGCGCGCGACGCGATCGTCGAGATCCGCGCCGGGACCGGCGGCGATGAGGCGGCGCTCTTCGCCGGCGACCTGTTCGACCTCTACCAGAAGTACGCGTCTGCCCACAACTGGCGCGTCGAGGTGATGGACACCTCCGAGGGCACGGCCGGCGGGTTCAAGGAGATCACGTTCGCGCTCAAGGGCGCCGAGGTGTTCGGGCGGATGAAGTACGAGTCGGGCGTGCACCGCGTCCAGCGCGTGCCGCAGACCGAGAGCCAGGGCCGCATCCACACCTCCGCCGCGACCGTCGCCGTCCTCCCCGAGGCGGAGGAGGTCGACGTCGAGATCCGCGCCCAGGACGTGCGCGTCGACGTCTACCGCTCCTCGGGGCCGGGCGGGCAGTCGGTGAACACGACCGACTCGGCGGTGCGGCTCACCCACGAGCCGACCGGCCTGGTGGTCTCGATCCAGGACGAGAAGAGCCAGATCAAGAACAAGGAGAAGGCGTTCCGCGTGCTCCGCAGCCGCCTCTACCAGCTCGAGCGCGAGCGGATCGAGAGCGAGCGCTCGGCCGCCCGGCGCGAGATGGTGGGCTCGGGCGACCGGAGCGGCAAGATCCGGACGTACAACTGGCCGCAGGGCCGGGTCACCGACCACCGTCTCGAGGGCGACGACAAGAACCACGCGCTCCAGGGCGTGCTCGACGGCCACCTCGACGACATCGTGAAGGCCCTCCGCCTCGCCGACCGCGAGGCCCGCATGGCCGAGGCCGCCTCGGGGGGGGAGTGAGCGACAGCGTCGACTACGACGAGGAATGCCGCCGCATCGCGGATGAGTTCTCGACGCTTCGGTCGGAAAAAACGGGAGGCGATGTCCTCGTCTGTGGCGGGTTCGCGAAGGACGGTCGGCCTGGTGAGACCACCCTGTATCTACCGCGAGTGTTCGCCGAGGGCGAGTCGCTTCGCTTCGTCGTTACCGGTTTTTTTGGGCCTGATGAGAGCCTCGTCGTCGAGCGCCCCGAGGGATTTGCCGAGACGCCTCGGGGCTTCCAGATCGAACGGGCGTCACGCGTCCGGGGACCTGGGTTCGACTACCACATCTCAGGGGATGTCGTATCCCACGCTCGCGGCTTCCGGACCCTCTCGGGTGGCCCTGTGCTGGAGGTTCGAAACCCTCCCCAAGGCGAGGAGAGTCTCGTCGGTAGACGGATCCTCTCGAACCCGGTCAAGGCGGAACAGGGGGTATGGGCTCGATTGAGCATCGCGCTTCAGGAATGGCGCGCGGCCAGGTTAGACGTCCCCTTTCCCTTGGGAAGAGGGTGAGGGGAACACGCACCGTTTCGAGCACCTGCAGGGCGCCCACCCTTGAGATCTCCCCCTCCCAGCGGGAGGGGGCTGGGGGGAGGGCGAGCCAGGTTGGCACCGCCTCAGGGCCGAGTCGCATCTATCGTTGGCCCGCCTCGGAGAGTGAAAACGGATGGACATCGAGGCGGTCGATTTATCGCCCCCCACCCCGCCGACCCCCCCGAGGGGGGGGAGAAACCCCGACACCCAGGCGGCCCCGTTTGGGGGGGCGACTGGAGCGGGACGTGAAACGGCCCAAGGCGGGGCCCCACAGGCGGCGGGCCCCCGGG
>JBCCQJ010000059.1:0-18074 GCA_039024395.1 Bacteroidota bacterium | reverse complement strand
GTCGCCCGCACGGCCGACACGCCGGCGCACCGCTGGCTCGCCGCCCGCCTTGGGGCTGTGCAGTCCCGCCTCGGGGCGCTCGCCGCCGCCGAGCGGCGCCGGAGGCCCACGCCGAGACGGGAGACGGTTCTGGAAGAGGTCGAGGCGCTCGGGCGCGCGCTCCGGTCGCTGCGCCGGCTCCCCGTCCTCGCCCGCGCCGAGGTGGGCCGCGCACCGGCCACGCCGCCGCTCGTGCTCCGCCGGGCGCCCGCCTACGCGGCAGCCTTCGACGCGCTTCGTGCGCTCGACCGGGGCGCCCGCCTCCGCGACGGCGCCCTCGACGTGGCGACGCAGGACCTCGCCGTCCTCTACGAGACCTGGGCCGCACTCGCCGTCGTCGAAGCCCTGGCCGACCTCCTCGAGGCCGAGGTGCCGCCCCGCCCGTTCGGCGTCGACGTGCGCGGGGCCGACATGCGGCTGCGGCGCGGGCACCGCCACGCCGTCCGCCTCCGAGGCGGCGACACCGAGGTGGAGGTCGTCTCCAACCCGCGCTTCCCGGCGCCGCCGGCGCTCCTCGTCCAGCGGCCCGACCTCGTGCTCACCGTCCGGTCGCCTCGGGGCACGCGGCGCGTGGTGCTCGACGCCAAGTACCGCCGCGACGACACAGCCGGGTACGCCCGCCGGCACGGCGCGGCCGGTCCGCCCGAGGACGCCCTCGGCACCCTCCACCGCTACCGCGACGCCATCGTCGCGCCCGGCGGCGGCCCGTACGTCAACACGGCCGTTGCGCTCTTCCCCGGCGATCCCGACGACGCCTTCTTCGCCTCGCGGCTGTGGAGCAGCATCGACTGCCTCGGGGTGGGGGCGCTGCCGCTGCGGCCCGGCCGCCCCGAGGCGGTGCGGCGGTTTATGGCTGGCCTTCTCGACGGCTGAGGGATGCCTCGCGCGCGGCGATGGCGGCCATCGGGACGTTGTCGGTCGAGATCACGTCGGCGCCCGTGTCGAGGAGCGGCAGGTAGGGCTCGGCGCGCATCGCGGCCGTCGCCGCCGCGTCGATGGCCCCGAACGCCCCCGCCTGCGCGCGGACGCCGGCGGCGTGGAAGCGAGCCACCGCCTCGGGGTCGGGCACGCCGACGCCGGTCCACCCGATCATGCGGTCGGTCGGGATGCCGGAGGCGAGGAGGGCGTCGACCGCGTCCGGCGTCTCGGCGGTGACCGACAGCACGAGGTCGGGCGCGAGGGCGTGGAGCTGCTCGGCCTGGTCGAGGGAGTAGGTGATGACGGCGACTTGGTCTTCGGCCCGCGCCGCCCGGATCGCCGCCACCAGCTCGTCGCGCGGCACGTCGCGCTTGGCGTCGAGGAGGAGCACGGCCCGGCCCTCGGCCCACGCCATCGCCTCGGCGAGCGTCGGCACGCGGAAGGAGGTCACGAGCGAGTCGGGCGTCACGAGGCGGAGCGCCCGCACCTGCGCCAGCGTCATCCGGTCGACGCGCCCGGTGCCGGTGGTCGTCCGGTCGACGGTCTCGTCGTGCATCATCACGAGCACGCCGTCGGCCGTCCGCCGCACGTCCGCCTCGATGAGGGCGGGGGCGTGGTTGAGCGCGTTCTCGAACGCCTCGACCGAGTTCTCGACGAGGCCGCGCACCGGGCCGCCTCGGTGGGCGCTCACCCAGACCGGCGCCCCCTCGGTCCACCGCATCGCCGCGGCGAGGGCGTCGGCCGTGGCGTAGTCGCGGTAGTGGACCGCCGACGTGGGTGTGGCGACGCGGTCGGCCGGCCGCTCGGCGAGCGAGAGCGGGCGCGGCGACCCGCACCCAGCGACAAGGAGGACCGCGACGAGCGCCCCGAGGCGAAGCCCGCTCATCCGGCCGCCTCGGCAACGCCGTGCTTGAGGCGCCCCAGCACGCCGGCGAACCCGCGCTGCCGCTGCGGCCCCAGGAGCGTGTCCACCCCGAGGCGGCGCAGGAGGTCGTCCGGGATGGCGGCCACCTCGGCGGGCGAGGCCCCGTCGTAGGCGTCCATCAGGATCCCGACGAGCGCGCGCTGCGTCGGCGCGTGGCCCGGGATGTCGGCGTGGATGTGGACCGTGCCGGCCTCCACCTCGGGGAAGAAGTAGACCTCGGCCTGGCACTCGTGGACGCGCCCGAGCCCGGCGTCACGGGCCGCCTGGTACGTCTCGGGGAGCGGCGGGAACTGGCGGGCGTGCTCCAGGAGCAGCTCCACCTGCACGTCGCGCGGCACGGACGCCAGCTCGTCGGCGATCTCTTGGAGGCGGGCGTTCACGGTGCGGAAGTGGAAAGTGGAAAGTGGAAAGTGGGGCCGGGCGATGTGGAAAAGTCCCTCCTAGAGGCCCTGGCGCCGCCTCGGGGCTGCCGTCACCTTTCGATCACTCGATCACTCGATCACTCGATCACTCCTCCGGCTCGCCCTTTTCCACCGGGACCCCGACGAGGTTCCCCCACTCGGTCCACGAGCCGTCGTAGTTCCTGACGTTCTCGAACCCGAGGAGGTAGCGGAGCACAAACCACGTGTGGCTGGAGCGCTCGCCGATGCGGCAGTAGGCGATCGTCTCGGCGCCCGCGTCGAGGCCCTGCTCGTCGAGGTAGATCGCCTCGAGGGCCTCGCGGCTCTTGAACGTGCCGTCCTCGTTGGCCGCCCGGCTCCACGGCACGTTCGACGCACCCGGGATGTGGCCCGCGCGGAGCGCCGCCTCCGAGGTGGGGTTGCCGGGCGCGTGCGAGATCTCGCCGATGTACTCCTGCGGGCTCCGCACGTCGACCATCGGGCCGCCTCGGTGGAGGTGCGTCAGCACGTCGTCGCGGAAGGCGCGGACGGACGGGTCGGGCTTTGTCGCCTGGTAGTCGGTGCTCTCGTACTCGCGCACGTCCGTCGTGAGCGTTCGGCCCTCGGCCTCCCACTTCGCGCGGCCGCCGTCCATCACCCGGCAGTCGGCGTGGCCGAACATCGTGAACGTCCAGAAGGCGTAGCAGGCCCACCAGTTCGACTTGTCGCCGTAGAAGACGACCGTCGTGTCGGAGCGGATGCCGAGCCGCGAGCACAGCGCCTCGAACTGCTTCTGGCTGATGTAGTCGCGCACGTCGGGGTCCTGGAGGTCGGTCTGCCAGTCGACGTGGACGGCGTTGTGGAGGTGGCCGGTCGCGTAGAGCAGCACGTCCTCGTTCGACTCGATCACGCGGACCCGGTCGGTGTCGGCGAGGTGGTTGGCGACCCAGTCGGTCGAGACGAGGACCTCGGGGCGGGCGTAGTCGGGCATGAAGAGAGGGGAAGCGTGGGGGGGGCAATCTACCGGGAGGGCGCGTCCCACTTCGACGGCCCTCCGCGTTGCGGTCTCTGTGGGCGAGCGTGTTGGGGCAACGTCGCGTGCCCTGAGGTATCGGACAGATGTACGCCCGCACCGAGGCGGGCGCACCTTACATATAGGCGCCAGGCAGAGAAGGGCTTCCAGGCATCGTTGAACGGCTACGGGGGGGATTCCCAGAGACCTGTGGGGGATCGGTCGGTGCCTTGACACTCTTTTAACCGACCGGCTATATTCGCCGCCGTCGCACACCGCCTCTCCTGCTCCAGCACGTCCGCACGAGGTTGTTACAGCCCTTCCACACTCTAGTATCGGCCGGCATCGCGTGGGCGAGCCGCAGGCCGAAGCGATGGGCGACACGGGGTCGCGGCTGCCGATCGGGCGGCCTTCGGCTCTCGGCCGGGTCTTTCTCGGAGACCCCTGAGGTCTCGTTTTCGCACCGGCCTGCGGGCCACGGCATCCCCCCGACCGGCGTCTCCTGACGCAACGTTTTCCTCCCGGGCGGCTGCGTAGCCGCTGGCGCTCGGGCTCACACACCACCCTTTCGGAGGTAGCAATGTTTCGATCACTGAGCACTGCCGTGCTCCTTCTGCTGTTTGCGCTGCCCTCGGTGGCGCACGCGCAGAACGTCGGCAAGCTGTCCGGCCGCGTCACCGACGCCGCCACCGGCGACCCCCTCATCGGCGCCAACGTCTTCCTGCCCGCCATCTCGCGCGGCGCGGCGACCGACGTCGATGGCAACTACACCATCCTCGGCATCCCCGTCGGCGAGTACGACATCCAGTACTCGTACACGGGCTACCAGTCGCAGACGATCGACGGGGTCGAGATCAGCCAGGGCCGCACGCGGACCCTCGACATCCAGCTCTCGGGCACCGAGATCGGCGAGGTGATCGTCGAGTACGAGCGCCCGCTCATTCAGCGCGACGCCATCGGCGTGCCGAAGGTGGCGACGGGCCAGGACATCCAGAACCTGCCGGTGCGCGGTGTGACGAGCGTTGCGGCCATCCAGGCGGGCGTCGTCAACAACGAGGGCTCGGGCACGCTCAACATCCGCGGCGGTCGCGGTGAGGAGGTCGACTACTACATCGACGGCGTGAAGGTGATTGGCTCGATCGCCGTCCCGCAGCAGGCCATCGCCGAGCAGGAGATGCTCATCGGCACCATCCCGCCGCAGTACGGCGACGCGACGGCCGGCGTCATCTCGATCTCGACGCGTGCCGGCGGCACCGACTTCTTCGGCGGCTTCGAGGCGGAGACCTCGACCGGCCTCGACCCGTTCGGATTCAACCTCGGCGCCCTCTCGTTCGGCGGCCCGATCATTTCCGACCGGCTCAGCTTCTTCCTCTCGGCGCAGGGCACCTACCAGGAAGACGCCTCGCCGTACGCCCTCGAGACGCTCCAGCTCAACGACGACATCTACAACGCCGTCCAGAACTCGCCGCAGCTCATCCGGGTCAACCGCATGGACGTCGAGGGCGCGCCGGCCGGCACGCTCTTCGACGACGACGAGTTCTTCTACGTCGGCATCCCGTCGTCGCTCGACCCGACGCTCGATGCCGAGGGTGCGGCCACGGGCTTCTCCGAGGAAGACCTCGCCGAGGCCCTCGGCGTGCCGGAGAGCAGCATCAACTTCAACCCGCTCGCGTCCTACGAGCTGTTCGGCAACGAGGACGCGTTCTCGACGCGCCAGGGCAAGGACGACCCGTCGACGCAGCTCGCGGTGACCGGTAACGTCGAGCTGCGGCCCGTCTCAGGCGTGAACCTCCGCCTCGGGGGCGCCTACACCTACAACGAGAACCGCGGCTTCTCGTTCACGCGGTCGCTCTTCAACCGGGACCGCTTCAACACGGGCGAGAGCCAGGTGACCCGCGTGTTCGCCTCGCTCCGTCAGGTGCTCTCCAACACGGCGTTCTACCAGATCCAGGCCGAGTACTCCGAGAACGACGGCATTACCTACCCCGACGAGTTCGGCTCGGACATCCGCCAGATCCTGTTCTACGGCGACATCGACGCCGAGCAGAACGCGGTCGCGCGGCGCTACTACGAGTACGACGCCGGGGCGCACACCTTCGAGCCGACCTACGGCGACGGCGCGATCGCGCCGTTCCGCTCGAACCAGGGCATCGGCTTCTCGGCGCCCGGCACGCCGCTGACGGGCTTCAGCCAGTCGGAGTCCACGCAGTTCCGCGTCTTCGGCTCGGCGCAGACCCAGGTCGGCCTCCACGAGCTGTCGTTCGGCGGCGAGTACGAGACCCGCACCCAGCGGTTCTGGAGCATCGGCGGCGCGTTCGCGCGCTCGCTCGCTCAGAACTTCGACGACGGGCGGGTCGAGATCCCGGTCATCGACACTGACGAAGACGGCACCCCCGACGCAGGCGTGACCTCCTGGGACGAGCTGCCCTACAACGCCGGCAACGGCGGCTTCAACAGCCCGGGCCGGGTCACCTACTACGGGTACAACTACCTCGGTACGGAGGAGGTCGATTCGGAAAACCTCGAGGAGTTCCTCGGCGTCGACACCGACGAGGATGGAAACCCGGATCTGTTCAACCGCGACGTGGCGCCCTACCAGCCGTTCTACTACGGCGGCTACGTGCGCGACCGCATCGAGTACCGGGACCTCGTGATCGACCTCGGGCTGCGGCTCGACGTGTTCGACAACAACTCGCTCGTGCTCCGCGACCCGTTCGCGCTCGCCGACATCATCCGCGTCGACGACGTGATCGCGGGCGTCGACGGCATCCGGCCGATCGACAACCTGCCGTCCAACATCGAAGGCGACTTCGCGGTCTACGTGCAGAGCGGCACCGTGGTCGGCTACCGCGACCTCGACGGCAACTTCTTCGACCGCTTCGGCGTCGAGGCGACGGGAGGTGACATTCGCCAGATCGGCCAGCCGCAGCGCGACGCCGCCTCGGGCGGCCAGCTCACGCGCGAGGCCTTCGAGGACTACGAGCCGCAGCTGACGCTCATGCCCCGCATCGGCGTGACCTTCCCGGTCACCAACCGCGCGCTCTTCTTCGCGTCCTACAACGTGACGAGCCAGCGGCCGAGCGAGAACGCCCGCGCCTCGATCCAGAACTTCGCGTTCGCCAGCCAGAGCGCCGGTGGCCTCAACAACCCGGGCCTCATCCCGGAGGTCACGACGCAGTACGAGCTGGGCTTCCGGCAGAGCCTGACCCAGCGCGCGGCCATCACGATCTCGGGCTTCTACCGGACGCAGCGCAACAAGATCACGCTGCGCAACCTCAACGACGCCTTCCCGAACGGGTACACGGGCTACACGAACCAGGACTTCACCACCACCAAGGGTGCGGAGTTCGCCTTCGACCTCCGTCGGACGCGCAACCTGGCCGTCAACGCCAACTACACCCTCTCGTTCGCCGAGGGCACAGGCTCCGACTCCAACTCGGCCAACCTGCTCTCCTTCCGGACGCAGAACAACATCTTCCCCGAGACGCTCTCGCCGCTCGCCTTCGACCAGCGGCACAACGTCAACGTCTCCGTCGACTACCGCCTCGGGGATGGCGAGGGACCGATGATCGGCGGCGTTCGCCCGCTGGCCGGCTTCGGCTTCAACCTGCTCGGCGTGTTCAAGAGCGGCAACCGCTACACGCAGCTCGACGAGCTGTCGCAGCAGTCGGACTACCGCCAGAACATCGGGCTCGGCATCACGGGCTCGCCCAACGAGGTGGTCATTCCCTCGACGACGCGGATCGACTTCGAGATCGACCGCGGCTTCAACCTCGGCGGCGCCAACCTCCGCGGCTCGGTGACGGTGCTCAACCTGCTCGACTCGGACAACCCGGTCGGCGTCTTCCGCACCACCGGCCTGCCTGACGACGATGGCTTCCTCGCGACCGACCCGGACGTGATCGCCAACCTCGACAGCGAGCTCGAGCGCGACGCCTACCGCTTCCTGTACCAGCAGTACATCGGCGGCCCGGTCAACCCGGGTGGGTTCAAGACATCTGGCGGCCAGGTCTACAGCCTGCCGCGCCGGATCCGCCTCGGCGTCACCCTCGACTTCTAAAGATCCCCGTCTCACCTCCCCCGTCCGCCCCCGAGGCGGGCGGGGGTGACGGATCCTAGCCCATGACTTTCACACACATGACCACCCTCATCCCCCTCGCGCGTCGAGCGGCGGCCGTCCTCCTGGGCGCCCTGCTGCTCTCGACCAGCGCAAGCGCCGAGCGGACACCCGGCGAGGCCGACGGGCCGTCCGTGCTGACCCCCGAGGCGGCGGCGGCGCTGGCAGCATCGACGAACGCGGCCGAGTGCACGCTCGGCTCGGCCATCGTCAACATCGACGTCAACAACATTCGCGCCGAGCTCTACAACATCGGCGGCCTCTTCTGGCGCGGCGCCGGCGCCGTCTACGAGGTGCCCAAGGGCAGCAACATCCAGTCCGTCTTCGCCTCCGGCATCTGGATGGCCGGCCTCCTCGACGAGGACGGCGACGGCACCGGCGACCCCGACACCGACCTCCGGTTTGCGGGTCAGACCTACTCCAGTTGGGAGTACTGGCCTGGCCCCCTCGACGAGAACGGCGAAACCACCCAGGCCCGGTGCCAGTCCTTCGACAAGCTCTGGAGCGTCTATTTCGACGACATCGAGGGCTTCGCGAACGGGACCGCCGAGGGCACCGAGGTGAACGGCCGCGCGATCAGCTTTGCTGACCTCCAGTCCTGGCCGATCGCGCAGGGTGCTCCGTTCTATGTCGACACCAACGGCAACAACCGCCGCGACGCCATCGACAGCGACGGCGACGGCGAGGAGGACGAGCCGCGCATCGAGCTCAACATCGGCGACCCGGGCTACAGCCTCGAATTCGGAGCCGGCCGCCAGCTCAACCTCGAGGCGGGCGAGCGCCCCGACATCATCGGCGACCAGTCGGTCTGGTGGGTGATGAACGACAACGGCAACACCCACGGCTGGAGTGGCAAGCCGGCCCTCGAGATGGAGATCCGCGCCCAGGCCTTCGCCTTCCGGACGGCCGACGCGATCAACAACACCACCTTCTACCGCTACCAGTTCTTGTATCGCGGCTCGGCGCCGCTGATCGAGAGCTACGTGGCCCTCTGGTCCGACCCGGACCTCGGCAACTTCGGCGACGACTACGTCGGCTCGGACCTCGACCTCGGTCTCGGCTTCGTCTACAACGGCGACAACAATGACCAGGGCGCCGGAGGCTACGGCCTCCTCCCGCCGGCTCTCGGGTACGACTTCTTCCAGGGTCCGCTCGTCAACGACGACGGCGAGGACAACGACGGCGACGGCGAGACCGATGAGGTGGATGAGCGCCTCCAGGTGGAGACGTTCTTCTACTTCACCAACCAGGGCGGCCCGACCGGTGACCCGACCTCGACGGAGGACCGCGGCCTCGTCTCCTACCGCCTCATGCAGGGCATCTGGAAGGACGGTGTGCCGATGACCGTCGGCGGCGACGGGTACAACCCGGGCAGCACCAACTTCACGCAGTTCGCCTTCCCGGGCGACCCGCCCGGCTTCTGGAGCGAGTACAACTCGGACGGCCTCGGCCGTGCGAACCTCCCCGACGACCGCCGCTTCGGCGTCTCGACGGGTCCGTTCACGTTCGAGCCCGGCGACATCCAGGAGCTGGTCTTCGGCATCGTGTGGGCCATCGCCCCGCAGGAGTGCCAGTCCACGGCCACGCCCCAGATCACGTCGCTCCAGCAGCTCAAGTTCGACGACATCACCGTCCAGGGCGCCTTCAACGCCAACTTCAACCTGCCAAGCCCGCCGCCTTCGGTCGTGGTCGAGGCGACGGAGCTGGACCAGGAGGTCATCCTCGACTTTGAGAGCGTCACGGGCAACAACTCGGACATCTTCCTCTACGAGGTGACGAGCCCGTTCGCTACCCCTGACGCAGCGGACCAGACGTACAACTTCGAAGGCTTCCGAATCTTCCAGTACCGCAGTCCAACGGACAACGACGGGACGCTGGTCGCGACCTTCGACCTCAACAACTCGATCACGACTGTCCTCGACAGCCGGCTCGACTGCAGCACGGGCGCAGTCATCACGGGTGTTGTGGCGCAGGGCGCAAACACCGGCACCGCCTCGGTGACGCCGACGTCGATCTCGATCGAGAACGACATCTTCACCGGCGAGCCGCTCCGGAACAACACGACGTACTTCTTCGGCGTCCAGCCGTACGCCCACAACGAGGCGTCGTCGCCGAACAAGGTGTTCGCCGCTCCGGTGACCCGTGTCACCGCCCGCCCGACGCTCGCCGACGCCCGCAACGACGGGACGGTGGTGAACGCCTCGACGGGCCAGTCGCTCGAGACGGTCGCCGCACCGACCAACGGTGGTGAGGGCAGCCTCACGGCGCGCGTCGTCGACCCGGCAGAGCTGAACGGCGACGTGTACCGCGTCGAGTTCTTCTCGCAGCTGGACGGAGACGGTGCTCCGGTCGGCACGAACTACCGGATCGTCAACGCGACGACGAGCGAGGTCGTCCTCGACGGCGAGGACTTCTTCGCGCGCACCGGGAACGTGCTGGAGCAGCAGATCAATGTCGCCCGCGCGGGTGGACTGGCGTTCGACGTGCTCGGCCCCTCGCCGACGTTCACGAACTTCATCGCCACCGCGAATGCGGACGGACCCATTGCACCGCCGTTCGCGGGCGCCTCGGCGGACTTCCAGGGCTACCCGGTCCCGGCGCGTCCGTTCTTCGCCGCCTTCGGTGGAGATGCCAACGGGATCTCGCAGCAGATCTACGCCGACGCCGACAATGTGACGGGTCTGGCGTGGTTCCTCGGCCCTGCCGAGGCCCTCACCGGCCACACGTTCGACGAGTTCCTCACCAACGTGGGCAGCCTGGGCACCGGCCCGGGAACCCGCGAGGACAACGTCAGCGCGTTCGACTTCGAGATGCGATTCACCGAAGGCCCGAACTTCGCCGCGATCTACAGCGAGACCGGTACGTTCGGTGATCCGAGGCTGATTGAGGTGCCGTTCGAGCTCTGGAACATCGGCATCGGAACGCCCGACGACCCGAGCGACGACGTCCGGTACTTCCCGACGATCTTCGACCTCGACTTCAACGTCAACCAGGGCTTCAACCTGATCACCGGGTTTGGCATCCAGGAGACGTTCGGGCAGTTCCCGTTCGAGAGCGTGATGTCGAGCCTGCAGAACGACCCGTACTCGGACGGCATCTCGTGGGTGATTCCGCCGGATGCGACGCCGGGGCAGGGGGGCTATGATGCCCTCGTCTCGGCGATCCAAACGGACGCTGCGGCGGCTGAGCCGACCCTCGCCGGTGCGGAGATTTCGCTTCGCCGGATGGCCCTCGTTCTCTGGAATGGCGGCGATCCCTGCCCCGAGGCGGATGATGCCGGTGTGTGTGCGTCGAACGACGTGCCCTTCGACATCAACCTCGTGCCGGAGCAAGGAACCGTCTTCCGGATTACGACCTCGAAGCCGAACCAGCCAGGTGACGTCTTCACGGTCGACACCGGTCAGGCCGCCGTCACGCTGGCCGACGCCACGACGGCCGAGGCTGCCCTCGACCTCATCGCCGTGACGCCGAACCCCTACCGGGGCGCCTCGGAGTACGAGCTCGGCGGCGAGGACAACATCGTCCGGTTCGTCAACCTCCCGGCCGAGGCCACGCTCCGCGTGTTCACCCTGAGCGGCACGCTGCTCCGGACCATCGAGAAGCCGAACGACGGCAGCACGACGGTCGACTGGAACCTCCAAACGGAGGCCCGGCTGCCCGTCGCGAGCGGCATCTACCTCATCCACGTCGACGCCCGTGACTCGAACGGGGCGTCGATCGGAGAGCGGGTGCTGAAGTTCGCGGTCATCCAACGCCGCGTCCAACTGGACGTCTTCTAGGAAGACCGACGACACTCCTCAGCACACACATCAAGAGAACACTCTCATGAACCGCACACTCATCCTTCTGGCCCTCCTGGTCGGCGTCCTCGCGACGCCGGCCACGGCCCAGTCGCGCGACGTCGACGGCGATGAGCGGGCCGGCACTGCCGCCGCGCAGTACCTGCTCGTGCCCACGACCGCACGGACCGCTTCGCTCGCGAACGGTCTCACCGGAGGCCTCTCGTCGCTCTCGGGCGTCGAGGCCCTCCAATCCAACCCGGCCGCCCTGGCGGCCAACCTGGGCACCGAGGCCCTGTTCAGCTACACCGGGTTCGTCGCCGACATCGGCGTCAACTACTTCGGCGTGGCGCAGAACTTCGGCGCCAGCAACGTCGCCTTCTCGGTGACGTCGTGGGACTTCGGCGACCTCGTCGCCACGAACGCCGGCCAGTCCGACCCGTCGGGCCTCACGTTCGACGCCTCGACGATCGTCGTCGGCGCCAGCTTCGCGCGCGTCTTCACCGACCGCATCTCGGCTGGCATCACGGTCAAGGGCATCAGCGAGTCCATCGACAACATCAACGGTGGCGCGGTCGCCTTCGACGCCGGCATGACCTACACGGTCGGCGAGTCGGGCCTCCAGTTCGGTGTCGCCCTCCGCAACTTCGGCACGAAGGTGTCCTACGACGGCGTCGGCCTGAGCCGGACGGTGCCGCTGCCGGGCGCGACCGGAGACTTCCCCGTCGCCATCGAGGCGGCCGAGTACGAGCTGCCCTCGCTCCTGAGCTTCGGCGCGAGCTTCACGCGCTCGTTCGCGGGCGACGTGTCGGTGACGGCGCTCGGCAACTTCCGCTCGAACGCCTACGACCAGCCCGAATTCGCAGGCGGCCTGGAGCTGGGCTACGGCGACCTCATCTACGCGCGAGGCGGCGTCAACCTGCTCCCCGAGCAGTCCCAGAACGAGTTCGAGGCCTGGAACATCGGCGGCGGCGTCAACATCCCGGTGTCCAACTCGGGCATCTCGGTGGACTACGCCTTCCGCTCGATGGGCGACCTCGGCGACGTCAACATGATCACGGCCGGGATCGGGTTCTAAGCCTGGCTCCGCGTCTGACCGCCTCGGGGGCGGCTCCGGTCACACGGGGCCGCCCCCGGTCGTTGAGGCCGCCTCGGGGAACGGCGCTGCGACTCCGAGGCGGTGCGGTGCTACGGCTGGCCGGCCGCCTCGAGCTGTGGTACGGGC
Organism: Bacteroidota bacterium; assembly: GCA_039024395.1. Taxonomy (GTDB): domain Bacteria; phylum Bacteroidota; class Rhodothermia; order Rhodothermales; family Rubricoccaceae; genus Rubrivirga. The sequence continues at coordinate 5,679 of JBCCQJ010000059.1, read as the reverse complement.
CGGCCCGCGAGGTGGGCCGCGATCTGTGCCGCGTGGATGCGTCCGTTCTCGATAAACCACCGGCTCGTCCGGTATCCGCCGCAGACGGTCCCGGCGAGGTAGACGCCCGGCCGGTTCGACTCCATCGTGCCCGGGTCGACAACGGGCGCCCGCTCCGGCCCCGACGTCTCGACCCCGAGGCGGTCGAGCAGGTCGAAGTCGGGATGGTAGCCGATGAGCGCGAGCACGAAGTCGGCCGGCAGCATACGCGGCCCGTCCGGCGTGTCGACGTGGACCGCCTCGGGGGTGATACGCGAGACGGTCGACTGGAAGAGCGCCTCGATGGCGCCGTCCTTGATCCGGTTGAGGAGGTCGGGTCGGATCCAGTACTTCACGCTCGGCGACACCTCCTCGCCGCGGATGACGAGCGTCACCTGGCCGCCGTGGCGGTTGACTTCGAGCGCGGCCTTCGCGGCCGAGTTCTTGGCGCCGACCACGACGACGCGCCGGCCACTGTAGGCGTACGGCTCCTTGTAGTATGGGGCGACGTGCGGCAGGTCCTCGCCCTCGACTCCGAGGCGGTTCGGGCGGTCGAAGAAGCCCGTCGCGAGCGCCACGGCGCGGGCGCGGTGCCGGCCCTTCGACGTGACGACGGTGAAGTCTCCGGCGTCGCCCTCGACCGCCTCGACGCACTCCCCGAGGCGGAGGTCGAGTCCCTCACGCTGCGCGACGCCGCGGTAGTAGTCGATCGCCTCCTCGCGCCGGGGCTTGTAGAGGGTCGTCGCAAGGGGATGGCCGCCGATTTCCAGCAGCTCGGGCGTCGAGAAGAACTCCATCTGCGTCGGGTAGCCGACGAGCGAGTTGACAAGCGCGCCCTTCTCGACGATGCGGGCCGTGAGGCCGGCGCGCTCCGCCTCGATGGCGCACGCGAGCCCGATGGGCCCGGCGCCGACGACCAGGAGGTCCACCGCTTCAGGTGCGTGTCCGTTGGTGTCCATAACCTGATATTCTGCGTACCGGATGCTACCGACGCTCCGAGGCGGGGTTGCGGAGCGCCGGTCAAGATGGTTCAGGCCGGGCGGTGGGCGGGCGGCTCGCCCTCGGCCCCGTCGCCGGCGACAGCGTCGGGGTCGCGCGGTGCGGACCGGTCGGCCGCGCGGCGCTGCCGGAAAAAGGCGCGCAGGAGATCCGCAGCAGCTTCCGCCTCGACGCCCGAGACGGTCTCGATCTGGTGGTTGAGGCGCCGGTCGCGTGGGATGTCGTAGAGCGTCGAGGCGGCCCCGGCCTTCTCGTCGAAGGCGCCGAACACGAGGCGGTCGAGCCGGCTCCAGACGAGCGCGCCGGCGCACATCGGGCAGGGCTCGAGGGTCACGTAGAGCGTGCAGCCGCTGAGGTTCTTGGTGCCGAGCGTCTGGCACGCGGCGGAGACGGCGAGCATTTCCGCGTGGGCCGTCGGGTCGGCGAGCCGCTCGACCTGGTTGTGACCCCGCCCGACGACCTGGCCGTCCTTGACCACGACCGCGCCAACGGGCACCTCGCCCGCGTCGAAGGCGCGCTCCGCCTCGATGAGGGCGAGGCGCATCCAGCGGCGATCGGGATCGAGGAGGGAGGAAAGGGACACGGGAAGAGGGAAGAGGGAAGAGGGAAGAGGGAAGAGGGAAGAGGGAAGAGGGAAGAGGGAAGGACGACGGGCGCGGGAAAAGTTCCGCCATCGCCCACCCGTGGAACGCTGTAGAGACGCCTCGCCGAGGCGTCTCCCCCGTGTCCGGACGGCACCGCCTCGGGCTGAATGGCACCGCCTCGGGCTGAATGGCACCGCCTCGGGCTGAATGGCACCGCCTCGGGCTGAATGGCACCGCCTCGGGCTGAATGCACCTCGGGGCCGCACGCGGCAGCGGGGTGGCACGACCCCGAAGCGGCCGCCCCGAGGCGGGTCAGGCGCGGGCGAGGGGCATCGTCATGCAGCGCGGCCCGCCACGTCCACGCGAGAGCTCGTTCCCTTCGAGGCGCACCGCGATGCGGTCGCTCGTCCCCGAGGCGGCGTCGCCGTAGTACTCGAGGAAGCTCTCGGCCGTGACGACGTGGAAGCCGTTGTCGCGCAGCGCGTCGTAGGTCACGCGGTTGCGGTCGTAGCCGACCACGAGGCCCGGGCGGAGAGCGAACAGGTTGGCGCCATCGGTCCACTGCTCGCGTCGTTGCCGGATCGGGTCGGCGCCGCCGCAGGGGATGAACGTGTAGCGCCGCCCGGTCACGTCTTGGAGCGCCTCGCGGAGGCCGGGGAGCACGCGGAGCCGAAACTCGTTCGGCCCGCCCGATCCCGCCTCGAGGTGGAACACGTTGTCCTCGTCTGCCTCGATGATGGGCGGGAAGACGACGCACGTCTCGTCGTCGGCGAACGTGAACACGGTGTCGAGGTGCATGCAGTAGCGCTCCTTCGGGAGGTTGACCATCAGCACGTTCTCGACCGACGTCCGCGCCATCAGCTCCTGCGCCGCCTGCATCACGCCCCCGAGGCTGGTCCGCTCGCTCTGGCCGATCAGCACCGTCGCCTCGTCCACCACGAGGAGGTCGCCGCCTTCGAACGACACGTCCTGCGCCAGCTCGATCACGCGGTCCTGCGCGCCCGCAAACCGCGGGTGGTGGCGGTAGACCGTGTGGATGATCGCACTCTCGGGGAGCCGGGCCGGGGTCGCGGCGTGGCTCAGGATGACGTGGTCGCCCACGACCGCCGAGAGGTCGCGCGTGAACAGGAGGTTCGGGAGGGGGTGAGCCGAGACCGGGAAGGGCGCCTGTCCCGTGATCGCAAACCGGTGGAGCGCCTCGGCGTCGAGCGCCTTCATCTCGGCCTCGTAGGCCTCGAAGTTGCGCTCGGGCATCCGCTCGATGAGCGTCTCGACGTAGGCGTGACGCGCGGCCTCGCTGGCGAACGTCTCCCGGAGGAGGTCGCCGAGCTGGAGAACCGCCTCGTCGGTGCCGACGACAGCCTCGAACAGGCGGAGCATCGTCGCGTGCTCCGTGCGAGCCTCATCGAGGAACAGGATGTCGTCGAAGAGGAGGTCGTCCTTGTTGGCTGGCGACACCAGCGCCATCTCCTCGCCCGGCGTGTGCACCACGACCTGGCGCAACGGGGCCGTTTCGGACGAGACGTGGAGGGGCGGGGCGGCGACGAGCGTGTCGGGCATCGGGCGGAAGGCGTGTCGGCGGCAAGCTACGGCCTCGCCCCAACTCGCCTAGCGCTTCGACTTCTTGCGCACCAGCTCGACGAACCGCAGGACGGCCGCCACCACGACCAGCACGACCACCACCTTCACCGCAACGCCGAGCAACCCCACCGCCAGCCGCAGCACGAACATGAGCAGGCTGACCGCCACCATCACGACGATGGCGACGAGCAGGATCTGGAGAAGGCGCTGGATCAGCATGGCGCGTCAGAACTCGAAGGCCTCGATGGCCGTGAGGGCATCACCGGTGTCAGAGCGGCCCCCAGAGACGACGATTCGGCGGGTCGATAAAATAGTTGCAGTGTGGTCGGCGCGCGGAACCTGGAGGGCCACGTCTGGCACCCGGAACGCGCGTCCGAGGCTCGGAACCACGACCTCCATCGAGCCGGTCCGCCCGATGTTGGTCTCGCCGCCGATGACCAGGATCAGGCCAGGCGCTCCCAGCGCAGCGCCGACGTCGACCGCCGCCGCGCGTCCCCGCCCGCCCACCGCCTCGGGGAGAGCGTCGTCGAGGAGAGTGAACGGGAACACGGAGGTGCCGGGCGTGCTCCAGAACAGAGACAGGGCGATGGGATTCTGGTCGGCATCGCGTCCGAGAACCGTCGCCTGCTGCGGGTTGAGGGCGACCTGCGTGTGGCCGGTGACGCGTGCGAACCCGCCGGATCCGCCCTCGGGCGACAGCCGCGTCAGCTCCGTTGTCTCCCCCTCCTCGAGGCCGCCGCCCCCGAGGCGGTACACGTCGACCGTGCCGGAGACCGTCGTCCCCGATCCGGCCGGGACGATCCCGCCGTAGAGGGTGACGTACGTCTCGCCGTCGAGCGTGAGCACCTGCGCCGTGTGGCCGGCGCGGGCCGGTGGGGTGTCGGTCTCGACGCGGGTCACCGACGTCCCCGCGGCGTCGACGATCTCGACCGTCCGGACGAACTCGTTCGGGGTGGTCGGGCGGTCGGTGAGGGCGCCGCCGAGGAGAAGAATCCGGCCGTCGGGGAGCACCGAGGCGGTGTGCGCGGCGCGGGGCTCGCCGAGGGCGACCTCGCGAGCGTCGATCTGGACCCCGCCTGGCAGGAGGATCGTCGCACCCGCCTGCGCCCGATCGCTCGCGTCAGCGCCTCCGGTGAGCAGGATGCGGCCGTCCGCGAGCGCCACGTCGGCTGCGGCGGCGCGCGCGACGCTGGCCGACGACGACACCAGCGAGACGCGGCGGAGGGGCAGGTGGACCGCGCGAAGGGTGTCGACCCGGACGAAGCCGGCGTCGTCGGTGACCTCGACACGGAGGGTGTTGAGGCCCGGGACGAGCGTGACCGGAAGCTCGTAGGTGCCGGCCAGCGAGTCGAACGGGACGCGCACGCCGTCGACGGAGACCGCGAGCGCGCCCTCCAGCCCCGGCGCGCGGAGGCTCAGCACGAGGTCCGGCTCGAGGCGGACCGTGCTGAGGTCGGGCGAGACCTCGAGGAGGCTCGGGTCCGTGCCCTCGACGAGCGGGCGGTCGCACGCGCTCGTCGCACACGCGAGGCAGAGCAGAACGAGGAGGCGACGCACAGGCTAGGAGGCAGTGAACAGGGGCTCGGCGTACTCGACGCGGTCGAGGACGAGGCCGCGAGCGGGAGCGGCGGGGCCTGCCGCGCGGCGGTCCCGCGCGGCCAGTACCTCCGGGAGGCTCTCGCCCGGACGACGGCCGCGGCCGACGTCGAGGAGCGTACCGACGACGGCCCGCACCATGCCATGCAGAAAACGGTCCGCGACGATCTCGAAGCGCCAGTCTCCGAGGCGGTCCTCGGGCACCCAGCGCGCCCGCTCGACGGTGCACACCCGGTTGGTCGTCTCCGACTGCGTGCGGCAGAAGGACGAGAACTCGTGCCGGCCCAGGAGCGCGTGTGCCGCCTCGTTCATCGCCTCGATGTCAGGCTTCCGGCGGAGGACGACGCGCGCGCGCCGGTCGAGCGCCCGGGGGCCGAGGGCGACACGGTAGGCGTACTGGCGCCGCCGGGCGTCGTAGCGGGCGTGGAAGCCGTCGGGCGCGGCCTCGGCGGCGAGCACGGCGACCGCCTCGGGGAGAAGGCCGTTGAGCGAGGCCCGGAGGCGGTACGGGTCCGGAGTCGCCTCGGTGACGACGTGCGCCACCTGCCCGCGCGCGTGGACGCCCGCATCGGTGCGCCCCGACCCGACGACGGTCACCGACTCGCGGAGGGCGGTCGCGAGCGCCGCCTCGATGGCCCCCTGGACGGTCGCGCCCTCGGGCTGCCGCTGCCAGCCGAGAAAGTCGGTGCCGTCGTACTCGATCAGGAAACGGGTCGTGGGCACGGGAAAGTGGAAAGTGGGGGCGGCCGGGGAAAAGTTCCGGGCATTCAGAGAGTACACCGCCTCGGGGGGAGGGAAGCTTGGACCACGGACCACGGACCACGGACCACGGACCGTCTGGCACCAGCGTATCAGGTTACGTCTGGCCGCTCCCCCTCCCCTGCGGTCGCCCCCGCCTCGG
>JBCCQJ010000058.1:0-18154 GCA_039024395.1 Bacteroidota bacterium | reverse complement strand
GGGGGGGTCGGGGGGGGCGGTTGCGCCGCCCCCCCCCCGCCCGCCCCCGGGGGGGGGGTGGGGACGTGCCCCCCCGGTGGCGCCCGGCCCCGAGGCGGCTCTCCGTGGTCGGCGATCCGTGACCTGTTGTCCTCCGCCCCGAAGCGGCCGATCCCGAGGTGGCGTCGCTCGGGCCGACCGCTCAGGCGGCGGTCCGTCGTCCGCGGTCCGTCGTCCTCCCCGAAGAGGTCCGTCGTCCTCCCCAAGGCGATCGACCCCGAGGCGGCGTGTCGGCCAGTAGGTCCTCGACCGACCGCATCGCCGGGTGGTCTGGACCGCCTACTCCGAGGCGGGCCGCTCGCGCAGGACCTCGTCGGCGAGGTCGTCCTGGCCGCCCTCGCGGAGGGCCTCGGCGAAGTCGGTGATGATGTCGTCGAGGCCCTCCGCGTCGCCCTCGGCGCGGAAGTGCGCGGCCGACCGCCGGAAGGCACGCATCGCCTCGGGGACGTCGCCCTGCCGGGCGCGGCTGTCGGCAAACAGCGAGAGCGTGATCGCCTGCCGGCCCGGATACAGGTCGGTGTTGGCGATGACCTCGCGGTAGAGCTCGGCGGCCTCGTCCGGGCGGCCGATGCGGTCCTTGAGCGTCGCCTGCGCGTTCATGATCGCGAGCGGACGGAGGTCGGTGTCTCCGAGCGCGGCGCGGAGGCGCGCGACCGCCTCGGTGTAGGCCCGGTCGGCGGCCTCGAGGTCGCCGTTCGCCTCGAGCGCCCGCCCGATGCCCTGGATGCTGGTCGCGACGTCGGGGTGTGTCGTGTCGGCGTGGATCTCGCGGAAGAGCGCCGCGGCTTCCCGCGCCATCGCGATCCCCTCCTCGCCCCGGCCGATGTCGCTCAGCGACCGGGAGTACATCGTAAGCGAGGTCGCCAGGCTGTACGGTCGCTCGGGAGACGCGCTCCGGGCACGGTCCACCAGTTGCCCCAGGATGACCACGCTCTCCGGGTCCTTGTCCTGCGCGCGGAGGACGATCGCGAGGCTGTTCAGGATATCCTCGATGAGCTCCTCGTCGGGCTCCGGCTGGCGCTCGGCCATCGCGAGCGCCTGCCGGTACATCGCCTCGGACGTTTCGAAGTCGCCCCGGTCGCGGAGGAGCGAGGCGAGGTGGCGCCGCGTGAACGCGATGGTGTTCGGGTCGGCGTCGAGCGCTTCCAGCTCGGCCAGGGCGGAGCGGAGGAGCGGCTCGGCTTCCTCGTACTGCTCCAGGTCGCGGAGAGCGCGTCCGAGCTGGCGGGCCGTGTTGGCCGCCTCGATGCCGAGCCCGAGGCGGCGGCGCGTCGCGAGGGCCTCCCGGTAGAGCGGGACCGCGTCCTCGGAGCGGAACAGGTCGAGGTAGACGTCCGCGATCAGGACCTGGAGCGCGGCCTGCGTCGCCGGCTCGTCGGCGAGGTCCGTGCCGATCTGTTCGGCGCCGCGGTCCAGCAGCTCGCGGGCGGTCAGCTCCTCGCCGGGCTCCTCGTACGGGCTCGCGCTGCGGAGCATGGTCTGGAGGAACCCGACGACCTCCTCGGAGCGCCGGGCCTCGGCGGCGGCGAGGTCGCGCTCGGCGCTGACGCGCGCGAAGGCGATGCCGGCCACGATGCCGATCGCGGCGAGCGCCGCGGCCGTCCCGGCCACCCCGAGGCGGTGGCGCCGCACGAACAGCCGCGCGCGGTACCCCCGCGACGCCGGCCGCGCGTCGATGGGGAGCCCCCCGAGGTGGCGCTCGACGTCGGCCAGCAGCTCGGCGGCCGATCCGTAGCGGCGCTCCGGGTCTTTCTCGAGCGCCGTGAGCGTGATCGTGTCGAGGTCGCCGCGGAGGCGCCGGGCCAAGGCCGCCTCGGGGGCCGACCGGGCGACGGCCGCCTCGGGCGTGACGCGGTCGCTGGGCCGCCTCGGCGTCTCGGCGAGCACCGCCTGCTCGATCTCGACGGGCGTGCGCCCGTCGGTCTCGATGGGCCGCGCCCCGCACAGGAGCCGGTAGAGGAGCCCGCCGAGGGCGTACACGTCGGTCGCCGTTGTGGGCGCCTCGCCGCGGACCTGCTCCGGGGCCGCGTACGACGGCGTCAGCACGCGCTGACCGGTCCGCGTGAGGTCCGCCTCCCCGTCATCCGAGAGCACCCGCGCGATCCCGAAGTCCAAGAGCTTGACCTGGGGGGATTGGGGGTTAGGGAATCGGGATTGGGGGCTCCGAGGATGGGCTGACGCTCGCTCTGTGCCGTTCCCAACGCCCAACCCCTCATCCCCAACCCCCACGAGCACGTTCGACGGCTTGAGGTCGCGGTGGACGACCAGCGCCCGGTGCGCGTAGCGGACCGCCTCGCAGACGCGCACGAACAGCCGCAACCGGGCGTCCACCCCGAGGCGGCGCGCGTCGCAGTAGGCCGTGATCGGCTCGCCGTCGACGTACTCCATGGCGAAGTACGGGCGCTCCGCCTCGGTGAGGCCGCCGTCGAGGAGCCGCGCGATGCCGGCGTGCTGGAGGCGGGCCAGGATCTGGCGCTCGGACCGGAAGCGGGCCAGCACCGCCTCGGAGTCCATGCCCGGCTTGACCAGCTTGAGCGCCGCCGTCTGCTCGTAGGCCCCGTCGACGCGCTCGGCGCGGTAGACGGCGCCCATGCCGCCCTCGCCGATCCGCGCCTCGATCCGCCACGGCCCCACCCGCTCCCCGAGGCGGGACGGCACGAGGGCGTCGCCGAGGTGCGCCTCGCCGAGGAGGTCGGAGACGCGCCCGTCGAGAAGCGCGTTCTGGTGCGCGTCGCCGTCGAGCAGGGCCTCCACCTCGCGGTAGAGGTCGGGGTCGTCTCCGCAGGCCGCCCGGAGCCAGGCGGTCCGCTCGTCGGCGGGGCGGTCGAGGGCGTCTTCGAAGAGGGTCTGGACCTGCGTCCAGCGGTCGGTGACGTCGGCCATAGAAGCGGAGGGGGCTATCCGGGAACGCCGCAGATCGCTCCCGATCCGATCACGGTCGCTCGCCGTCGCGGAGGTCGTGGCTGAGCCAGGCGCGGGCGGCCCGCCAGTCGCGGCGGACCGTCGGCTCGGAGATGCCGAGCGCCTCGGCGATCTCGGCGTGCGTGAGGCCGCCGAAGAACCACATCTCGACCACGCGCGCGGCGCGCCCGGAGCGCTCCCCGAGGCGGTCGAGGGCCTCGTCGAGGGCCAGCAGCTCCTCGGTGCGGGCGACGCGGCCGACCTCGCCGTCGTGCAGCGTGGCGACCGCCGCGCCGCCGCCGCGCTTCTCGGCCCGCCGCTTCTTGGCGTAGTTGATCAGGATGCGCCGCATCGCCATCGCGGCCACGCCCAGGAAGTGGGCGCGGTTCTGCCAGTCGACGCCGTCCTGGCGGACCAGCTTGAGGTACGCCTCGTGGACGAGGGCCGACGTGTCGAGCGTGTGGTCGGGCCGCTCGCCGCGGAGCTGCCGGTGCGCAAGGTCCTGCAGCTCGCCGTAGATGTGCGGGAGGATGGCGTCGACGGCCGCCTCGTCTCCGCCTCGGAGGTCGGCGAGCAGGGCGGTGACGTCCGGTGAGGCCATTGGGGTGCAGCGTCTTGAGAGACTGTTGAGGTTTGGGACGCGCCAGCGAGCGGAGGATGCGGGCGGCGCCGGCAAGGCGCCCGAGGAGCGCGGGGCCAGAGCCCCGGGCGACGAGGGCAACGCCGCAGGCGGTGTCCGCGGCCCCGCGCAGCTCGCTGCCCTGAATCTCAACAGTCTCCGGGGCTAAATCTAGACCGCGTGATCGGTCTGGGCATCGGCTGGTGCGTCGGGAGAGTGAAGGCCCTCCGCTCACTCGCCCTGTTTCGTCATGCCTCGTCTCCTCGTCCTCGGCCTCCTCGCCCTGTCCCTCTCAGGCTGCGCGGCGCTCGCCGAGATGGACCTCGAGCAGATGGTCGACGACATCCTCATCACGCCCGACGAGCAGAGGGCGGCGGAGCAGAGGGCAGCCGGCCCGACGCCGGCGCCGGTCGAGGACCCGCTCGACCCGCCCGTCCCCGAGGCGGTCGCCGAGGGCTCGCCGACGGCGGTCACGCTCGGCATGATGCGCGCGGCCGAGCCGCTCGCCGGCCGGGTCCTCTCGCACACGTCGCGCGCCCGCACCTTCGACGACCGGAAGGCGGCCATCGAGACGTTCGACCTCACCGAGGCGGAGAAGCGCGAGTTCAGCATCCTCGGCTTCCGGACGGTCACCATCGAGGTGGGCGGCGGCGGCAACTCGCCGTACCTCGTCGGCGCGTCGCTCTCGCAGGGCGTCGCGTTCGGGCTGCGGCCCGGCGACACGCCGCAGCTCATCAACAGCGGCGGCTTCAGCCTGGGCGTGCCGGGCGCCGGCGGCGGCGTCCGCCTCGGGTTCTGGAAGGCACCCGTCGACGACCTCGCCGGGTGGCTCCTGGGCGTCAACGGCAGCGCGCCGACGCCGAAGGGCGTCGACGTGGCGGTCGGCGTGTTCTGGAGCGTCGACGCCCCGCCCACCTTCCAGGGGTTCAACATCGGCGCCGAGCTGTCGACGCCGGGGCCGGGCGGCGACGCCGGCCTCGCGTGGACCGAGTACACGCAGCAGATCCTCAACACGGCCTCCGACGCCGGCCGCGTGCTCACGGGCAACCCCACGCGGCACGGCGCCGAGATCGGCGAGCGGTGCACGGTCGGGACCGACTGCCGCGGCTACATCGCGCCCGTCGGCGCGCGGACGGCCGGCACGGCGTGCTGCAACGGGACGTGCCAGCAGACCCAGAAGGACTACGCCGGCATCAGTTGGTGCCCGTCGGTGTGCAAGTCCGGTCCGTTTGCGCGGCCCGGCTCCTGCTGAACGCCTCGGAGGCGCGACCTCGGAGAGCCGCCTCGGGGGCGCCGCATCGAGGATTCCGCCTCGGGGAAACGCGAGCGGGGGCGGCCTCCGAAGACGCCGCCCCCGCTGGGTGCTGATCGCCTCGGGGCACCCCGAGGCGGTGCGATCTAGAGTGGACTGCGCGGAGGTGCGGTGCACCCATCTCGCCGAAATGCGTCACGGCGATCAGGAAACGGGCACGTCTGACTCACCGGCGCACTGGACCACGGCTCCACTGACTCTAGCCGCCGAGCGCGAAGCGGACGAACCGCTGGAGGCTGGCGCCGCTCTTGTCGAGCATCTGCTGGACCGACATCGAGGCGTCCTTCACAAACGGCTGCTCGACGAGCACGTTGTCCTTGAAGTACCGGTTCAGCTTGCCGTCGGCGATCTTGTCGAGGATCTGCTCGGGCTTGCCCTCGGCGCGGGCCTGCTCGCGGCCGATCTCGCGCTCCTTGTCCTGCACGTCCTGCGGCACGTCGTCGCGCGTGGCGGCGATCGGGTTCATGGCCGCGGCCTGCATCGCCACGTCGCGGCCCGCCTCGGCGAGGTCGCCGTCGCCGGCCATGACGGCCAGCACGCCCAGCTTGGCGCCGGGGTGGATGTAGCCGACCACCTGGCCGCCGTCGGCCTCGACGATCTCGAAGCGGCGGACGTCGATCTTCTCGCCGATCTTGCCCGTCATCTGCGTCAGGGCCTCGCCGAGCGGCTGGCCGCCCACCGGCACCGAGGCGCGGGCGTCGTCCATCGAGGCGGGGCGGGCGGCGAGGAGGGCGTCGGCGATCGACTGGGCGAACGTCACGAACTCGTCGTTGCGGGCCACGAAGTCGGTCTCCGAGTTGACCTCGGCGATCACGCCGACGTCGCCCGCCTCGGTGGTGGCCGTCACGATGGCGCCCTCGGTGGCCTCGCGGTCGGCCCGCTTGGCGGCCACCTTCTGGCCCTTCTTGCGGAGGATCTCGACGGCCTTGTCGAAGTCGCCGTCGGCCTCGACGAGCGCCTTCTTGCAGTCCATCATGCCGACGCCGGTCTGCTCGCGCAGCTTCTTGACGTCCTGGGCGGAAATAGCCATTGTCTGAAAGGGGTTGGAGTGAGAGGGGGTGCGTTGGGGGCCGGCCCTGATGCGTGATACGTGATGCGTGAGGGTGCTCCGCCGCGACGCCGAGGTCGGGAGAGTCACGCATCACGCATCACGTATCGACCGTGACGCGGCGTGGGGCGGGATCTACGCGGTCTTCGCTTCGGCCTCGGCGTCGGCGAGCGTCGTGACCTCCTCGGGGGTCTCCGGCTCGGCGGTCTCGCCCTTCTCGGCGAGCTCGGCCGCCTCGGCGGCGCGCGTCGCGGCCTCGACGGCGGCCTCCTCGCGCTTGGCGAGCCCTGCCTGCCGGCCCTCAATGATGGCGTCGGCGATGACGCGCGTGAACAGCGCCACCGACTTCATGGCGTCGTCGTTGGCCGGGATCGGGAAGTCGACGAGGTCGGGGTCGACGTTCGAGTCGACGAGGGCGATCACCGGGATCTTGAGCTTGCGGGCCTCGTCGACGGCGATGTGCTCGCGCTTGATGTCGACCACGAAGAGGGCGCCGGGCAGCTTGCCCATGTCGGCGATGCCGCCGAGCACGCGCTCGAGCTTCTCGAGCTCGCGGCGCCGCATCAGGCGCTCCTACTTCTTGAGCTGCGCCGAGGTGCCGTCGGCGTCCTCGCGGCGGAGCGTCTCCATGCGGCGGAGGCTGCCGCGGATCGTCGAGAAGTTGGTGAGCATGCCGCCCAGCCAGCGGTCGACGGCGTAGGGCATGCCGGCGCGCTCGGCCTCCTCCTTGACCACGTTCTGCGCCTGCTTCTTGGTGCCGACGAACAGGACGTTGCGGCCCTGCGAGGCGAAGCGGGCCGCCGCGCCGGCGGCGTCGTCGAGGCGGGCCTGGGTCTGCTTGAGGTCGAGAATGTGGATCCCGTTCCGCTGCATGAAGATGTAGGGAGCCATCTTCGGGTTCCACCGGCTGGTGAGGTGCCCGAAGTGGGCGCCGGCGCGGAGCAGGTCTTCGATCGAGGCGCGTGCCATCGTGGTCAGGGGATGTCTGCCTCGGAGCGAGGCGATGGTTATTTCCTGGCCCCGCCGTCGTCCGCACTGCCGACCCCGAGGCGGGGCACCCGGCAGCGCGTCGGGCAGGGTGTGAGATGAGGGTCGGGCCGGTTCGACCGGTCGGGCAGGTTTGGCGGGTCAGCCACACGACCGACTCGCTCGACTCGCCGAACCAGATGAACCGGCTCAACCCAAGCGGTCTACCGCTTGCTGAACTGGAACTTCTTGCGGGCCTTCGGCTGGCCGGGCTTCTTGCGCTCGACCATGCGCGGGTCGCGCGTGAGGTAGCCGGCGTCGCGGAGGGGCTTGCGGAGCTCCTCGTTGAACGCGACGAGGCAGCGCGCGATGCCGAGCTGGATGGCCTCGGCCTGGCCGGTGAGGCCGCCGCCCTTGGCGTTGACGAGCACGTCGAACTGGCCGCGCAGCTCCGTCAGGTCGAGCGGCGCCGTCGCCGAGGCCTGGCGGATCTTGGTCGGGAGGTACTCGTCGAGCGGGCGCTTGTTGACGACGACGTTGCCCGAGCCGGGGCGGAGGTAGACGCGGGCGACCGACGTCTTGCGGCGGCCGACGGCCTGGTACTGGGTTGCCATAAAATGCAGGGTACAGGGTGCGAGGTACCAGGTACGGGAGCTACGAATGAGGGTCGTACCGGGTACCCAGTACCGGATCAGATGGTGAGCGTCTCGGGCTGCTGGGCCTCGTGCGGGTGGTCGGGGCCGGCGTAGACGTGGAGCTTCTTGATCATCGCCCGGCCGAGCTTCGTCCGCGGGAGCATGCCCTTGACGGCGTTCTCGACGATGAATGTCGGCTTGGCGTCGCGCAGCTCCTTGGGGGTCCGCTGCTTGATGCCGCCCGGGTAGCCCGAGTGCCGGAAGTACTGCTTGTCGGTCTCCTTCTTGCCCGTGAACCGCACCTTGTCGGCGTTGACCACGATCACGTGGTCGCCCACGTCCATGTGGGGCGTGTACTCGGGCTTGTGCTTGCCGCGCAGGATCGTCGCCACGCGCGCGGCGAGGCGGCCGGCGACGACGTTCTCGGCGTCGACGACGTGCCAGGCCTGCTCGACGTCGCCGGGCTTGGCGCTGTACGTCTTGAAAGAGGTCGTGTTCATAACAGGAAGGAGGCCGGAGCCCGGGTCTCCGCCGAGGCGGGGCGCGCAGAGCGCAGAGGAGTCGCTGGACAAAAAAAACGGGCGGCTCCGGGACCAGCGTGGGCCGCCTCGGGGGAGGGGCGCCGCCAGCCCGGCCGCTCCGCGACCGGACGCGCAGGTCGCGGCGGGCCCCAACGGCGGGCGCGCAGACTGTGCGCAATCGAGCGTGAGAAGCTAGGCCGCCTCGGGGGCCGAGGTCAACGCACCGAGGGCCGGACACCGCCCCAGAGCGCAGGGTTCAAGGATTCTTCCCCTGCGGGCGCCGGGCTCCTATCTTTGCGCCCTCGCCACGCTCCCGGCCGACCGCGCCTTGCACACCGACCAGCTCCGGTTTCTCGACGTGGTCGCGCAGCGGATCGACTTCGCCGTCGACGACTACGGCGCGGCCGGCGAGGCGTTCGCCCGCTGGCGCGAGACCGGCGCCGAGGCCGACCGCGAGGCGGTCGAGGTCTGGGTCTACTGCTACACCTACCGGTACTTCCTCACGCAGTTCGTGCGCGAGCGGACGAGCGGCGCCAGCGACCTCGACGCCGCCATCGAAAAGGCGTACACGCGGGTGATGGGGCACCTGGACAGCGTGCGCGAACCCCTCCGGTTCGCCGCGTTCGTCAGCGTCGTCTGCAAGCGGACGCTCCTCAACCACCGAAGCCGGCGCCGCCCGACCACCGAGGTCGACGAGGTCACGACGTCCGTGCCGCCCGAGCCGGTCGCGACCGACTACGACGGCCGGGTCGTTCGGAGAGTCCTGACCGGTGCCATCGACGCCCTCCCCGAGGCGATCCGCGAGATCGCCCGCATGCGGCTCCTCGAGCAGATGCCGTACGAGCAGATCGCCGACCGCGTCGACCGGCCTCTGCCCACGGTGCGGACGTACGTCTCGAAAGCCGTCGCCCGATTGCGGGACGACCCGCACCTCCAGGCCTTCCACTACGACGATGTGCTGCCTCCAGGCGCCAACGTTGAAGAGAGAAAGAAGTGATTGAAAACGGTTACACCCCATCGACACAGGTGTCTAGGCTCGTGAATCCCCGGCACCTGTGAACGACATCGACTCTCGCCTCGACGCCTACCCGGCCCTCCGCCCCGACGAGCGGGCTGAAGTGGAGGCCTACGTCCGCGCCCATCCCGAGTGGGCCGGCCGGCTCGCGGAGGCCCAGGCCTTTGCGGCCCTGCTCGACGCGGCCGCAGACCGAGGCGATCTCGCTCGCTACGTCGTCGACGAGCGGATGGGGCTCGATCTCGACCCGGCGATGACCGCTGCGCTCGCCGACGACCCCGACCTTCGCGCCGAGGCGGACCGCCTCCGCGCCCGCCTCGATGCCCTCGTGGCCGGCGCCGCCGACCCCGCAGCAACGTTCGAACGGCTCACCGGACGGACACTCGACCGAGCACCTGCGCCGATCCGGCCCCCCGCGGCCGCCGACCGCGCCGCCGTGCGGCGAGCCGCCCCGAGGCGGCTTCCCCGATGGGTCGCGCTGGCCGCAACCGTCGTGCTCGTCGCCTACGGCGGGCTCTACGCCATCTCGGCAGGCTCCCTCTCCGACCGCGCCCGCCTGGCGGATCTCGCCGACCTCCCCGCGTACGAACCGACAAGCGTTCGCGGCGAGGTCGAAGAAGCCCTCGCCGTCCGCCTCGATGCGACCCTCGACGTCGTCGCAGAGGCGAGACGGTCGACGGCCGGACTGTTCCCGCGCTACGACGCCGAGGCGCTCGACGCCGTCGCGAGCGACCTGGAGCAGATCGTAGCGGAGGCCCCGCGAACCTCGGCCGTGTCGCAGGAGGCTCGGCTGGCGCTCGGACGCGTCCGGCTCGCCCAGAGCCGCGACGACGAGGCGGCCCGCGTGCTCGGGACGCTTGCCCGCGAGGGCGGCTACCTCGGCCCCGAGGCGCGGCGCCTGCTTGATGCGATCCGCGCAGGCGAGTGATCGCTGACAGGTCGGTGGCACCCGGGCCGGGGTAGCTTGGCGCGTTCCGCCTCGACGCCTCCCCCGCCGCCGTGTACGCCTACGTCTCCGGAGTCCTCGCCGACAAGAAGCCGACCGAAGCCGTCGTCGAGGCGGCCGGCATCGGGTACCGGCTGCTGATCCCCGCGTCGTCGTTCGAGACGCTGCCCGCGACCGGCCAGCCGGTGAAGCTGGTCACGACGTACGTCGTTCGCGACGACGCCCACCTCCTGTTCGGCTTCGCCACCGAGGCGGAGCGGACCACCTTCGAGACGATGACGGCCGTCTCGGGCGTCGGGCCGAAGCTGGCGCTGGCCGCCCTCAGCGCCATGAGCCCGTCCGAGTTGCGCGACACCGTCGTCGGCGGCGACGCGGCCATGCTGACCCGCGTGCCGGGCATCGGCAAGAAGACGGCCGAGCGGCTGATCGTGGAGCTGCGCGACCGCTTCGCGGCGATCGACGGCCTCGAGCCGGCCGGCGCGCTCGGCGGCAGCGGCGACGCCGAGGCGCGCGCCGACGCGCGAGCGGGTCTGGAGGCGCTCGGGCTCTCGCGGGCCGAGGCCGAGCGGCGGCTCCGCAAGGTGCTGCGCGCCACCAACGGCGCGACATCGGCCGAAGACCTCATTCGCCTCGCCCTCCGCGAGGGGTAGCCCCGCCTCGGAGGCCGCCCCGCCTCGGAGGCCGCCCCGCCTCGGGGGTGGCGGGTCCCGCCTCGGGGATACGTTGCCGTAACACCGTACCGGCGCGGCCCGCCTAGCTTGGCGGCGTCCGCACTCCCCTGCCCGCTGTATGGCCCCCGACGCCGCCCCCGAGGCGACCGTCCTCGTCGTCGACGAAGAGCCCGACCTCGTCGAGCTGATCGAGTACGCGCTTGAAACCGCAGGATTCCGTGTCCTCACGGCGGCCGACGGCGTGGAGGGCCTGGCCACCGCCGAGGCGGAGAAACCCGACCTCATCGTGGTCGACATCATGATGCCGCGCATGGACGGCATCGCTCTGACCGAGCGCCTGCGCGAGCGCGCCGCCCTCCGCCTCACACCGATCCTCATGCTCACGGCGCGGTCCGAGGAGCGAGACGAGATCCTCGGCCTCGAGGCGGGCGCCGACGACTATCTCCCGAAGCCGGTCAGCCCGCGTCGCCTGGTCAGTCGTGTCAAAGCCCTCCTGCGGCGGATCGAGCGCGAGGAAGAGGCCACGACGAGCCAGATCGTGGTTCATGACCTGGTGGTGGACCGCGAGCGCTACGTCGTCGAGCGGCCCGACACGCGCGAGACGTTCCGCCTGCCGCGCAAGGAGTTCGAGCTGCTGTTTTTCCTCGCCAGCCACCCCGGCCGCGTCTTCGAGCGCGACGACCTACTGAGCGCCGTCTGGGGCGCCGACGTCGTCGTTGTGGACCGGACGGTGGACGTCCACGTGCGGAAGATCCGCGAGAAGATCGGCAGCGACTACATCGAGACGGTCAAGGGCGTCGGCTACCGCCTCGCCGAGGCGGTCTAGAGCGCCCTTCGGGTGGGTACGAGGGACCAGGTCCTCGGTACGGCTTCCCCCCGACGCCTCGCGTCCTGTACCTCGTACCGAGTACCCATCGGTGATCCGCTCCAGAGCTGGCAGCAGGTTGGTTCGAGGGCGGCACCGGGCCCAGGGCGTGTCGCCAGCGGTCGTCCTTCCTTTCCTCCGCGCGCGGAGCGCGCCCTCCACTCCTCCGAGCGACCCGAAGGGCGCTCTGGTGGCTCATCAATCGAGTTCTGACGGGTGCGCCGGGCCGTGTCGCGTGGTCTGGAGAGGAGCGACGCACCACGAGACACGCAACCGGGCATGACCGGACAGAGACCGCTTGACACCCCATCGGACCTGCACGCCCGCCGGCCTCGTATCCTGCGTTCGACCGCCTCGGGGACGCCCGCCGCGCCGTGAACCCGTCTGCTCCTCGCACGCCCCGCCTCCACCGCCTCGCGTTCCGCGTCTCGGTGACGGTGGGTCTGGCGGTGGCGATCGCCGGCGCGGCCGGGATCGCGCTGTCCTCGACGCCGGGCGGGCGGCTCGTGGCCGTCGCGGCCGTCGCGGTCGTGGCGTGGCTCAGCACCTACGTCGCGGTCACGCGGCAGATCGCGGGGCGGCTCGACCTGGCGCGGCGGACGCTTCGCGAGGCCCGGAAGCGACGCTTCGACGCGCTCTCGGCGCTGCCCGGCGTGCGGGGCCGCGACGAGCTGGACGCCCTCATCCACCAGGTCGGCCGCACCGGGCGGACGCTCCAGGAGGAGATCGAGCGCCTCGAGCGCGCCGAGAGCTACCGGCGCGAGTTCCTGGGCGACGTCAGCCACGAGCTGCGGACGCCGATCTTCGCCGTCACGGGCTTCGCCGAGACCCTCCTCGACGGCGCCCTCGACGACGAGCGCGTGCGGCGGCGGTTCGTCGAGAAGGTCCTCTCGAACGCCCGACGGCTCGAGACCCTCACGCGCGACCTCTCGGAGATCACAAAGCTGGAAACGGGTCAGCTCCGCATCGAGCGCCGGCCGTTCGACCTCGGGGAGCTCGCCGTCGAGGTGGTCGAGGCGCTCGAGATGACGGCCGTCGAGCACGGCATCGACCTCAAGGCCCGCCCCGGGGCCGCGCTCCCGCCGGTCCTCGGGGATCGCGAGCGGCTGCGGCAGGTGCTCACGAACCTCGCCGAGAACGCGATCAAGTACAACGAGGCGGGCGGGCACGTCGAGATCGTCGCGCGGCTGCGGCCGGCCGGGGACGTCCGCGTGGCCGTCGTCGACGACGGGATCGGGATCCCCGAGGAGGCGCTGGGGCGGCTCACCGACCGCTTCTTCCGCGTCGACAAGAGCCGGTCGCGGGCCGAGGGCGGCACCGGGCTGGGGCTGGCCATCGTCAAGCACATCCTGGAGGCCCACGGCCAGCGCCTCGACATCGAGAGCCGCCTCGGCTACGGATCGACGTTCGCCTTCTCGCTTCCGGCTGCGCACGCTTCCCCCGAGGCGGTTCCTGCTCCCCAGCAGCCTCCGAGCCGGACGGGCGTCCTCAGCGGCGATGGGGTCGCCTGATCGTCGTCGGAACAAGCACCGCTGCGGGGCGAGTACGAGTGGGCGCTGTCCCTGATGCCTTGACTCTCGCCGACCTGATCCAGCAGCCCACGTTCGCGTCGCCCGCCCAGGAGGCGGTCCTGAACGTGTTCGCGACCGACTCGTGGGCGTCGAGCGAGATCACGGCCGCGCTGACGCCACACGGCATCACGCAGGCGCAGTACAACGTCCTGCGGATTCTGCGGGGCCGTCATCCGGGTCGGTACACGTGCTCGGGCATCGCCAGCCGGCTCCTCGACCGGACGCCCGACGTGACCCGCCTGCTGGTCCGCCTCGAAAAACGGGGCCTCATCGCGCGCGAACGCGCAACACACGACCGCCGCGTGGTCGAGGTGTCGATCACGCAGGACGGCCTCGACGTTCTCGCGGCGCTGGACCGGCCGGTCGCGCGCACGATGGAGCGTCTGACCGAGCACCTCACGGCCGACGAGCAGCTTCAGTTGTCGCGTCTTCTGGAGAAGATGCGCACCGCCCAGGAATAAGGACGCCTCGGGGGCTGGCCCCGAGGCGGATTCGCTACCACGCCGGCTGGCCGCGCACGGCGTAGACCTGCGCCGCGGCGCCGGCGGCATCGGGCGAGAAGGTGCCCACCCAGACCGTGTAGTCGCCCGCTGACCCGCGCGCGAATGTCACAGCCGGGTTGCTGCCGTTGGCGTCGTCGCTGCAGTGCCAGCGGCCGCTCGGGTCGGCCACGAGGAGCGTGGTGTCGGTGTCCGAGGTGGCGTAGATGGCCAGCGGGCCGTCGCCGTCGAACTGGACGGTTGCCGTCGGCTGGGCGTTGTTGATGAAGCCCGAGCAGCCGCTGCCGGGGACGGCGTTGCGGTCGGCCCCGCCAGCCTGGACGGCCACCGAGGAGGGCGAGGCGGCTGCGGCGAGCGTGTGGGCGGCGGCCGCGCCGGGGCGCGGCTGGGCCTCGGCGGGGAGCGCGACGAGGGCGGTCACGAGAGCGAGACCAAGGGGGATGGAGAAGCGCATGACCCGGTGGGGAAGGTGAACCGGTGGACGTACAAACGCGGTGCCAGAGACTGGGCGCGCCGGTTGTACGGACCGGCCAGGCGTCAGTTGCCGCCGGAGACCGACAGCGTGGCGCCCGGCAGCTCCGTCCGGCGCGAGAACGTGCCGACCCACACCGCGTGCGTCCCCTCGGGGGCGTCGTCGACCTCGATCCGGGGCGACATGCCGTCGGCGTCGTCGCTGCAGATCCACGCCCCCTCGGAGGTGAGGAGGACGAGCGTCAGGTCGGTGTCGTCGTCCGGCTCGGCCTCGATCACGAGGCGGCCGCCGGCGGTCAGCTCGGCCGTGGGGCGCTCGCTCACGAACCCGCTGCACGCCTCCCCGTCAACGGGGTTGAGGATGGGGCCGCCGGCCTGCACCGCCACCGAGGCGGGGAGGGCGTCGACGGTCGCCGCCGCGCTGCCCGGACGGATCTCCGTGCCGTCGTAGGTGCCGCTGGACTGCGGCTCCACGTTCGGCCCGAAGCCGCCAAAGTCGCCGCCCGACGACACCACCAGCTCGCCGCGCGTGGCGGCCACCTCGACGTCCACGGCGTCGTCCGCGCCGAACGCGCCGAACGTTCCCGCCCACACCTTGTAGGTGCCCGCCTCGGGGTCGTCGATCTGGACGCCCGGGTTGAGGCCGTCGGCGTCGTCGCTGCAGAACCAGCCGCCCGACGGCGTCTGGATGACGAGGACGAGGTCGGTGTCCGACGCCGCCGTGATGGCGATCGGCCCCTCGCCCGCGATCGTGAGGCCGGCCGTGGGCGCGTTCTCGATGTAGCCCGTGCAGAGGTCGCCCTGGACCGGATTGGGGATCGCGGGCTGGACGGTCACCGCCGCGGCCGAGGTGGTCACGTCGGCGCCGAGCGCCATCGAGGTCAGCGGCGCGAGCGAGAGGTCGAGCGGCGTGTAGGTCCCCTCCGAGAAGGGATCGGACGAGAAGTCGCCGCCGTCGAAGTCGTCGAACCCGAAGTCGTCGAAGGTCTCGGGCGCGGTCTCGGACACGATGAACGTGGCCGGCACCGGCTCGGCGAGGGCGCGGAAGGTGCCCACCCAGGCCGTGTAGACACCGCTCTGGGGATCGTCGATGGCGACGGCCGGGTCGGGGCCGTTGGTGTCGTCGTCGCAGACCACCTCGCCGTCCGGCCCCTGCACGACCATCACGAGGTCGTCGTCGACCGAGCTGGCCCCGAGGGTCAGGGTGCCGGTCCCCCCCGAGGCGGAGAAGTCGACGGCCGCGGTCGGCTGCGCGGCCGCGATGTAGCCGGTGCAGAACATGGCGCCGCTCCCGCCCGAGAGGTCGAGCGCCGAGGCGGCGTCGGGGCCGCCGGCGGTGATTGCCACCTCGATGGCGCCCTGGGCCGCCTCGAAGCCGCCTGCCGCCTCGATAACGCCCGCGAGAGGCCGCGCGGAGGCGTCGAGGACGGGCGGCGGCGGCGGCGCGCCGGCGTAGAGCGTCGCGTCCGTCTCGAACGGCGACGCCGAGAACGAGCCGAGCCAGACGGCGTAGCGGCCCGCCTCGGCGCCCGTCAGCTCGACCGCCGGCGCCGTGCCGTCGGCGTCGTCGTTGCACGCCCAGTCGCCGTCCGGCGTCGCCACCAGAAGGGTCCCGTCGAAGGCCGAGCGGCCCCAGATGCGGAGGTCGCCGCCGCCCCACTCGACGACCGCGTCCGGCGCAGTGGGGTCGACGAAGCCCACGCACCCGGCGATGCCGCTCTCCCGGTCGGCGCGGACGTCGAACGTCGCCGAGGCGGGCGCATCATCGGCCGACACGCGGAGCGTGCCCGCGACCGGCGCTGCGTCGATCTGCATGGTCTGTGCGCCCGCCGCGAGCGGGAGCAGGAGGAGGAGGGAGAGGAATCGGCCGGACATGGGTCGGGTGGGGTGAGGAGAGTCGGCGCGGAGGCCAACCGCACGATACGGACAGAGGGCGCCCCGCCGCGTGGCGAGGCGCCCTCGACAGGCAGGCCCCGGGGGTCCTGGCGGACGTCCCCAGGGCGTGTGGACACTCACCCAGATCGGCGCGCACGGCCCAGATTCCGTCCTCGCCGCGTCGCACTCGTCGTCCGGGGCTACGGCCCCGCTGCGGATCCGAGATCCGCACTCGCGCTTCTTGCGAAGCCAGAATCATGACCTCGTTCGCGCCTGACCTCGCGAATGTCCACACGCCCTAGCGGGGGTCCACCTCGGAGATCATCAGGCGGGCGTCGCTGAGGCCGTCGCTGTACGTCCCGACCCAGATGTTGTAGAGGCCGGCCGGCGCGTTGCGGATGACCGCGATCGGGTCGCCGTCGCCGTAGCTGTCGTCGTCGCACGTCCACGAGCCGTCCGGCGTGTTGACGAGGATCGTCGTGTCGTCGCCCGAGACGGCGTAGATGAACAGGTCGCTGCCCCCCGAGGAGGTGTAGTAGAAGTCGACGTCGGGCGCCTCGGCGACGTGGCCGTACGAGCAGCCGGGGATCGAGACCTCGACCGAGCCGCCCGCGGTCAGATCGGTCGTGTGGGGGTCGGGCATGAAGCCCTCGTCGAGGCGGACGTCGCCGTAGGTGGGCACGGCCGAGATGTCCTGGGCCGACGCGAGCGGCGCGGCGACGAGCAGGGCGAGGAGAAGCAGAGGGATGCGCATGGCGGAGGGGTGGATGGGGGGCCTGCGGAATCTCCCTCGCGCCCCCGCCCCCGAAACAGGCCCGCGAATCGGAACCCGAACGGCCCCGAGGCGGAGACTGCCCGCCCCGAGGTCCATTCCCCCCGGCCGCCTACCCGGCCGACACCGCGGCGTGCCCGTTCGCCGACGAGGCCGCCTCGGGGTCGCGCGCGAACGTGAGCCAGCCGCGCCCGTTGGCCGCGTCGCGGACGGCCGCGAAGTAGGCCGACTGGAGCGCCTCGGTGATCGGCCCGCGCCGGCCCGCGCCGATCGGGTAGTGGTCGACCGAGCGGATCGGCGTCACCTCGGCGGCGGTGCCGGTGAAGAACAGCTCGTCGGCCACGTAGAGCGCCTCGCGCGGGAGCGCCTGCTCGCGCACCTCGATGCCCTGCTCGGCGGCGATCTGCATCACCGAGTCGCGCGTGATGCCGGGCAGGATCGACATCGTGGTGGGCGCCGTGGTGACGACGCCGTCGCGGACGACGAACAGGTTCTCGCCCGAGCCCTCCGAGAGGAGGCCGTCGACGCTGAGCGCGATGCCCTCCGAGAACCCGTTCTGGATCGCCTCCATCTTGATGAGGCTGCCGCCGAGGTAGTTGCCGCCGGCCTTGGCGAGCGCCGGCAGCGTGTTCGGCGCCGGCCGGTTCCACGACGACACCTGCACGTCGACGCCCTGCTCGACCGCCTCGGCGCCGAGGTACTGGCCCCACTCCCAGACCGCGATCGCGGTGTGGACCGGGTTGCCGAGCGGGTTGACGCCCATCGGGCCGTGGCCGCGGAAGGCGACCGGGCGGACGTAGCACGCGTCGAGACCGCTATCGGCGACCGTCTCGACGACGGCCTCGCAGAGCGCGTCGAGGCTGTAGCCGGTGTCCATGCGGTGGATCTTGGCCGAGTCGATGAACCGCCGCATGTGCTCGCGGAGGCGGAAGACGGCCGGGCCGCGGCCGGTGTCGTAGGCGCGGATCCCCTCGAAGACCGACGAGCCGTAGTGGACGACGTGGGAGAGGACGTGGATCGTGGCGTCCTCGTGGGCGACCAACTCGCCGTTGAACCAGATGCGGGGCGTCGACATGCGCAGAGGGGAAGGGTGGATGGACCAGGAAGACTCCGTCGGAGTGAGGTCAAGATAGACGGCCGCCCAAACCGGAAGCGCTTCCAGACCGGATCTCGGCACACTCTTCCCAGAGCCGCCTCGGGGACGCCGCCCCGACCTGCCGTGCCGGCTCCGAGGCGGCCGCAGCGATACCTTCGGCCGACGCCCGAGCGCCGGGCGCACCGCCTCCTACAGCGTGACAATGTAGCTCTGATCGGGTAGCTTCACCGCTCCATCCAAGCGATGGCCATCTCGACCGACCTCCGCCGCCGTGCCGTCGAAGCCTACGAGCGCGGCGAAGGCTCCATCCCCACCGTGGCCGCCCGATTTG
>JBCCQJ010000057.1:0-18154 GCA_039024395.1 Bacteroidota bacterium | reverse complement strand
CCTGGACCTGGATCGACGTCGAGGGCTCGGTCTGCCGCGACGGCTCGGCGACGGGCATCGGCGTCCGGCTGCAGGACGGCGCCGACGATCTCGTGATCTACCTCGAGGGCGGCGGCGCCTGCTTCACCGGCGTGACGTGCGCCACCAACCCGTCGAGCTTCGGCGAGACAGAGTTCGGCGGCCGGATGAGCCAGGTGGGCGAGGCCGGCCTGTTCAGCACCACGAGCGCCTCGAACCCGGTCGCCGACTGGAACGCGGTCTACGTGCCCTACTGCACGGGCGACGTCCACGCGGGCACCTTCCCCAACAACAACCTGCTCGACGCGACGCAGAACACGTCGATCGGGGTGCAGCAGTTCGTGGGCCACCTCAACGTCGAGCGCGCGCTCGCCCTCCTCGCCGAGGGCCTCGACACGCCGGGGCAGGTGCTCCTGACCGGGTCGAGCGCGGGCGGCCTGGGCACGCTCATCAACTTCGACGCCGTCGCGCAGACGTTCTCCAGCTCCGACCTGGCGCTCGTCAGCGACTCCGGCCCGCTGTTCTTCGCCGACAACGTGCTGAGCCCGCCGCTGATGGACCAGGTCATCGCGCTCTACAACGTCCCGCCGACGATCCCGGGCGCGCCGCAGCTCTTCGCGACCGACGCGCTGCCGGGCGTCTACGACTACTACGCGACGACCTACCCTGGCGCCACGTTCGGGCTGGCGAGCTACCTCGGCGACGACACGTTCCAGGCCTTCTACGGCTTCGGCCAGGCGCCGGGCGACCTGATCACGGACGAGGAGTACGCCGCTGGCCTGCGCGACGTGCGCGCGCAGCTCGGCGACGCCTGGGGCACGTACTTCGCCGAGGGCGACGGCCACACGTTCCTCCTCACCCCGGACCGCTACACCGGCATCTCGGCCGGGGTCGCCCTCGACGCCTGAATCGGCGGCGTCCTCTCGGGCTCGCCGACCGACGTCGACCCCGGCAGCGGCGCGGCCGCGTTCTAGAGCGCCCTCCGGGCCGCTTCAGGGAATGGGAAGAACGGAGGGCGCGCTCCGCGCGCGGAGGAAACCGCCGCTGGCGTAGCTCCCGAGCGAGGTGCCCTCCTCGCGCCACTCCGAGGTCCACCCGTCCTTTTCCTTCGGCCTCTTCTGAAGCCCGCCTCGGCGTCCCCGAGGCGGGGTTTTGTGTGCGTCTGCTTCCCGCCTTCGGGGGGACCGACTCGGGGTGACTGCTTTGGGGAAGCGGCGAACCGCACCGAGGCGGTGTCGGTACATGGGCGGCTGCGACACACCGTCGTCACCCGGGCGCGGTACGCTTCCGGGCTGCCCCACCGCGACCTCCGATGGCTACGATCCACCGCATCGACTCTCCGTTCCAGCTCTCGACGGCGTTCCAGCCGATGGGCGACCAGCCGCGCGCCATCGAGGAGCTGACCGAGGGCATCTTCCGAGGCGACCCCTACCAGACCCTCCTCGGGGCGACGGGAACTGGGAAAACTTTCACAATTGCTAACGTACTTAAAAACACAGGTAAACCAACACTCGTAATCTCGCACAACAAGACGCTCGCGGCACAGCTCTACGCCGAGTTCCGGCAGTTCTTCCCGACCAACGCCGTCGAGTTCTTCATCTCCTACTACGACTACTACCAGCCCGAGGCCTACATCGTCTCGTCCGACACGTACATCGAGAAGGACATGGCGATCAACGAGGAGATCGACCGGCTGCGCCTCCGGGCCACGAGCGCCCTCGTGAGCGGCCGCAAGGACGTCGTGATCGTCGCCTCGGTGTCGTGCATCTACGGGCTCGGCAACCCCGAGGAGTACAAGAAGCAGATCGTCCAGCTCACGCCCGGCACCGAGGTCGACCGCGACGAGCTGCTGATGAAGCTGGTCAACATCTTCTACAACCGCAACGACGTCGACTTCTCGCCCGGCACCTTCCGCGTCCGCGGCGACGTGGTCGAGGTCTTCCCGGCGTACCTCGAAGACCAGGCCTACCGGTTCGTCTTCTGGGGCGACGAGATCGAGCGGATCGCGCGCATCAACCCGGTCACGGGCGACGAGCTGGTGCTGGAGCAGGACACGCTCACGATCTACCCGGCCAAGCACTTCGTGACGCCCAAGGACCAGCTCGACCGGGCGATCGCGGGCATCGAGGAGGAGCTGCGGTGGCGCCTCGCGATCCTCCGCAACGAGGGCAGCCTCGTGGCCGCCGAGCGGCTCGAGCAGCGGACGCTCTTCGACATCGAGATGATCAAGGAGATCGGCTACTGCTCGGGGATCGAGAACTACAGCCGCCACATGGACGGCCGCGACCCCGGCACGCGCCCGCACTGCCTGCTCGACTACTTCCAGCAGAACCACGGCGACGACTGGCAGATCGTGATCGACGAGAGCCACGTGACGGTCCCCCAGGTGCGCGGGATGTACAACGGCGACCGCGCGCGCAAGCTGAACCTCGTCGAGCACGGGTTCCGCCTGCCGAGCGCGATGGACAACCGGCCGCTCACGTTCGAGGAGTTCGAGACCTTCCACCACAACGTCACCTTCGTGACCGCCACGCCGGCCGACTACGAGCTCGAGCAGTCGGGGGGCGTGGTCGTCGAGCAGATCATCCGGCCGACGGGCATCCTCGACCCCGAGGTGGAGGTCCGCCCGGTCGAGGGCCAGATCGACGACCTCCTCGGCGAGATCCGCGACCGCGTCAAGGCCGGCGGCCGGGTCCTGGTCACGACGCTCACGAAGCGGATGGCCGAGGACCTGACCGACTACCTCGACAGCTTCGGCGTCCGCGTGCGCTACCTCCACTCCGACATCGACGCGCTCGAGCGGGTCGACATCCTGCGCGACCTCCGCCTCGGGGTGTTCGACGTGCTCGTCGGGATCAACCTCTTGCGCGAGGGGCTCGACCTCCCCGAGGTGAACCTGGTCGCGATCCTCGACGCCGACAAGGAGGGCTTCCTGCGCTCCGAGCGCTCGCTCATCCAGACCGCCGGCCGCGCGGCCCGCAACGCCGACTCGGTTGTCGTCCTCTACGCCGACCACGTGACCGACTCGATGGCGCGCATGATGGAGGAGACCGAGCGCCGCCGCGAGATCCAGGGCGCCTACAACGAGGAGCACGGGATCGTGCCGCAGACGGTGACGAAGTCCATCGAGGAGGTCCGCCGCGGGACGCTCGTGGCCGACCACAAGGCCGAGCAGGACGAGCGCAAGGCGAAGCAGGCCGTCACCTACTACGCCGGCCCGGAGCAGCTCCCGAAGGTGGCCGACCCGGTCGTGAAGTACCTCACCGACGACCAGAAGCGGGACCTCGTGGCGCAGCTCACGCGCGAGATGGACACGGCGGCCGAGAACCTGGAGTTCGAGAAGGCGGCCGAGCTGCGCGACTCGATCGCCCAGATCGAGGCGGACCTGGCCGCCTGACCGCCTCGGGGTGTGCTGGCGGGCGCGCTCCCCGAGGCGGCCTAGCCACCAGCAACAACCGGCTGAACGAACAGCTCGACCTCGCCGGGCGTCGGCGCGGCGTAGTTGGGCATGGGGAGCGGGTCGTCGTCGCGGTAGAACGAGAGGCCGGGGCACGCCTCGGCGTCCGCCTCGAAGGTCCGCGACGCGACCAGCTCCGCCGTCTGCGCCGCGCGCAGCTCGTAGGCATAGACGGCGCTGTACATCTCGATCGACCACTCGGCGCCGGTGTCATCGTCGCGGTAGCCTTCGCAGAGCTGGACCGGCGTCGCCTCGGTGCGAGTGACGCACAGGACGAGCTGGGCCGATGCGAAGTCTGGCCACTCGACCCGCCACCCCTCGGGGAACTCGCCGGCGCGCGACTGGCGGTACTCGGCGTCGCCGTCAGAGGCGAGGTGGACGAACGGGTGGAGGCCCGGCCCAGGTTCGTAGGCTGCAGCGGCAGGCTGGCCCGCCGTGCCCCGGCACACCGAGGCGAAATCGTCGTCGAACAGGCCGCTCTCGGCCTCCTCGTCGGCCACTGCCTCGGGGTCGGCCTCTGCGCCGCACGCCACGAGGAGAAGGATCAGAGCGAGAGCGGGCAAGCGAGACAGCATGGCGTCGGAGGAGGCGAGCCGCGAACCTAGAGGCCGGCCGCCGCAACCGGGCCGCCGCGCCGTGCTCGACAGCCGCTTCTCGCCGAATGGGGAGGCCTCGCGCCCCCATTCGTCTACCGCTCACGCGCCACGAGGTCGACCACGACCGGCAGGTGGTCCGAGAGCCGCTCCGCCTCGGGGATCGGGACGACGACCGCGGCCGACCCGGCGACCATCTCCGGGGCCGCGCCCGCGCTCACGAGCACGTGGTCGAGCCGCCGCTGCGGGTCGTCGGCCGGGTGCGAGAACGCGCCGTCAGCCGGCAGCGGGTCCCCGAGGCGGACCGGCCCGCGCGCACCGTCGGCGTTGAGGAGCGCCGCGAACGACGGGCTGCCCGGGACCGCGTTGAGGTCGCCCGCGAGGACCACGTTCGCCGCCTCGGGGGCGCGGAAGCGCTGGCCGAGCCACGCGTGGAGGAGGTTCGCCTGGCCCGTCCGCCACGCCTCGTCGCGGTCGGAGCGGCCCGCCTTGAGGTGCGCCGCGGCGACGGTCAGCGTGTAGCCCGGCCGCGCGTAGACGTCGACGGCCACGAGGCGGTGGTTGGCGAGGTCGGTCGCCTCGGGGCGGCCCGCGTCGTCGGTCTGGCCGGGGATCGGCGTCACGGCGTCGGCGAACGTCGTCAGCGGCCCGAGCGGGAGGCGGCTCAGAACGACCACGTTCATGTACCAGTCGGCGTCGTCGGCCGAGGCCACGAACCGGTAGCCCAGGTCCGGCGCGAGGCTGTCGACGAGCGCCCGGATCAGCCCCTCGCCCTCGACCTCCTGCAGCGACACCACGTCGGCGTCGAGCACGCGGAGGGCCTCGGCGAAGAGCCGGTGCTTCTCGCGGACCGCCTCGGGGTCGGGCGCGCTCTCGCGGCGGGCGTCGATGTAGGGGCTGTCGTGGAGGTCCACGAAGTGCTCGAGGTTGTAGGTCGCCACGCGGACCGTGTCGCCGGGCGGGTAGGCGTAGTCGGGGAAGAGGACCTGTGCGGCGCGGACGGGGTCGTCGACGCGCGCGCCGGCGCAGCCGGTGAGGACGAGGGCGGCGAGAACGAGGAGGCGGGGCATGGCGGGAGGCGAAGGGCACGCCCATCCTACCCCGAGGCGGTCGCGCCGCGGGTGGCTCCACCGTGAACTCGGGCCGCCTCGGGGCCGGCTGCCAGACCGAACAAGGCGCCGCAGGGCGCCTCCGGCCAACGCCTGTGAACTCGCTCTCTCCATTCTTTCCGCTCCCCCCATTCCATCGAGCGGGACGAGGGCCAGGGAGGACGCGACCGGATCGGGAGGTCGCCTCCGATCCAACGGGGGCAACTCTACACCACCTCGGGGTACGCCGAGGGCGTGGCGCCGTACGCCTTGCGGAACTGCTTCGAGAAGTGCTCCGGGTCGCGGTAGCCGACCGCGTAGGCCACCTCGGCGACCGTCCCGGCGTCCTGCTCCAGGAGCTGCGCCGCCCGCGCCAGACGCAGCTCGCGCACGAACTGGCTCGGCGACGTGTCGAGCGCGTCGCGCATCCGCCGCCCGAGCTGCCGGCGGCTGAGGCCGACCGCCTCGGCCAGCGCCTCGACGCCGAACGTGGCGTCCCCGAGGCGGGCCTCAACGACGTCGCGCGCCTGCTGGAGGAAGGCCGCCTCGGCGGACGGCACGGCGACCTTCGTCGGCCCGATCTGCACCTCGTCCGAGTATCGCGCGCGCAGCTCGCGGCGGGCGGAGACGAAGTTGTCGACCCGGGCCAGCAACTCGGCCGGCGAGAACGGCTTCGAGAGGTAATCGTCGGCGCCAGCGCCCAGCCCGTCGAGCACGCTGTCCTCGTCGGCGCGGGCGGTGAGGAGGACGACCGGCACGTCCCCGAGGCGAGCGTCGGCCTTGAGGGCGCGCGTGAGGTCGACGCCGCTCATCTCAGGCATCATCACGTCCGAGAGGACGAGATCTGGGCCGTGCGCGCGCGCCGCCTCCAGCCCCGCCTGGCCGTCGGCCGCCTCGATGACACGGTAGCGCTCGGTGAGGTGGCCTCGGATGAAGGCGCGGAGGTCGGCGTTGTCCTCGACGAGGAGGACGGTCGGACGGTCGTCGGCCGCCTCGGGGAGGGGAGCCGCCTCGGGGGTGAGCGTGGCGGTCGCTTCGTCGCCCCCCTCCCAATCTCTCCCCGCTGGGGGGAGGAGACATTCGTTCGCTGAGGCGGTCGGCCCCGAGGCGGGCATGGCGGCGAGGTCCACGCCCTCTGCCTCACGGGGCAGGCGAACGGTGAACCGGGTCCCGAACCCGACCGTGCTCTCGACGCCGATCGTCCCGCCGTGCAGTTCGACCAGCTCTTTGGCGAGGGCGAGCCCGATGCCCGTCCCCTCGTGCGTCCGCGTCGCGCTGCCGTCGACCTGCCGGAAGCGGTCGAAGACGTGCGGGAGGTCGTCGGCCGCGATCCCGACCCCGGTGTCGGTGACCGTCAGCACGGCCGCCTCGGCGTCGCGCGCAACGCCCACGCGGACCTTGCCGCCGGGCTTGGTGAACGCGAGGGCGTTCGCGAGGAGGTTCGTGAGCACGCCCTCGACCTTCGGACCGTCGACCGCCGCCGGGAGCGTCTCCGCCTCGGGGTCGGACAGGAGCGCCACGCCGCCGCGCTCGGCGCGCGCCGCGAACGTCCCGACGACACCCTGTGCAAGGGCGACGAGGTCGGTCGCGCGGCGGTCGAGATCGAGGCCCGCGGCCTCCAGCTTGGCGAGGTCGAGAAGCTGGTTGATGAGGTCGAGCAGTCGCCTCGCGTTGCGCTGCATCACCGGGAGCTGCTCCCCGAGGCGGGGATCGACGTCGCCGTAGCGGCCGGCGAGCGCGTCGTCGATCGGGCCGAGGAGGAGCGTGAGCGGCGTCCGGAACTCGTGGCTGACGTTGGCGAAGAAGCGCGTCTTGAGCCGGTCCATCTCCTCGAGGCGGGCGGCCTGCGCCTCGACCTCGGCCTTGCTGGCCGCGAGCGCCGCCGTCCGCACCTCGACGCGACGTTCGAGGTCGCCGGCGTAGGCGCGGAGGTCCGCCTCGGCGTCGCGCAGCGAGGCGGTCATGGCATTGAAGCCCTCCGTGAGGCGCCCCACCTCGTCGCGCACGCCGACAGCCACGGTCACCTCGCGCTCGCCCGCGTTGACGCGGCGGACGCCGTCGAGCAAACGTCGCACGGGCCGCACGAGGCTGCCCTGGAGCGAGAGCGGGAGCACAACGAGCGCGAACACAACGACGGCGCCCATGAGCCCGAGGAGGCGGATCATCGCACCCTGGAGGCTCTCGGCCTGCTCCAGCGTCTGCGCCACGCCGTTGGTCAGGTTCGGGTTGAGCGGATCGGTCATCAGCACACCCGTCATCCCGATCACCGCGAGGCCCATCGCGAGCGTCAGCCCCGAGAGCTTGACACGGAGCGAGGTCGGCTCGGGGGCGTGCGCGATGTAGACCGCGACGCGGAGGTAGTGGACCGCGAACACGAACGGCAGGATGAGGAACACCCAGATCGCGTTCGAGACGGCGGCTGGGATCGATATCGTGTTGACGACGACGATGGCCGCCAGCATCGCGGCATCGGCGGCGCATGCGCCAGCGAAGGCGAGGAACGCCCGTGCGCTCCGCTCGCGCCCTTCCGCCAGCGCCCGCCGCCGCTTGCGGAGGAGAACCGTAATCGCCCAGAGGTCGACCACCAGCCACCAGACCGTGTACGACGCCATCAGCGTCTCGCGCGGCATGTCTGTCCCACGGATCGCGAGTGCGAGCATGACGACGCCGACCACGCCCAGCCCGGACACCCCGAGCGCGACGCGGGCCTCCCGCTCGAACGGCGCCTCCAGGAACCGGTACGCGAACTGGAGCAGCGCCCCGATCCCGGCCATGATCACGACCGACTCGGCCAGGTTCAGCGCCCACTGCGCCTCGACCGTAAGCCCGAGGAACGAGCCCTCCAGCCCCCGAAACACGTAGTACACGACGGTCGCGCCCGTGAAGCCCGCCAGCCACCGCGCCGCTCCGGCGCCGTGCGGCACCCGCAGGAGGTACCCCGTCAGCGCCACGTTCAGGAGAACGAGCGCGAGGGTCCGGATCGACTCGGAGGAGAGATAGAACAGCATGGCAACGAAGGGTACCAGTTCAGGCGGAAACGGCCAAACCCGCCCTCACCGAAGCGAAGGCGGGCGAGCCATCGGGCGAGCGGCCTAGCGACGCACGGCTCGCGTCGTGGCGATGGCGACGACCGGCGAGCCGTCGTCCGGGGCCGCCTCGGTCTCGACGTGGAGGCCACCGGAAGTCACGCGGACCCGGTTTCGGAAGGTGCCCGCCTGAGTAGCGTCATCAGGGTTGTGCCTCGTCCAGGCCATGACGAGGGCGTCGCCGTCGACCTGGAGTCGTCCAGCAGCCGAGTCAAGGGCACCGGCCGAGCGTGTCGGCGAGTCGGCGTCGCGGCTGTCGAACCGGTGGATGGTGTAGGCGCTCGTGGCGGCGTCGTAGCCAACGATGAACCGGAGAAGGGCCGGCTCCGTCTCGCCGTCCGGGCCGCGCATGGTCATCTCCCAGTCCCACTGCTGGAAGCGGCCGCCGAGCGTCGGCGCAATGGTGAGGGTGCCGTCGAACGTGCCCTCCTCGATCTGAGCCGTCCCGTCGAGGGTGTAGGTGCCCTCGAAGGGCGCAAGGCGGGCCATCGGGTCGGCGTGGGTCTGGGCGAAGGCGGGCGCGACGACGAGGAGGGCCGCGAGCAGGGAAAGGGTGCGTGTCATGAGTGCGGGGAGGGTTAGGGAGACCCGGCGAGGCCGCCTCGGGGCGCGGAGCGCGAACCCGATCAGGACGAGGGACGCCGCTGCGACGCCTCCCGCCGCGACCGCCTGCCCGACTGCCTCGGCGGTGCCCGCGAGGGCGCTCGTCCACGAGAAGGCGAACGTGAACAGGGCCTCGGCGTCGGAGAGGGCGGTGTGCGTGGGGTGCGTCATGGGTCTCCAGGGTGTAGGTCAGCCGGCGGCAGGTCCGCCGTGCCCTCACAGCTTCGGGAGGGCGCCTCCCGACCCGTGGGCCGTTCTCCCGTCCGTTTCGGACGTGTCCCATCTGGCGGGGCACAACGTCCCCTCCACCGGGGCGCGAGACGCGAGATCACCCCGAGGCGGCGTTTGGAGCGCTTCTTTTTCCTTCTCTCCCGATGCGCTTGCTTCTCGTTCTCGCCCTCCTCCTTCCCCTCGCCGCCTGCGGCACATCCGAGAGCGCCCGCCTCGGGGCACCTGCCGATGCGTCGTATGCCGAGGTCGTCGTGACCGGAACCGCGTCTCAGCGCGCGAGACCGGGCGACCCCGGAGACCCCGAGGCCGACCGCAAGATGGTTCGCGACGCCACGCTCGCCGTCGAGGTGCGGTCGGACGAGGCCATTGACGCTGCATTGGACGAGGCCCGCGCCCTCACCGAGGCGGCCGAGGGCTACGTCTCATGGGAGGGACCGGGCAGCTTGACGCTCCGCATCCCCGACGCCCGCCTCGACGCCACGCTCGACCGCCTCGAGGCGCTCGGTCGCGTCGAGCGGCGGGAGGTGCGCGTGCAGGACGTGACGATGGCGTACACCGACCTCGAACTCCGCCTCGACAACGCCCGCGCGCTCCAGGCGCGCCTGCGCGCCCTTCTCGACCGCGCCGAGACCGTCGCCGACGTCCTCGCCGTCGAGCGCGAGCTGAACCGCGTCACCATCGAGGTGGAGAGCCTGGAGGCTCAGCTCCGCGCGCTCCAGAATCGCGTGGCCTACTCGACGGTCCGCCTGACGGTCTACGACGGCGCCTCGCCCGGCCCGCTCGGGTGGGTGGTCGTCGGTGCGGCCAAGACCCTCGAGTGGCTGTTCGTCTGGCGCTGAGGCCGCTCTACACCGTCGCCTCGGCGTCTTCGAGGAGGGCGTCGACCGGCGGGAGGTCGTGGTACCAGTCGTGGTGCTTCGACCAGCGGCTGCACGCGAGGCACTGCGTGTCGCGCCAGACGGTCTTGCACTTCGGGCACTGGCCGCCGGTGTCGAACGTGTTCCAGACGTGCCCGCACGAGCACGACCACCGGTCCGAGGCGGTCGGCTCCCAGGCGCACTTCGGGCAGGCGATTCTCACGGCGTCGAGGCGATTGGGGGGCGTACCGCCTCGGGGCCGCACAGTTCTCGGGAGAGACGCGGCTCCGGACCCCGCGAAGACGCTGGGAAGCCCACCTCACCCTGTGAATCCGCCCCGAGGCGGCCCTACCTTTGGCGTCTGCATTCCAGGATCCCCACGCCGATGAAGGCCGACCTCCACCCCGACTACCCGTTCATCAACGTCACGCTCGCCGACGGAACGGAGTTCACGACCCGCTCGACGATGGGCGCCGACTACCGCTCGGAGGTCGACTCGTCGAACCATCCGTTCTACACGGGCAAGAAGACGATGGTCGACACGGCCGGCCGCGTCGAGAAGTTCATGCGCCGCTACGGCAACGACCAGGCCAAGCAGGCTGCGGCGGCCCAGGCAGAGGACGACGCGGCCGAGAGCGAGGCGTAAGACCCCGCCCTCTCCCCTGCCCCCGAGGCGGATGGCCCAGCGCCGTCCGCCTCGTTTGCATTTGCCGCCTCGGTGCCGGGAGGCGCGCAGCGGCAGGGCCGCTTGAACGGCCCGCCAGGGAGCGACACGGCCCCAAGGCGGTCAGGGCGTCAGGAGCACCTTGCCGGTGTTCTTGCGGTCCTCGATGTAGCGGTGCGCGGCGGCCGCCTCGGCGAACGAGAACGTCCGGTCGACATGCGGCTTCACGTCCCCGCTCTCGTAGAGCTTCAGGATGGCGCGCGACCACCCGGCGACGCGGTCCTGCGCGCTCCACAGGTGGCCGACGTTGACGCCCAGCACGCCCTGGTTGGCGTTGATGAGGCGGATCGGGTTGAACTTCAGCCACGGAATCCCGAGCGCCAGCTTGGCGAAGGCCAGCCGGCCGCCGCCCTCGGTCACCGACGAGATGCCGTAGATCACGAGGCGGCCCGACGGCCCGAGCACGCGCAGGCTCTTGGCCCAGTGCTTCCCGCCGATCGGGTCGAGCACGAGGTCGACGCCCTCGCCGCCGGTCAGCTCCAGCACCACATCGGGCCAGTCGTCCTGGCGGTAGTCGACGGCGTGATCGTAGCCCCGCTCGCGCACGTAGGCGTGCTTGCCCGGCGAGGCGGCTCCGATCAGCTCGGCGCCGTACGCCTGGCCCAGGTCGCCCGCCGCCGTGCCGACGCCCCCCGAGGCGCCGTGGACCAGGACCCGCATCCGCCGGCCGCCCAGCTCGCGCGCGTGGCGGACGCTCCCCATCACGACCATCATCTGGAACGCGGTGAGGTAGGTCACCGGGATCGCCGCGCCCGTCTCGGCCGACATGCCCGCAGGCCGCTTCGAGACCGCCGCTTCGGGGACGACGACCTTCGAGCTGTACCCGCCGAAGCGCGTCAGCGAGAGGACCGGGTCGCCCACCGCGAGGCCCTCGACGCCGTCGCCGACGGCCTCGACCATCCCGCCCACCTCGTAGCCGACGACGGCTGGGAGGTCGGGCGCGTCGGGGTAGAGGCCCTTGCGGGCCAGGATGTCGGCGAAGTTGATGCCGGCCGCCTCGACGTCGATGAGCACCTGCCCCGGTCCGGGCGCCGGGTCGGGCGCCTCGCGGACCTCGAGCACCTCGGGGTCTCCGGCGCGGGGAATCCAGACCTGTCGCATCGCGTGTCCGATCTTGGCGTGTCCGATCTTGGGGGCGGCGTCTGAGAGCCTGCTCAGGATTGCAAGGTGAAGGGCTCCGACCGGCTCCTGAACCCTCCCGCTGCGTTGCGCTCCATCGCCGATGCCCGGCATCGGCTGCTTCGCGCGCCTTGCGAGAGGCTCCAGGCGCTCGGTCTCGCCTCCTTCCTCCATTCATGAGCAGGCTCTGAACGCCGACGGCCGCTCCGAGTTTGCCTCTCTCCCCGTCTCCCCTCCCGTGTCCGAGTCTCTCAACGTCGTCCGCCTGATCACGCACAAACGCGACGGCGGCGCCCTGGCCCCCGACGACCTCGCCGCGCTCGTCCGCGCCTATACCGACGGCGACGTGCCCGACTACCAGATGGCGGCCTTCCTGATGGCGGCCTTCCTGCGCGGGCTCTCCGGCCCCGAGGCGGGCGCCCTCACCGAGGCGATGCTTCACAGCGGCGAGGTGCTCGACCTGAGCGACATCGACGGCGTGAAGGTGGACAAGCACTCGACGGGCGGCGTCGGCGACAAGGTGTCGCTCGTGCTGGCGCCGCTCGTGGCCGCCTGCGGCGTGCCGGTGCCCATGATCTCGGGGCGCGGCCTGGGCCACACCGGCGGCACGCTCGACAAGCTGGAGGCCATCCCCGGCTTCCGCACCGACCTCTCGATCGACGAGTACCGCGACGTGCTCGCGCGCATCGGGGCGGTCTTGATCGGGCAGACGGGCGAGATCGCGCCGGCCGACAAGAAGCTCTACGCCCTCCGCGACGTGACGGGCACGGTCGAGTCGATCCCGCTCATCGCCGCCTCGATCCTGTCGAAGAAGCTGGCCGAGGGCATCGACGCACTTGTGCTCGACGTCAAGGCCGGGCGCGGGGCGTTCATGAAGGGCGACCGCGACGCGCGTGCCCTCGCCGAGGCGCTGGTCGGGATCGCGCGCCAGCAGGGGACGCCCGCCGTGGCGCTGCTCACGCAGATGGACGTGCCGCTCGGACGCGCCATCGGCAACGGCGTCGAGACGGCCGAGGCGATCCAGATCCTCAAGAACGAGGAGCCCGCGGGCGGCCCGTGCGACGACGTGGTGGTGGTGACGGTGGCGCTGGCCGGCGAGATGCTCGCGCTCGCCGGCGCCGCCGAGTCGCCCGAGCACGGCCGGAGCCTGGCGCTGACCGCGCTCACCGACGGGTGGGCGTTCGGCGTCTTCCAGGAGATCGTCGAGGCCCAGGGCGGCGACCTCGACGTGCTGGAGCACCCCGACCGCCTCGGGGGGGAGCCGGTCGCGACCGTCGAGGCCGACCGCGACGGGGTCGTGACCGACATCGACGCGCTCACGCTGGGCCTCGCGGCCGTCGACCTCGGCGCCGGCCGGGCGACCAAGGAAGACGACGTGGACCCGAAGGCCGGCTTCGTGCTCAACAAACGACCCGGCGACTCCGTAGAGGCCGGCGAGCCGCTCGCGTTCATCCACGCCTCGGACCCCGGCCGCGCCGCCCCCGAGGCGGTCCGGCAGGCGTTCACGCTCGGCGACGCGCCGCCGGACGACCGCCCGCTCCTGCTCGACCGCTTCGACGGCGACGCCTGGGCCGGCTCGGCCTGACAAACCCGTACATTCCGCCTCCAGACACCCCGCCTCGCCCTCATCATGTGGAAGCGTTTCACCCGTCTCATTAAATCCATCTTCGGCGGAGCCATCTCCGCGATGGAGGACCCCCGCCTGATCCTGGAGCAGAACATCCGGGAGCTGAACGACCAGGTCCCCAAGATGAACGAGAACATCGCGACGGTGAAAGCCAACGTGATGCTGCTCCAGAAGGAGCACCGCCGCTACACGGCCGAGCAGAACTCGCTCACGAGCAAAATCAAGGCGGCCATCAACGCCGGCCGCGACGACATCGCGCAGCGCTACGCGGTCCAGCTCCAGTCGACCAAGGAGGCACAGGTGCGGACCGGCGAGCAGCTCGAGTTCGCCGAGCAGGCCTACGAGAAGGCCCTCCAGGTCAAGAAGGCGTTCATGCGCGAGCGCGAGAAGAAGATCGGCGAGGCCAAGGAGGCGCTGCGCGCGCACGAGCGGGCCAAGTGGCAGTCGAAGATCGCCGACACGCTCGAGCAGTTCGAGGTCGCCGGCGTCGACTCGACACACGACGAGATGATCCGGCGCGTCAACGAGCAGACGGCCCGCAACGAGGCCCGCATGGAGATGGCCCTCGACTCGGTCGACACCGAGGCGATGCAGATCGAGGAGGACGCCCAGGAGATCCAGGCGGCCGAGCTGGTGAAGCAGTTCAAGATGGAGATGGGCATGGAGTCGGCGCCTGCCGAGGCGGCTCCGGCGCCGCGCCTCGAGATCCCCGACGAGCCGGTCTCCGGCGAGTCGGCCCCGGCCGAGCGCGACCGCGAGCGAACCGAGTAGACGGCGTTGGGTTTTAGGGGTTGGGGATTGGGGTCCCTGATCCTCCCAACCCCCATTCCCCAATCCCCATCTGTCATGGACAAGGACGAGTTCGAACGCATCAAGGCCGAGGAGAAGGCCCATCTGCGCAAGCTCCGCGCGCTCAAGCAGCAGCACCGCGACGCGCAGCGCAAGGCGTCGTCGCTCAAGGCCCTGGGCGCGATGCGCAACAAGGCGATCGAGGACGAGACCGACGCGCTCACGGAGGGCCTGATGCGCAATGCCGCCCTCCAGGAAGCGCGCCTGGACCTCGCCACGGAGGCGCAGCAAGAGGCCGCGAAGGCCGAGGCCGACCGCGAGGCGCTCGCCAAGGCCGAGGCCGAGGCGCTCGTGAAGCAGATGAAAGCCCAGATGGGCGCCGGCACCGCCTCGGGGACACCGTCTGCATCCGAGACCGCGCCCTCGACGCCCGCCGCCTCGGGGTCGCCCGCGCCCGCCGAGGGCAAGACCATCGGCCGCACGCCCCCGCCCGAGGAGCCGCCGGCCCCCGAGGCGGACCGCGGCGCCAAAACCATCGGACGCCGCTCCACCTGATTGCGTGTTGCGTGGTGCGCACCCACCGCGGGGCGCCCAGCACGCAATGCGGAACACGCAACAGCCCTCCCTATGCCCGACGAGCCGATCAACTTCACCAAGGAGGCGTTCATGACGCCGGTGAACTTGGTCTTCCTCATCACCGCCCTCGTGGCGGCCCTGCTCACCGGCGGCGTCGCCGCGAACGTGCTGCTGCTGTTCGCCGCCGCGGCCGAGCTGCTGTTCCTGGGCACGGTCCCGCGCAACGAGCGGTTCAAGCGGGCCGTCCGGGCGCGCAAGATCGACGAGCGGCGCAAGGAGCCCCGCGACCGCGACGTGTTCCGGACGCTCGCCAAGGACGACCAGAAGCGGTACGTCCTCTTCCGGAACATGGAGAAGGCGATCAAGGACAACTACGCCAAACTCCCCTACTCCAGCCAAGGCCTCCTCGACGCCCACCTGAAGAAGCTCGACGGCCTCCTCGACGCCCACCTCAACCTGCTCCAGCTCAAGGAGCGCTACGTCCAGTTCGCCCGGCGGACGGGCGAGAGCGACATCGTCGAGGCCATCAACGCGCTCCGCCACGAGATGCAGGCCGACCCGCCGCGCGTGCGCGCGATCAAGCAGCGGCGGCTGACGATCCTCGAGAAGAGGCTCGACCGGTTCAAGAAGGCCGGCGAGAACCTCGCCATCATCGAGGCCCAGCTCGCGACCATCGAGGACGTCACGCGCTACGTCTACGAGCAGTCGCTCACGATGCAGAACCCCGAGGAGGTCTCGTTCCAGCTCGACACGCTCATGAGCGAGGTCGAGGAGACGCAGCACTCGATGGAAGTCCTGGAGGACGCCCTCGCCGACCCGATGGCCGGCTTCACCGAGCTCGACATGGAGGCCTTCGACGCCTCGCCGGCCGGCGACGTCGCGCGCATCGACCAGGGGCTCCTGGACGACCTCGACGACCTCGGCGCCGACCCTGAGGCGGCCCAGCGCCGCCGCACGCGCGAAGGCGGCTGACCCGCCTCGGGGGACCCGCCCTCACCCCAGGTTCGGCGGCACCTCGAATTCCACCGTACAGCCGCCCCGAGGGGCGGCTCTTCGCGTTCGCCTCCCCGAGGCGGTGCGCTCGCGTCCTCTCCCGGCCGCCCTCCGAGGCGGTGCTTTCTCCCTCCCCCGCCTCGTGGCCGACTTCCAGACGCTCCGCCTCGACACCGACGCCGACGGCGTCCTCACGATCACCCTCGACCGGCCGGAGGCGCTCAACGCGCTCAGCCAGCGCCTCGTCGCCGAGCTGGGCAAGGCGTTCCAGGCGGCCCGCAAGGACGCCTCGGTGCGCGGCGTCGTCGTGACCGGCGCCGGCGAGAAGGCGTTCGCGGCCGGCGCCGACATCGCGGAGTTCGCCGACATGGAGCCGCTCCAGGCCCACCGCTTCGCCGCGCGCGGGCAGGCCGTCTTCAACGCCATCGAGTCGATGCCGAAGCCGGTCGTGGCGGCCGTCAACGGCTACGCGCTCGGCGGCGGCTGCGAGCTGGCGATGGCGTGCCACCTGCGCGTCGCCTCCGAGGCGGCGCAGTTCGGGCAGCCGGAGGTCCAGCTCGGCCTCATCGCCGGCTACGGCGGCACGCAGCGGCTCCCCCGCCTCGTGGGACGCGGCATCGCGGCCGAGATGCTGCTGACGGGCGAGCGGGTCTCGGCGCAGCGCGCCTACGAGGTCGGCCTCGTGAACAAGGTCGTCCCGGCCGACGGCCTCCTCGAGGCGGCGAAGGCCTACGTCACGACGATCGCCTCGAAGGCGCCGGTGGCGGTCGCGATGACGCTCCAGGCCCTCCGCGCCGCCGACCTCCCGCTTCCGCAGGGGCTCCAGCAGGAGGCCGCCCTGTTCGCACAGTGCGCCGCGACCGAGGACTTCATGGAGGGCGTCGGGGCCTTCCTGAACCGCGAGGCGCCCCAGTTCCAGGGTCGCTGACGACGGCGAGGAGCATGGAGCACGTGGGATTTGCCCCTGTGCCTCCTGGCCCCTTCCCCCTTCCCTCATGGCCCTCGCCCTCATCCTGGTGATGCTCGTGCTGAGCGCGTTCTTCTCGGGCTCCGAGATCGCGTTCGTGACGGCCAACCGCCTCAAGACCGAGGTGCGCGCGCGCCGGGCGGGGTGGCTCGGCCGGGTGGTGCAGCAGTTCCTCGCCGACCCGGCCACGTTCCTCACGACGACGCTCGTGGGCAACAACGTCGCGCTCGTGGTCTACTCGATGCTGATGAGCCTGACGCTCGACGGCCCGCTCACGGCGTTCTACGAGGGAACGGTCGGGCTGGACGACCCCACCGCCTCGGTGCTGGTCACGCAGACGATCATTGCAGCGCTCGTCGTCCTCGTCGTCGGCGAGGTCATTCCGAAGTCGCTGCTCCGGCAGCCCTCGGGACGGATGCTGCTGGCCCTCGCCGGGCCGCTGCGCCTGACGTACGTCGTGTTCTGGATCCCGATCAAGGTGGCCGGCTTCGTCAGCGGCTGGATCGCCCGCCTCGGGGGCCGCCCGGCCGACACGCTCCAGCAGTTTCTCCGGCGCGACTTCGAGCTGGTGATCCGCGAGAGCCGCGAGACCGGCACCCTGGACCTCGACGACGAGGAGTCGGAGATCCTCTCGAACGTGTTCGAGCTGCGGAGCCTGCGCGTCAAGGACTCGATGATCCCGCGGATGGAGATCGTGGCCGTCGAGGAGAGTGCGAGCCTCGACGAGGTGCGGCAGACGTTCATCGACACGGGCTTCAGCCGGCTCCCGGTCTACCACGAGAACGTCGACACGATCGTGGGCGTGGTGCTGGCGCACGACCTGTTCCACGCCCCGGACAGCCTCGGCGCGATCCTGCGCCCCCCACGGATCGTCCCCGAGTCGAAGCCGGCCCGCGACCTCCTGTTCGACTTCCTCCAGGGCGGGTCGACGCTCGCGGTCGCCGTCGACGAGTACGGCGGGACGGCCGGCATCGTGACGCTCGAGGACCTGCTGGAGGAGCTGTTCGGCGACATCCGCGACGAGCACGACGCGGCCGCTGCGCCGATCCGCGAGACCGAGCCGGGCGTGTGGCTCGTCCACGGCCGCGTCGAGCTGGGCGACCTCAAGGCCGAGGCCGCCCTCGACCTTCCGACCGGCGACTACGACACCGTCGCCGGCTTCCTGCTGAGCCACGCCGGCCGCGTGCCCGCCGAGCGCGAGGTGTTCGACACCGACGGCCTCCGGTTCACGGTCCTCAAGGCGAGCCCGAGCCGCATCGAGGCGGTGCGCATCCGCCGGCTGTAACCGCCTCGGGGCAGGCGGGGCCATCGGTCCGTCGCCGCGGTGCGCGGCCCCGAGGCGGTGCCATCCGGACAGGGGGGAGACGCCTCGGGACCGGGACGGTGGTCGATTCGTCGGTCCGGCGTGAAGCCATCCGGACACGGG
>JBCCQJ010000056.1:0-18157 GCA_039024395.1 Bacteroidota bacterium | reverse complement strand
GGGAATGGGGGGAATGGGGGGAATGGGGGGAATGGGGGCGCGGCTGTGGAAAAGTTCCGGGCACTTGGAGCGCACACCGCCTCGGGGCTGGGGCACCTTCACTGACCCACTGACCCACTGACCCACTGACCCACTGACCCACTGACCCACTGACCCACTGACCCACTGACCCACTGACCCACTGACCCACTGACCCACTGACCGCCGGGCACCTCTCGCGCCGAGGCGGGTAGAGATGGAAATGACCTCCGCTTCCATGTCTGACACGTCTACCCTGCCACCCCCCGACGATTTCGTCGACGTCCCTCGTGGCGTCGCCTCTGTGCTCCCGTTCCTCTATGTCGCCTGGGCCGACGGCCTGCTGACGCCGTCCGAGATCGAGGCCGTCCGCGAGCGCGTGGCCGCGCAG
Organism: Bacteroidota bacterium; assembly: GCA_039024395.1. Taxonomy (GTDB): domain Bacteria; phylum Bacteroidota; class Rhodothermia; order Rhodothermales; family Rubricoccaceae; genus Rubrivirga. Next base: position 17,748 of record JBCCQJ010000056.1, on the reverse strand, counting down.
GACTGGCTCGCCGAGGGCGACCGCGCCCAGGTGGCCGCCTGGCTCGACCCGGCCGCCCCGCCCGACGCGACGACCTACTTCCGGTGGGTGCGCACCATCCGCGAGGCGGCGCGCCACATCCCCGACGCGGGCCGCAAGTCGCTCGCCGAGCTGGGCGCCGACCTCGCCATGCTCGCCGGCGGCGGCGACGGCGCGTCGATCCCGGCCGAGGCCGAGCGCGCGCTCCACGAGATCGAGGGCCTCCTCGGGATCGTCGGCCCCGAGGCGGTGCGCGACCTCCTCGACGCCCGCCCCGAGGGAGGCGGCCCCGAGGCGCCCACCGCCCCGGTGCCCGCCTTCGACGTGGCGGCGCTGCAGGCGCTCCTCGACGCGCCTCACGCCGACCTCCGCGACCGCGTCCGCACGCTGCTCTCCGATCCCGCGTTCGCCTACCCCGACCCCGACACACCCGGCGACGCGTACCGCGAGATCGTGCTCGGGTGGACGCAGCTCCTGGCCGACCAGGGCCTCGGGGCGCTCGCCTACCCCGACTGGGCCGGCGGCGAGGGTGACATCGGCCGGTTCATCGCGGCCTTCGAGACGATCGCGACCCACGACCTGAGCCTCGTCGTCAAGTTCGGCGTTCAGTTCGGGCTCTGGGGCGGGAGCGTCAACGCGCTCGGGACCGAGGCGCAGCGGCGTGAGTTGCTGCCCGAGATCGGGACGCTCGCGCTGCCGGGCGCCTTCGCGATGACCGAGCGCGGCCACGGCTCGAACGTCCGCGACCTCCAGACGACGGCCACCCTCGACCCCGAGGCGGACGAGTGGGTGATCCAGACGCCCACCGACCGCGACCACAAGGAGTGGATCGGCAACGCGGCGGCGCACGGCCGCATGGCGACCGTCTTCGCGCAGCTCGTGATCGGCGGCGAGGGCCACGGCGTCCACGCCTTCGTCGTGCCGTTCCGCACCGAGGCGGGCGAGCCCGCGCCAGGCGTGCGCATCGGCGACAGCGGCCACAAGATGGGCCTCAACGGCATCGACAACGGGCGCCTGTGGTTCGACGGGGTCCGCATCCCGCGCACAAATCTCCTCGGGCGCTACGCCTCGGTGAGCGAGGACGGCGTGTACTCGAGCCCCATCCCGAGCGCCGGCAAGCGGTTCTTCGTGATGCTGGGCACGCTCGTCGGCGGGCGCATCGCGGTCGGGGCCGGCGCCAACAGCGCGGCCAAGGCCGGGCTCACGGTGGCCGTCCGCTACGGCGACCGCCGCCGCCAGTTCGGGCCGGCCGGCGGCGAGGAGGTGGCCATCCTCGACTACCTGAGCCACCAGCGGCGCCTGCTTCCGCTCGTCGCCAAGAGCTACGGGCTCACGTTCGCCCTCCACAACCTCGCCGAGGACTTCTCTCGCCTCGGGGCGAACGCCGACACGCGCGAGGTCGAGGGCCGCGCGGCGGCGCTCAAGTCGATGGCCTCGTGGCACGCCACCGACGCGCTTCAGGAGGCCCGCGAGGCGTGCGGCGGCGAGGGCTTCCGGTGGTCGGCCCGGATCGCCCACCGCAAGGCCGACTCCGACATCTTCACCACCTTCGAGGGCGACAACACGGTGCTCCAGCTCCAGGTCGCCAAGGGGCTCCTGGCCGGCTACAAGCAGGAGTTCACCGACATGAACGCCTTCGGGCTGCTGCGCTACCTCCGCGCACAGGCCGACGTCCGCCTCGGGGAGGTCAACCCGCTCGCCCGGCGCAACACGGCCGAGGAGCACCTGATGGACCCGGCGTGGCACCGCGACCTGTTCGAGCGCCGCGAGCGGACGCTCGTCGTCAGCGCGGCCGGCCGCCTCAAGCGCCGCATCGACGGCGGCATGGACTCGTTCGAGGCGTTCGTGGAGGTCCAGGACCACCTGCTGACGCTCGCCACGGCCAACGCCGAGCGGCTCGTGCTCGACGCCTTCCAGGCCGCCGTCGACCGCGCCGCCGACGCCACGATCCAGAACGTGCTGCGGCTGCTCTGCGCGCTCTACGCCTTGGAGCGCATCGAGGCCGACCGCGGGTGGTTCCTCGAGCAGAACGTGTTCGACGCGCCGGTCGCGAGGGCCGTCCGCGCCCAGGTCAACCGCCTGCTGCACCGCCTCCGGCCGGTCGCCGTCGAGCTGGTCGACGCCTTCGGCATCCCCGACGCGATCCTGGGCTCGGAGATTGGCAGAAAGGGAGAGGGGAGAAGGGAAAAGGGAGAAGGAGCTGTCGATTCGGGTTGATGCCGTCCCCGAGGCGGACCAGCTTTCTCACTTCTCACTTCTCACTTCTCACTTCTCACTTCCTCATGCGCATCACCGACCTCGAGGCGGGCGAGACGTACGTCGTCCGCCAGTCGTTCACCGACGACCGCGGGACGCTCGTGCTGCCGGGCGACCGGATGACGTACGAGCGCCACGCGGCCGTGCCGGTGACGGGAGCCTTCGAGGTGGTCTTCCGCGAGGAGACGCTGACGCTCCACGAGGACCGCCAGGCGGAGGTGTGCGAGCACGCCGAGCGGTTCCTCGACCTCGCGTGAGCCGCCCCGAGGCGGCGCGACGGGTGATGCGGAGCATCGGGCTCGTCCTGGGTGGGGTGATGGTGCTCCTCGGCGGGTGGGGCCTGTGGATTCTCACCTCGGGGCCGGCGCCGGGCGCCGAGGCGTGGGACGCGCGGACGGTTGCTCAACTCCGGTTCCTCTCCGACGATCTCGACCGCAAGGCCGACGCCATGCAGCGGCAGTTCCCCGAGGGCCGGCTGTTCACGCTCGCCCTCACCGGCATCGCCTGGGCCGAGGTCGACCGCCCCGACCTCCGCGCCGAGGCGCTGGGAAATGCCCGACGCGCGCTCGCGCTCACTGAGGCGGAGACGTCGACGGCCACCTTCGGACCGGCCGGCGGCCTCCCGCACGGCATGTTCTACGAGGCGTGGACGGCCCGCCTCCGCGCCGCCGTGCTGCGCCTCGACCCCGAGGCGGCCGACGTTCGCGACGCCCTCCGTGCCTCGTGCGACCGCCTCGATGGCGTCCTCGCCTCGGGGCCGCTCCACGCCGACTCGTACCCAGGGGCGGCGTGGCCGGCGGACAACGTGGTCGGGGCAGCGGCGCTCGCAGCCTGTGGCGACCTCGTCGCGCCGCGATACCGCGACACGGCCGAGGCCTGGCTCGTGCGGGCGCGGCAGGAGGTCGACCCTGAGACGGGCCTGATCCCGCACGCCGCCGGGCGCCCCGAGGCGCGGGGCTCGTCGTCGGCCCTCATGATCCCGTTTTGGGCCGAGGTCGACCCGGCGTTCGCCGAGGACCAGTACCGCGCGTTCGTGTCCGCCTTCGCGACCCGCCTCGGGGGCGTCGCGCCGACGTTCCGCGAGTACCCGACGGGCGTGGACGGGCTGGGCGACGTCGACTCGGGTCCGCTCGTGACGGGCGTGAGCGCGCCCGCCTCGGTGGTCGGCATCGCGGCGGCGCTGTCGGTGGGCGACGCCGAGGCGGCGCGGGCGCTGCGGGCGTCCACCGAGGCGGTGGGCGTGCCGGTGCAGTGGGGTGGACGGCGCCGGTACGGGCTGGGTGCGCTGCCGGTGGGCGGCGCGTTCCTGGCGTGGGCCTCGACGCGACCTCCAGCCGGAGCGGCGTCGGCGTCCGCCGTCGATGGGTGGCGGCTCCGGCGGCGTCGGGCGTGAGCGGCCCCGAGGCGGTAGAGTCGGTGCGGTCTATGGAGACTCGGCCTCGATGATCGTACGCAACGCCTTCGCGGAGATATCGCCTTGGTCCGACTTCGAGTAGATCGTGACCAAGATCACACGCTCGGCGGTCTCGACGTAGTACAGGACACGGTAGCTGCCACTCTTGCCCCGCTGCGCGTCCGAGTTCGCCACGCGGACCTTGTACACGATGTGGCCTATCCCTTTCACACGGTCCCCCGGAGTTTCACCCGCGGCGAGCCTGGCCACCACCGGCTCCACGTCCTTGCGGATGCTCCGGTACCGCTTGGCGAGACGGCGCAGGCTCCGCTTGAACTCCGAGGTGAACAGCACCTCGACGCGAGGCGGCTCACTCACGCTCGATCCCGTCCCACAATTCGGACACCGGACGGACCTCGCCATGCTGAGCCTCGGCCCACCCGAGGCGGAAGCTCTCGTCGGCCGGGACGAGCGCGACGCTCTCGCGGAAGGCCGACACCATGCGGAGCAACGCCGGGAGGTACTCCTCGGGGACGTCACTGATCTGCTCGATGAGACGCTGGCGGTACGGAGGCGGAGACGTGGCCGGCATGTGTCCAGAGACGGTTCGGGGCTACGACGCTCACTCTCTATGACCGTTCCAGTTCAGCAGGGCGCAGCGTAACCGGCGACCGTTGTCCAGCGCCCAGACTGCGCGTTTGCGTCCGCTGTCGCCACCTGGCTCGGGTCCGCCCGTGCCTGGCGTGAGCGCGCCCGCCTCAGTGGTCGGCATCGCGGTGGCGTTGTTGGTGGGCGATGCCGAGACGGCTCGGGCGCTGCGCGCGTCCACCGAGGCGGGCGGCGTGCCGGTGGAGTGGGGCGGACGGCGCCGGTACGGGCTGGGCGCGCTGCCGGTGGGCGACGCGTTCCTGGCGTGGGCCTCGACGCGACCTCCAGCCGGAGCGGCGTCGGCGTCCGCCGTCGATGGGTGGCGGCTCCGGCGGCGTCGGGCGTGAGCGGCCCCGAGGCGGGGGCCACCGGAGCCGATCGAGGCGCTTGCGCGAGCCGCCGCCTCGGAGACCGGCCGCGCGCTGCTGGAACAGGTTGCGGCTCAGCGTCCCGGAGCGAACGGCACGACGGTCGAACGAGGTGGACGTAGCGCCCAGGCCCGAACGAGCCAAGAACGCCAGAGCCCGGGGTCGGACTGCAGATGCGTGTCATGCAGCCACGGCGCGTACGAGGCCCGGTGCAGCCTCACGCAGAGCCGTGTTGATCCCGGGCACCAGAGGGAGAAGGTCGTCGATATCGTTGCTGACGGCGGAGAGCACGATGAGGCAGAGGTTGATTCCGCTCAGGTTCTGCTGGTGCTCAATTCCCCGGTCCATCGTCAGCAGGACGTCGAACTCCGCCGCCGCCAGCCGAAGCAGCCGCCCATTCTTGATCCCGCCCCACCCCCGCTCGGGGACGGTCAGCGCTTCCGCCTCCAGCGACCACTTCAGCTTGCGCGGAAGGTTCTCGTCAAGCAGAACGCGGATCACGTCTCGGCTACCAACTCACGCTCCGCCAGTTCGAGAAGCGCTTCGGCCTGCTCCCGGCTGACCGTTGGGAAGTCGTCGCGGAAGTCCTCGATCCGCTTCCCTTTGCGGAGGTAGACAAGGAGCGTGTCGATGGGCACGCGAGTGCCCGTGAACACAGGCGTCCCACCCAAAATGTCGGGGTCGGAGTGGTAGACAGCGGTTCGGTCCATCGGCTCGAAGTCTCAGGTTTTCAGTCGAACGCTGCCAGCGCCGTTCTGATTCCTTGTGGCGGGGGCGGCCATTTGTTAGGGGAGACCACCGGGGTCTCCTAACAGATTGCGGCTCAGCCGCCCAGGGCAGCGACCGCGAGGGTGGGACGAGGGGAAGGTAGCGCCGAGGCCTAGACGATCCGAGGACGCTGGAGCCCTGGGTCGGCTGCAGCCGCGGGTTATGTGGCTTCATCGGTGAATTGGAGCGCTATCTGATGCGTGCTCACACTCATGGTCTCGTTCACGGCTTCTGCCACCTTAGCGAGGCTCGGGTTCAGCCGCTCCTTCAGGAACCACGCATAAGAGCGAGGCTGACTATGCCGGTCGTCAACTTCGAGACCTCTCATGTAGATATCAAAGCCAGAGTACACTTTGACGAAGGCTCTCACCACGGACCTGTCTAGTACAATTTGCTGACGCTCAGCCTCCTTCTTGAAGGCGAGCGCCGCTTCGTGAGCTCGATCGAAGTACTCGCTATGCCAACGCTCGTGCCCCATGCTCATGCTCGGGCTCACGAGCCAAATGACTTCGTTCAACTGGTCCCAAATGCTCTGGAGAGCAAGCAGTCGCGTTTCCAGGATTCGATTACTCGCGTGAGTCTCCCGATCTGCGAGAGCCTTCGGTAAGATCAGCAGTGCTGAGACAGCTCCGCCAACGAATGCAGCTGCGGCGGTCAACAGGTACTGCTCCATCGGTGCCAGGATGAGGGAAGCCACATAACTACTACTTCAGTGGAGCCGGCGCCGCATAAAGGGCGGTTTCTGCCCTTATCACGTCGTCGACGCGTGATAATAGCCCGGATCCGCCCGTATCACAGCGCGCGTTGGTGATAACGGGAAGGGTTAGGTCCGCCTCGGAGTCGGGTCTTGAGGATCGATCCCCAGACGCATTCCCATGTCCGACCTCCTCAACGACGTGCGTTCGACGATTCGGCGCCGCCACATGAGCTACCAGACCGAGCGCACGTACGTGAGCTGGATCGAGCGCTTCGTCCGTTATCACGCACGCGAGGCCGGCCGGTTCATCCACCCCCGCGACCTCCGCGAGCCCCACGTCGAGGCGTTCCTGAACCACCTCGCCAACGACCGCGACGTCGCCGCGAGTACCCAGACCCAGGCGCTCTCGGCCCTCCTGTTCCTCTACGACGCCGTCCTCGGCGCCCCGCTCGACACGATGGCCGGGCTCACGCGCGTCCGCAAGCCGCCCCGCGTCCCGACCGTCCTCACCCGCCCCGAGGTGGCCGCGCTCCTGGGCCGCCTCGACGGCGTGCCCCGCCTCGTGGGCGGCCTCCTCTACGGGGCGGGGCTCCGGATCTCGGGCGCGCTCCGGCTCCGCGTTAAGGACCTCGACCTCGACCGGCTCCAGCTCACCGTTCACCGCGGGAAGGGCGACAAGGACCGCGTGGCGATCCTCCCGACGACGCTCGTCGAGCCGCTGCGGCTCCATCTCCTGCGGGTCCGCGCGCTCCACCAGCGCGACCTCGCCGACGGCCTCGGCGACACGCCGCTCCCGCACGCCTACGTCCGCAAGCACCCCGGGGCGGCGCGCGCCTTCGGCTGGCAGTTCGCGTTCCCGTCGGTCTGGATCTCGGCTGACCCGCGGACCGGGCTCCTGCACCGGCACCACCGCTCCGCGTCGTCCGTCCAGGCCGCCATCCAGAAGGCCGCCCGCGCCGCCGGCATCGACAAGCGCGCGACGGCCCACACGCTCCGCCACTCGTTCGCGACCCACCTCCTCGAGGACGGCGTGGACGTGCGGACGGTCCAGCACCTGCTGGGCCACGCGAAGCTGGCGACGACGCAGGTACCTCCACGTGGCCGGGCACACCGGGCTGGGCGTCCGGAGCCCCCTCGACCGCCTCGGGGGCAGCGTCCGCGAGCCCGCCGTGGCGTACGCCCCCGAGGCGGCCTGACCTGCGGTTGAGCCAGGGAGGTCCGGACGCTATGCCCGACCCCGAGGCGGCGCGGGCGCACGCGGGTGTTGGGGATCGCTTCTCGTGTGGCTTCGGCGACGTTGGACCTAGGCTCGTCATGGACTCGATGGACGCGGAGCCACATCCTTCCAAACCACGGTCATTCCCGCGAAGGCGGGAATCCATACGGCCTCTCCACCTTGCCCAGACGTCGCATGGATCCCGGATCAGAGTCCGGGATGACTCGGTGAGAGGGGGGGAGCGGGCCGAGAGCCGATTCCGCTCTGTTTCGAGCGGTCCAGTTCATGACAGCCTCTAGAGTGGATTGCGCTGAGGTGCGGTACACCCGTCTCGCCGAAACGCGGCGCGGCGATCAGGGAAGGACATTTCTGACCCACTGAACCACTGCCCCGCCGACTCTACCCCTCCCCGAGGCGGGTTCGCGTGCCCCAGGGCCGCCTCGGGGTGTGCTGGCGCCTCGCGGCTGTGGAGCCGGATGCGGCCGCTCGGAGACCGGCGCTCCGGTCAGCCGTCGAGGCCGGCTGCGATGAGGTCGGCAAACATCTCCCCGATCAGACGCGACCCCGTGACCGAGGGGTGGACCTGGTCCTCGTCGTAGTGGCTGCCGTTGTCGGGGTCGATGACGGCGGCTGCCGGCGCAAACGTGACGTTGTCCGTCGCAGAGGCCATCCTCTGTAGTCGCTGGCTGAGTTCTTGGAACTCGTCAGCGCAGGCGGTGAACTCGGTCTCGGCACCGGTCGGGGGCGCGTAGTAGCCCATGACGAGCACCTCGGCTCCATCGGACGCAACGCGTCGGACGAAGTCGGGGTACTCCCCGCGGGTCCCGTCCGCGCTTGCCAACTCGTCGAGCACGCCCGCACACGGCCCGCATCCGCACTCCTCACCGAGATCGTTCGCGCCGCCGTCCATCACGACCCACTCCCAGGTGCCCGGCGCGTACTGGTCGCGGATGTCGCCGCCGTCGGCGCTCAGGAGGGCCCCGGAGATCGCGCTCTGCTGAACGGACCGCCCGGTCAACTCGGCGATGACGTGTGCAACGGAGGCGTTGTCGGGTCGATTCCACTCCATCACCGAGTCCCCAATGACCAGCACCGTGGGCTCGCCCTCGCCGATGAGGCGACTTCCCCCGCCGAAGTCGCAAGAGGTCAGCAGAAGCGCGGAGGCCGCGACGACGCGTGCTGGTAGACGGAACACGGGTCGGTACAGGATGCGACGAAGAGCGCGGGGGATCGAACGCCGACCGCCTCGGGGCAAACGAGTCCCCGAGGCGGTGTGGCTGGCAGAAGCTACGCGTCGAGGTCTGTGTCCTCGGGCTGCGTGCGGATGCTACCCGAGGTAGGGCAGCGGGCTGACCGGGCAGAAGTGCGGCGCCTCGTTCAGCAGGTGCCGCATCACCCGGACGTGCCCCGAGCCGACGAGCACGAACACCCGCTGGTCGCCCGGCTCGATGCCCCGGAGGATGTGGTGGACCATGTTGAGGTTGCGCCCATACCAGGCCGCCAGCAGGTCCGGCCCCGGGTAGGCCTCGCCCGTGCCCGCGCCGAGGGCCATCCCGAACATCTCGAAGTGGTTGGCCCGCAGCGCCACGTCGTCGTTGAGCCACGCGTGGTACTCGGTCATCGAGAGCTGGCGAACCACCTCGTTGACGTCTACCCGGAAGCGCTCGGGGATGAGCTGGCCGTAGTCCATCGTGTGGATCGTGGGGCCGCCGTCGGCAGCGTAGGCCTGCATCTCGCTCCGGTCCATCCCGCGGGTGTAGTCGATCGGGTAGACGCCTCCGAGCCCCAGACGGCGGGCGAGGCGGAACCCGATCTGCTCGGCCTCCCGCCGGCTCTGGGTCGTGCCGTCGGCGGCGAGGTAGGCGGCGTACGCCGCGTCGAGCCGCGCGGGGTCCTCGCTCCAGACCGACTCGACCATCACCTTCTGAGGCGCATAGGCCGCGAGGCGCTCGGTCAGCTCCTCCAGCTCTGCCTGCAGCGCGGGCGTCCGCACGTCCGGCACGTCGACGTTGTTGAGGTCGAGGCCGGGGTTGTTCATGTGGACGGTCCCCAGCAGCATGACCTCGACCTGGCCCGGGACGCATTCGGGCCACACCGCAGGATTGGGCTGCGGCGTCTGGTACGGGTTGTCAGGCGATGGGGCGTCCTGAGCGGTGACCCAGACGGGCTGGAGCAGCGTCAGGAGAGCGATGAGGGAGACAAGCAGTCGCATGGGTCAGGGGGTCCAAGTGGGGGACGTGCCAGCGGAGATCCTCTGGCGTGGATGGACCGAAGAAGCCCACAGACGGCCCCTGCGCCGTCCCAGAGAAGGATTGGGACCCCCGGTACAGGTCCCAGGGCCGATCGGGACCCGCCGCTACGAGCGGCTCGCCGCCGAAGCGTGTGCCACGGTCCGGTACTCCGAGGGCGTCTGACCCGTCGTCTCCTTGAACACCCGGTTGAAGGTGGACTTGGAGGCGAACCCGGCGTCGAGCCCGATGGCCAGCACGCTCAGGTGCTCGAACTCGGGCGACACCAGCCGGCGCTCCGCCTCGGCGACCCGGTGGCCGTTGACGTAGGCGGTGTACGTCGTGCCCATCGTGTCGTTGAACAGCGCCGAGAGGGCCTTGTCGGTCAGGCCGAGCTGGTCGGCCAGCGAGCCGAGCGACAGGTTGGGGTCCAGGTAGGGCCGCTCGGCCTCCATGAGCCGGTCCAGGGCCTCGCGCTGGCGCAGAGCTTCGGGCGTCGGCGGGGACACGGACGAAGGACGTGGCCGTTCGCGTCCGCCTCGGGGAGGGCCCGTCGATTCGGCGTCCCGGGCAGGCGCCGCGTCGGAGGTATCCAGGCGGACGCCGGCCTGGACCAGCCCCGCGCCCACCGAGGCCAGGAGAAAGGCCCCGTAGGCGGTTCGCTCGACGGCGAGGAGCCACGACGGACGCCCGACCCCGACGGAGCCAGAGAGGGCGTCGAGGCCGTCCACCAGCACGAGGACGAGGAGGGCCATCGAGACGCCTGTGAGAAGGCGCCGCAGCCAGGCGTCGCGACGCCGCGCCCAGGCGTAGGGCTCGACGGGGTACGACCGCACCGCGCGCCACGAGGCGACCAGGTACCCGGCGAGGCTGACGATGGCCAGCCCGATCTGGACCGGCCCGTACCAGGGGATGAACACCTCGGACATCCACCACACCTGCACATCGTCAGGCGCGAGCCCGACCGCCAGGAGAACCGCCGCCTGCACGAGCGGCAGCGCCGCGTGCAGAGGGTGCGGAAGCCCCGCCCCGAGGCGGGCCCGGACGTAGCCGTAGAGCAGCGGACCCAGCGCGAGGGTGTAGGGGAGAGGGGCGAGGATGATCCCCAGGTTCTCGCCGCTCGGCTGCACGCCGATCAGCAGGACGTAGAGCACGCAGCACGCCGCGGCGAGGAGGAACCCTCCGAGCATTCGGTTCGCCGCCGCGCTCCCGTGGCTCCGCGCCAGCAGCAGGACCGCGACCGCACCGGCGATCACGACGGCGGTGCCCGGGAGGAGGGTCGAGAACCACGTGGCGAGCGTCAGGTCCAGCGTCATGGCGAGAGACTACCCAGAAACACCCTCGAGGCGCAGGGCGCGGCGGACACCGGCCCTCGGGTGCCTGCTCGTGTCCGCGACGCCGCCTCGAGGGCTGCGTGCCCGCCTCGGGGATGGCATACCCGCCTCGGAAGCTGGCGCGCGCGGTAGGCTCGGCCCTCCCGCCCTGCGATGGCCCCGAGGAGGCCTGCGACGGTGGCCTTCCCCCCGAGGCGGGGCCATCCGAGGCGGGGCGTGTGGGCGCCGAACCCGCCAAGAGGCCAGACCGGCGGGAGGCTCGGAAACCGGGTGGCCGCCAGCTCCGAGCGCTACCGCCCGTAGAGCCACGTCAGGCCGTCCCACAGCGAGGGCATCAGGACCGAGTGGTGATCGCGCCCCTCGTAGCTGCGGAGCGAGACCTCGGCGACCCCGTCGAGCCGCTCGGCGAGCGCCGGGACCGACCGTCGGATGGGGCCGTCCTCGTCGCTCCCGTACGTGAGGAAGACGCGCCCTCCGGGCTCGTACTCCGCAGAGAGAACGATGCCCGACCGCCCAGACCCGAACCCACCATCCCAGAACGCAGACGGCGAGACGAGGAGCAGATCGGTGAACAGGTCGGGCTCGACCGACCGCGTCCACGCCCCGAAGAGCCCGCCGAACGAGTGCCCGAGCCAGCCTCGGCGCGCAGGGTCCACGTGGTAGTCTGCCTCGACGTGGGCGACGACCGAGTCGCGGACGACGGCCAGGAAGGCCGGGGCGCCGCCGGTGTTGGTCGAGTCCATCCGCGCGCTTCCACCCGTCATCGAGAGCCCAGCCGGGGGGCGGAACGGGCTCGGGGTGAGGTCGCGGTTCCGCTGCCGGCTCCAGTCGTCGACGTCGCCCTGCGTCCCGATTCCGACGAGCACCACGGGCTCGATGTTGTCGGTGAGCACCGCAATCTTCGCCACGCCAGCGACAAGCTCGGCGAGCCACCACGCGTCGGCGTAGTAGAGAGCCGGGTAGGGAGTGGGACGGTCGGGGTCGTACCCGGGTGGGAGCGTGACGTGGATGGGGTAGACGCCCGAGGGGCCGTCGAGAGTGAACGTCGCACCCTCGTCGACGGTGAGCGGTGCAGGCTGCGCGTGGGCGGTGACCGACGCCAGGCCACCGAGGAGGACGGCCACGGCCGCACCGCGCAGCGCGAGAACGCTGTCAGGGAATGGCATCACACCGAGAGATGGTGGCACAAGCGAGGTCTTGCAATGGGAAGCGTTCTTCTGAGGAACGAGGGCGCCGACGTGTGTGCGGGTCGCGTCACGCCGCCCGTTCGCCGCCTCGCCGCACGGGGTCTCGTTCGCGAGGGCCTTCCGGCGTCCGCATCACGGCCGCTGCTGCAGCCGCGAAGGCGGCCGTGCCGACCGCCACCCGCGCCCACTGCCATGCGCCCCACGTCTGAAGCGCAGCGGGCAGGTCCTGCGCAGCAATGCTGCGACTCGAAAAGCCTGCGTTGGCATCCCTGAAGTACACGAAGAAGAGACCGAGGACAACGAGCGATAGCGCTGCCGAGAGCCCCCAGAACGGCAGAGGTCGGCGGCCGATGGCGTTGAGCGCCAGCGCCGCGACGGCGAGCACGGCGCTCGAAATCTGAAGAGGGCTGTAGAAGCCGACCAGGAGATCCGCGTGGGCTGCGTACCAGTCGAAGAACGCGTCTGCCGAGATCCTCTGCCAGTACGGAACCAGCGTCGCCGCCTCGGCGAGCATCGCCCCCGCGCTGAGACCGAGCACGAGGAGCGCCAGAAGCGAGATCCCATTCGTGAAGCCGTCCCGCATGCCCGCGTTCTAGCTTTGGTTCGTGGTGGAATCGGCCGGGTGCGACGGCGTCGAGGGAGCCAGCGTCATCCGCACGGGCCGCCGGGGATAGTCGCCCTGAAACGCCGTGAACACCTCAGTGCAGCGCGGCACGCCGTCCACCTCGTGGTCGTGGTGGCGGTGATGCACGCGCCAGAGGTAGCGCACGGCGCCGATCTGGAGTCGTCGGAGGGCGGGGCGTCCCATTGAGAGAAGCGTTCGGGATGCATCGAACCTACTCGTGATCCCGCTGCGCCGCGCGTCCCCGAGGCGGCGGATCCGATCACCGCCTCGGGGCCGCCTGCCTCGGGGATGCCCGCCTCGGGGATGCCCGCCTCGGGGCTGGTAGTGAGGGCCGCGGCATTCAGACACGGCAGGGCGTAGCATGCTACGCCCCTACGATTCGTGCCCCCCTTCGGCCGAACGCCACCCCCCCGAGGCGGTGACACCCTCCGCCTACGCGATCCACCGACGCACTGGACCACTGACGCACTGGCCCACTGACGTACCGTCACCGGCGGGCACTCACCGGTCGGCCTTGCGCGCCCCGCCCCCCGAGGCGGCGGCACTTTGCCCACAGCCCACAGCCCACAGCCCACAGCCCCCCTACGACCGCTTCATCGCGAACCCGGCCGCGAGGGCGAACAGCGGCGCCCACAGGAACCACGGGCCGCCGGTCGTGACGGCGATGGTGCCGGCGACGAGGCTCGCGCCCGACATGAGCGCCGTCCGCAGTCCGGCCAGGGGCGACGCGTTGGGCGCCTTGATGCGCGACTCGGCGAACCGGATGCCCTCCGAGAGCAGCGTCGGGCTCTTCACGATCAGGTCCACCAGCTCGGGCGCCCCGCGGAAGCTCTCCTTCAGCAGCGCGAGCGGGTTGAACTGGCTCAGGAACAGCTTGTTGACGTGCTTCTGGCTCACCTTCGCCACGTCGAACCCCGGCAAGAGCGTCTGCCCGACGCCCTCGAACGTGACGAGCGCCTTCGTCATCAGCACCATCTCGACCGGGAAGTACATCCGGTACTGGCCCGCCAGCCCGACCGACTCCATGATGAGCTGCCCCACCGACACCTCGCCGTAGCGCTGCGCGCGGTAGAAGCGCCGGCACAACTCGGCGACCGCCCGCTGGAAGCCGCGCGGGTCGCCCTTCTTGCCCGCCTCGGAGACCGACGTGAGGTAGCGCGCCGCGTTCTCGGCATCGCCGGTGACGAGCGAGAAGTAGTAGTAGAGGAGCGTCCGCCGGAGGTCGCCGTCGAAGTAGCCGACCATCCCGAGGTCGATGAACCCAAGCTCGGGGGTCACCTCGCCGCTCTCGTCGGGCTCGGCGCCGAGGATGAACAGGTTGCCCGGGTGGAGGTCGGCGTGGAAGAAGCCGTCCTGGTAGAGCATCCGGATGATGCTCATCGCGCCGAGGTCGACGAGTTGCTCGCGGGCTTCGAGCGGCAGCGCGCGGCTCGCCTCGGTGTCGGGGCGGATGCCGTCGAACCGCTCCATCGTGAGCACGAGCCGGCTCGAGTACTCCCGGTAGATCTTGGGGAACCGGATGCCCGGCGCGTCGGCGAAGTTGAGCGCAAGCTGCTCGGCATTGTCGGCCTCGCGCCGCAGGTCGACCTCGCGGAGCGTGTACTCGGCGAACTCGTCGAGCACCTTCTTCGGCTGGTAGCGGCTGAAGAACACCTGCAGGAACGATCCGAAGAAGCCGAGCAGCCGCGCGTCCCGCTTCAGGATCACGTAGATGTGCGGCTTGACGACCTTCAGGATCACGTCCTCGCCGTCGACCGTCGTCGCGGGGTGGATCTGCCCGATCGACGCGCTGCCGAGCGGCTTCGGGTTGATGTACGAGAACGCCTCCTCGACGGGCCGCCCGAGCCCCTTCGCCACGCGGTCCTTGTACTCGGGGAACGGCATCACCGGCAGCCGGTCGAGCAGGTTCTTCAGCTCCTCGGTGATGAACGGCGGCAGCAGGTCCTCCCGCAGCGCCAGCACCTGCCCGAGCTTGATGTAGGTCGGCCCGAGCAGCTCGAGCCGCCGGCGGAGCTGGACCTGGATCGGAAGCCCCCGCAGGTCGCGCTTGACGAGCGGCTTGACGAAGAACGCGGCCACCTTGATGAGGAACAGCGGGAAGCCCTTCACCCACGAGAACTGCTCGCGGTCGCGGGCCACGGCGACGGCGCTGCCGTAGACGAGGCCGGTCGCGTGGCGGAGCGTCGTGAAGTAGCGCCGGAGCAGCGACGGCGGCGCGCCGACGTCCATCACCTCGAAGCCGGCACGGGCGGCGACGGCCGTCTCGTCGTCGAGCGCCGGCACGTTGTGCGTGCCCACGCGGCGGCGGAGCTTGGCGAGGCGGCTCAGGTCGGCCGCGACGGCCTTCTCGGACTCGGCGTGGAGCGCCTCGGGGAGGCCGCGCCGGAAGGAGGGGAGGGCGCGGATCGGGCCGGGCGCCGCCTCGGCGCGCCGTGTGGCCATGGCCCCATCGCCGGCCGGACCCGGCGGCCGGGCGTCGAGGGCATCTGTGGCCTCCGCCTCGGTGAGGGTGTCGTCCTCGCCGTCGATCACCGGCGCCGCCTTGGTGGAGACCGCCCCAGCGCCGTCGCCTTCGTATGCCCCGGCATCGGGCGGATGTGCGCCGGGGGCTGCCTCAGAAACCGGGACGGGCTCGCCGGAGGCGGGCTCCTCCGAGCCTGGCTCGGCGGGGGGTAGGGGAGGGTCAGGGGGCGTCATCGCCGCATGGTACCGCCCCGAGGCGGATTTGGCTCCCCGAGGCGGTCCCGTTCGAGGGCGCCGCTTCGGAGCGCGCCGAGGCGGCGGGCGAAACGCCTCCCCTTGAGGTCGCCTGCTGGGAGGAGGCCAGGGCGAGCCTGCCCGGTACCGCCTCGGGGTCGAGGTCTGTCGGGATCGGAGTCGCCTCGGTCTGGGTCGCCGCCCGTCCCCAGGGCGGTCGATTCGTCGCCCCCCTCCCGACCTCCCCCCGCTGGGGGGAGGGGACTCTCAGACACCGAGGCGGACAGCCCCGAGGCGGGACCGTGCGCGAGCGGCCGAAAGCCGACAGCCCAGAGCCGACAGCCCAGAGCCGACAGCCGGAAGCCGATAGCCCAGAGCCGGAAGCCCCGCTCTACCGGTTGCGGCCGAACTTCTCGTGGCTGCTCACCCAGTCGTTCGACGAGATCGCCGAGGCGAGGCTGATCTCGCCGGCCAGCACGACGCCGGCCACGATCTCGGCGAACTTCTTCACCTTGTCGCGCCCGTAGCAGCCGAGCATCTCGAGGCACTCGCGCTGCGTCGCCAGCCCGACGCCGCCGCCGTAGGTGGCCACGATGAGGCTCGGGATCGTGATCGACATGAACAGGTCGTCGTCGTCGGTGTGCTCGGCGTAGAGGATCGCCGCCGACGACTCGGAGACGTTCGCCACGTCCTGGCCCGTCGCGATGAACATGGCCGTGATGCCGTTGGGGCTGTGGAGGCCGTTGTTGTTGGCGCCCGAGAGCACGCTGCCGATGCCGGCCGCGACGCCCCAGTGGTAGGCCAGCCCCTTCGGCTCGACGCGCATCACCTGCCGCAGCACGTCGCCCGGGATCAGGCACTCGGCCGTGACCCGCTTGCCGCGCGTCTTCATGATGTTGACCATCGACGCCTTCTTGTCGGTCGCGAAGTTGGACTCGAGGTAGAAGCGCCGGATCGTGTCGTTGTTCTCGAGGATCCACGAGCAGGCGGCGAAGGTGGCCCGCCCGACCATGTTCTGACCGGCCGCGTCGCCGGTCGAGAAGTTGAAGCGGCTGAACGCGAAGTGGTTCGAGAGGTACGTGTCGATGTACTGCAGCTTGCCCACCGAGGTGGTCGCCTCGGCCTGGGCGGCGATCTCGTCGATGTGCTCGGCCAGCCACGCCTTGAAGTCGCGCGCGGCGCGGGCGTCCTCGAAGATGAAGACCGGCGCCCGCTGCATCGCGTCGTCCGAGACGGTGCACTTCACGCCGCCCGAGAGGTTGAGCACCTTCATCCCGCGGTTGTAGCTCGCGACGAGCGTGCCCTCGGCCGTCGCGAGCGGCACCAGGAACTCGCCCTGCGCGTGCTCGCCGTTGACGTGGAGCGGGCCGGCGACGCCGATCGGCACCTGCGCGACGCCGATGAAGCTCTCCACGTTGCCAGCCGCCACGTGCGGGTCGAACGAGTAGCTCTTGACGTGCTCGAGCGACGTGCCGGTGTAGTCCTCGACGAACCGCTGGCGCGCCTGGATGGCCGCCTCGGAGTAGTCGTCCTGGCGATCGCGCGGCACCGTCACACGGTCGGGCCGTTCGGCTTGCACCGAGTCCTTCACTTTGAACTTGAGGTCGCCCATGCCCTCGATCGCGAACCGGAGACGGATCTCGTGCACCCCCTCGTTGGCCCTGACGCCGGGCACGTGGACCGTCATCACCTTGCGCAGCGGGAAGTCGACCGGGTTCGACGACGACACGTCGGCAGCGCTCAGCGTGCTCCCGTCGTCGAGCGACAGCGTGAGCCGGTCGGCGCGCACCTCGGTGCCGCCCACGGTCACGCTCTGGAGGCCGGTCAGCCGGGCGTCGGTGAGACGGTTCTTGAGGCTGAACGCGACGCCGCTGTCCGTCGGCGTGAGGCTGCCGTTCGTGTAGAGCTGGCGGAGGACGAGCGACGGGATTTTCATCGGGGGAAGGGGAAGGAGGGCAGCAACCTACGCCGAAAGCGGTTCCAAGTCCCCGAGGCGGTGGAGGAGAGCGCGGCTACGCCGCGAGAGCGTCGCTTCGCGACGAGAGAGCCGCTGCGCGGCGAGAGCATGGAGAGTGGAGGAGGCGCGGCCGGGGAAACGTTCCGGGCAACTGAGTCGCGCACCGCCTCGGGGGCGGGGCAGCTCTTCGCCGCCGCCGTGCGCATCCGCTGAGCCGCCTCGGGGAGACGGCCGACCGCTGCCTCAGAGACGACGCGTGGGGGCGTATTGCAATACGCCCCATACGCATCAGGTTAGCGCACATGCCTCCGGAGCCGTCAGCCGCTGCCACGTACTGGGGTGTCGTCTTCGGGTCT
>JBCCQJ010000055.1:0-18163 GCA_039024395.1 Bacteroidota bacterium | reverse complement strand
GGGGGGGGGGGGGGGGGGGGGCCCCCCACGAGTCGACCGCCTCGGTCCCCATCGTCTCCCGCTCCCAAGGCAGCGCTGCTTCGGACAGGCTTCGACCCCGAGGCGATGCCGGGCTAGCTCGCCCTCCCCCCAGCCCCCGCGCGCTGGGAGGGGGAGATCTCCCGATCAGACGTCCCGCCTAGCCCCGAGGCGGCAGTCGTCCGTGGTCCGCGGTCTGTCGTCCTCCATCCCGAGGCAGCGGTCCGCGGTCGGCCGTCGGCGGTCGCGCCTCCCCGAGGCGGTCACACCACGCTCTCGGGCAGGTCGAGCCCCTCGGCGAGGCGGGAGAAGCGGGCGTGCAGGTCGGTCCGCAGGAGCTGGAGCCGCGCGATCACGTCGCGGCGGCGGCGGCGGAAGAACCGGGCGCGGACGGCCCGGCTCGTCTCCTTGACCAGCTCGCCCCAGCGCAGCGCCATCGCCCCGCCGAGCGCGCTGAGGACGAACACCGCGACGCCGGCCAGCAGCGGCGCGTCCGGCAGGGCCGGGAACAGGTCGTGGAGCCGCGCCGCGCCGAGGCCCGCGAGCACCGCCGCGATCGTCCACGCGAGCGGGTAGAGCACGATGCCGCCCAGGATCTTGACCGTCGCCGTGTCCTTCTCGGCAGCCGCGAACCGCCGCGCGGCGCGGTTCAGGAGCCAGAACGCCGGCAGGTTCACCACGAACCCCAGCACGATGACCGGCGGCAGCAGGATCGCGACCGCCGCGAGCTGCACGAGGAAGAGCGCGACGAGCAGCGGCGAGGCCACCTCGGGCGGACGGTCGAGGTCGGCGTCGGCCAGCCCGGTCGTGCGGAGGAGGCGGTCGTAGGCGGCCACGTCGCGGCGGAGCGCCTCGATCTCCTGGGGGTGCGAGTCGCGGCGGGCCTGGTAGCCATGCCACACCATCCGGAAGCCGCGCGTGCGGTCCTCGAACGTGGCCGGCCCCGAGTCGACGCCGTCGCGCACGTCGTCCTCGGCGCGCATCAGCGCGTAGGCTCGGTGCATCAGCCGGTGCGTCTGCCAGTCCTCGGTCGGGCGGACCGCCTCGACGAGCGCCGCCTCGATGCGGCCGGTGAGCGCGCGGACCGTCTCCTCGCCGTCGCCTTCGGGCAGGTCCCCGAGGCGGAGCGGCGGGTGGTAGGCGACGAGCACGTCAGACCGGAAGAGGTCCTTGTCGTCGTAGTGGAGCCCGACCGGCACGATCACCGGCGGCGTCTCCGAGGCGGCCGCCTCGGCGCGGGCGCGGAGGTAGAGCCGCGCGGCGCCCGTCTTGACGTCGCGCAGGCTCGGGTCGTCGTGGCTGACGCCCTCGGGGAAGAGCGCTGAGAACGACCCCGCAGCGATCTGGTCGGCGAGGGCGCCCAGGCTCTTCTCGTTCGCCGCGCGCCGCGCCTCGGGGTCAGTCGTCCCGGCGTCCTGCGCGCGGTAGATCGGGACCGTCCCCAGCCCGCGCATCAGCGCCCCGAGGAGGGGCCACTTGAGGAGCCCGTGCCGCGCGCCGAACACGATCTGGCCGGGGAACGTGCTCAGGATCAGCGCCGGGTCGATGACCCCGTTGGGGTGCCACGCGACGAGGAGCCCGCCGCCCGCCTCGGGGACGTTCCGCCGCCCGGCGACGGTGATGTCGCGGAAGAAGACCCGCATCAGGGTGCGCACGACGGCGCGGAGGGCGCGGTACAGGAGCGGGGGCTCGGCCATGCCCGAATATCGCGCAGACACACGTCCGCCCCGCGGGCTCCAGGGCGCCGGCGGGGCGGACAGTGGGGGGACGACAGTTCGGGGCGGCCTACCAGTCACTCAGGGGCGTCTCGCCGAGCAGCTCGGCGCGGCGGGCGTCGATGAGCGCCTCGCGGCGGGCGTCGCGCTCGCGGAGGGCGTCCTCCACCTCGTCGGCCTCGGCGGTCAGCTCCCGGGCGCGCTCGCGGAGGTGCTGGGCCTCCTCGCGGCGGGCCTCAGCGCGAACCTCGAACAGCTCGGCCAGCACGCCGTCGAGGCGACGGACGGCCGCGTCGCGCTCGGCGCCGTCGGCGCGGCGGGCCTCGCGGGCGATCTCGCGGGCCTCGCGCTGGAGGTCGCGCATCTGCTCGCGGGTCTCCTCCGAGACGCCACCGCCCATCAGGAAGCTGCGAACGGCGAACGGCGAGTCGCCCGAGCGGAAGGCCGCGAAGGGGCCGTCGCGCAGTGCATCGAGGTCCATCTGGAGCCCCCGGAGCTGGGCGACGTCGCCGGGCGAGGGGGTGCGGAAGCGGAACACGTTCTCCTCTCCATCGTCGCCGCGGTGGAAGATGACGTGGCCGTCGTCGCCGTCGCGCTCGATGCGGAAGCGCATCGGGCCGTCGTCGAGGTCGTCGGCCTCGATTTCGATCTCGACCTCGCGGTCGTCCGCCTCGGGGTCGTCTTGGGCGAGGGCGGGGAGGGCGGCCAGGGCGAGGGCCGCGCAGAGGAGCAGGCGCATGGGACAGCGTGGTGAAGGGGTGCTCGCCGAACGGACGCCGCGGCGGGGTGCGTATCCCGATCTGCTAATTTTTTTGCACCACCTCCGAGGCGGCCCTCGCCTTGCACCGAGGCGACTCGGCTTCTACCCTGTCGGCGTACCTCCAGCCACTCTGTGCGCCTCGTCTCGGCTCTCCTCACGCTCCTCCTCGCGCTGCCCGCCTCGGGGCAGGACGCCGTGCCGGACACGACCGACCCGGCGAGCTACTACCCGCTGGAGATCGGGAATCGGTGGGAGTCGAGACTGCTCAACGCCGTTACTCCCGGCCCGACCCACTTCCGCACGATGATTGTCGCAGACACGATGATCGATGCGGAGCCGTGGTTCATCCGCCGCAAGCAGGGGTTTCGCTCTGTCGAGCGCCGGTTCACTCTCGTCTCGGACGTTCGCGAGCCTGTCCGCTTCGACCCCGAGGCGGCGACGGTCGTGCGGTGGACGGGCACCGAGGCGGTACGTGATTTTCCATGCCGGCTCGACGGCCCTCTGACAGGCGACCACGGCAGCGAGCCCGACTGCGATCCCGCCGTATACGCGTCCTACGACAAACGCGAGCGAGCCTTCGGCCTCGGGGGTGGGTCGAGAATGGCCGTCTCGTTCGACGGCGCAGTTCCCGGCCCGACGTTCTACGCGGGCATCGGAGAGGACGGGTACTACACCGACCTCGTTTACGTCCGCGTGGGCAACGAGACCTACGGCGAACCCATCGAGGGCATGCCGAACCTCCCCGACCCGACGCCGCCGTGGATGTACTACCCGCTCGCCGTCGGCAACGTGTGGGAGTACGAGGTGTTCGATCCGGGCGGTGCGCCCGTCTCGTTCACGCGCCGCGCGCTGGTCTCCGACTCCACGGTGGCGAGCACCCCATACGTCGTCGAGACGCTGCGGCGCCTTCAGCCTGGAGGGGTTTGGGGTGACGTCGAGCGGACCGAACTCCTCCGATTCGACTCGACCTCCGGCCGCATCGTGAGCCTGACTGAGAGCGGAGACGAGTGGCCAGTGTCGTGCCCCTTGGGCGCTGACTTCCACGCGTACATCGAGGACGATCCGCTCGGCTGCCGAGACGCCTCGGCGAACCCCTTCGCTCCGAACCAGAAGGCGTTTTCTCGGGGTGCGATGGGCAGCATCGTCTACCAGCGCGGAGTGGGGCCATGGCAGGACACGGGGTCGAGTTCGGAGCTGCGCTTGTCGTACGCCCGCGTGGGAAACCTCGAACGTGGCACCCCTTACCCCGTCGCCGCGGATGACGCTCCCAACAGCGCCCGCCTCGGGGTTCGCCTCTCCCCCAACCCCGCCTCGGGGCCGGTCGCCGTCCGCCTCGCCCTCGCCGAAGCGGCCGCCGTCACCGTCGAGGCGTTCGACGCCCGCGGCCGTCGTGTTGCCCGCACCGAGGCGGTCCTCCCCGCCGGCCCGCAGCGCCTCGACCTCGACGCCGCCGCGTGGGTGCCGGGCCTCTACGTCGTGCGCGTGACGGCCGGCGGCGCCACCGCCTCGGGGACCGTCGTCCGCTGCTGAGCCCCGAGGCGGGACGGCCCTGGAGGTCGCAGCACGGCCACATCTTCGTCTCCTCCCCCCAGCGGGGGGAGGTCGGGAGGGGGGCGACAAATCGACCGCCTCGGTACCGCTTGACCTCGGTGCCCGAGGCGGCGCTGCTTCGGACAGGCTTCGATCCCGAGGCGATGCCAGGCTAGCTCGCCCTCCCCCCAGCCCCCTCCCGCTGGGAGAGGGAGATCTCAAGATCAGACGTCTCGCTCGGCCCCGAGGCGGCGGTCCATCGTCCGCGGTCCGTGGTCCTCCATCCTGAGGCGGCGGTCCGCGGTCGGCCGTCGGCGGTCTCGCAAGACAGTTGTGTCGATTGTGTGGCGGAGGCCGCCACGCCCCGAGGTGGCACGGCGCGTGCACTCTCACAGTCCGGTCTCTCCCACCGACCCCGCCATGCGCGTTTCTACGCTCGCCCTCGCCTTCGTCCTTACTGCCTGCGCCGATCCGGCGCCCACGCCGGCCCCCGAGGCGTCCACACCGACGGACGTGGCCGTCCAGCCGCCCACCACGCTGGATCCCACGCCCGCCGACACCGCCTCGGGGACGGCCGAGGCCCCCGAGGTGATCGACGCGCCGACCGCCTCGGTGCCGCCCGCGCCAGAGCCGAACACGGAGCCCGCGCCCGAGCCGCCCGTATCCGACGCCCTCCTCCCGCGCCCGCGGCCCATGCCGCCGGCCGTCCCCATCGACGACCCGGCAGATGACGCTGCGCGCACTGAGGCGGCCGAGGCGTTCTGGGCGTCCTTCCGCGCTGCGATCCGCGCGGGCGACCAGGCGGGAATGCTCGCCGGGCTGGCCGACGTCGTGACGGTCGGCGAGGTCGAGTACCGCCGCGACAGCCCGCAGGTGCAGTCGGTCGTGGAGCAGATCGTCGAGAACGCCCACGTGCGCGACGCCTACGTCGCCGCCGAGCGGCTGGTGCACGGGCCGGACGAGAGCGCGTTCTCGTCGGTCGCCCGCGTCGAGACGCCCGAGGGCGACGTGACCGAGGCCCGCATTTCGGGCGCCGTCCGCGAGGTGGCGCCGGGCGACTGGCGCCTCGTCAGGCTCCGGACCGACCCGGTAGAGGCGTAGGCGCCGCCTCGGCGATGGCCTCGACGACCGTCTCGGGGACGGTGACGGTCGTCAGCTTCGGGTCGCCGATCTCGAGGACGTAGAGCGTCTTCCAGAGCGCCTTCCGGGGGCGGATGTCGACAATCGCGTCCCACGGGAGGAGGACCGGCGGGTGCCCCGGGCGAAACAGGAACAGGACCGACAGGCGGAGCCCCTCGGGCTCGACGTGCGCGCTCAGCACGCCGCTGTAGCGCGACACCCCCACGTACGCGATCCCGACGACGAGGCGGCGGCCGGTCGGCGGCGCCTCGGTGCGGTAGCTCGCCGCGAGGCGGCTCCACCCCATCTGTGCGATGAGCCAGCAGACCGCGCTCCAGAAGAGCGGGAAGGCGAGGAGAAACAGGGGGACGATCCAGGCCGGCGACATGGCCGAAGTCTACGACGCCAGGCCCTGTGGCGCGTTGCCTCCCCACTCGTCGCGCGAGTCCACCGCTCGGCGGCCTCGCCCCGCCGCTCGCCGATTCCGAGGCCCCGAGGCGGCGTGCACCCCGTTAACGCCCCACACCGGCCGACACCCGGCCACGTCCCCAAACCTCCTCCGACCATGCGCATCCGCACCCTCCTCCTCGCCCTCCTGGCCTTCCCGCTCGCCGCCTCGGCGCAGCACACGCCCGACATCGTCGAGATCGCCGCCGGCAGCGACGACTTCGAGACGCTCGTCGCCGCCGTGAGCGCGGCCGGCCTCGTCGAGACGCTCCAGGGCGACGGCCCCTTCACCGTCTTCGCGCCCAAGGACGCGGCCTTCGCCCGCCTCGGTGACGACACCATCGAGTCGCTCCTGCGGCCCGAGAACCGCGACCAGCTCACGGCGATCCTGACCTATCACGTCGTGCCAGGCCGGTTCAGCTCCGCCGAGCTGGGCGCCATCGACGAGCTGACGACCGTCAACGGCCAGACGCTCCGGATCGGCAACCGGATCAACCGCAGCCGGCTCGTGGCGACCGACATCGAGGCGTCGAACGGGATCGTCCACGTGATCGACCGCGTGCTGATGCCCGAGACGCGCCGCAGCCGCAGCAGCGCCTCGCACCACTGAGCCTCGTTTCAGGCAACGTTCGCGGGCTCCCTCCGCCTCGGGGGGAGCCCGCGATGCGTTCAGGCGAGGGCCTCGACCAGCGCCTCCGCCTCAGTGCGGATCGCGTCGGCGCCCTCGACCTCGTCGAGCCACGGGAGCGCGCTCGCGCCGTGGAGCGCCCCGAGGAGGGCACCCACCATCGACCCGACGGCCGCGGCGTCGCCGCCGACGTTGACCGACGAGAGCAGCGTCGCCTCGACGAGGCCGGGGGAGCGGGCCACCATCGCGACGGCAAACGGGAACGCCTCGTCGGCCGCCGCGCCGGTCCCGTTGCAGCGGTCCTGGAGGTCGAGCGGGAACTCGTCGAGGCGGCCGGTCAGGTCCCCGAGGCGGTCCGACACGCGGGCATCCGCCCCGAGGAGGCGCTCGGCGTCGAGGGCGGCCGCGTGCGCCGCGGCCAGGATCGACGGACCGGTCACCGAGGCGGGGTCTTTGGCGAGGCACGTCCGGAGGGCCGCCGCCTGCGCCGAGGCGGCCACGTGTGCGGCCGGGTGCGGGTCGACGGCCTGGAACAGGAGCGAGGCCCACCGCGCGCCGGCGAGGTCGGCCAGGCCGCGGAGCCGGGCCTGCACGCCGAGCGGCGCCGCGCACGCCGCGCACGCGCTGCTGGGGCTCACGACGTCGCCGCGCCGGAGAGCGCCCGCCTCGGGGAGCGCGTCGGCGAAGGCCTGGCGGACCTCCTCGGGGCTGTCGGGGGCGCCGGTCGAGAGCGCGTGCGCGAGGGCGCGCATCCGCTGCGTGTCGGCCGTCCACTGGCCGGCGTCGAGGTCGGCGCGCTTCTCGTCGGCGCGCAGCTCCTTGAGGCCTTTGTAGTAGGTGCGGACGTTCTGGTGGCTGAGGTTCTCGACAGGCATCCCGAGGGCGTCGCCGAGGGCGGAGCCGAGGAGGACGCCGACGAGGCGGTCGCGGAAGTCGGGCACGGGCGAGGGAGAGGTGCGGCCGTGCTATCCTCCGGGCCCTCCCCCCGTTCCCGTGGACTGGCTCTCCGGCACCTGGGCCGTCGTTGCCAACGACGCCCGCCTCGAACTCCGCACCCGCGTCGCGCTCGGCGCGCTGGCGATGTTCGTCGCCGCCTCGCTGGTGCTGGTGCGCGTGGCCGTCCGGGGCGCCCCGAGCGTGTCGGTCGCGGCCGCGCTCTTGTGGATCGTGGTCGTGTTCGCGGCGGCGGTCGGGCTGGGGCGGGCGTTCGTGGCCGAGGAGGAGCGCGGGACGTCGCTGCTCTTGCAGCTCCACCTCCGCCCGAGCCAGGTCTACGCAGGCAAGCTGGCCTTCAACGCGGTGCTGATGCTGGCCGTGACGGCGCTCACGGTAGTGGGCTTCCGGATCCTCGTGCCGACGCCGCTCGGCGCGCCGGGCGTGCTGTGGGCCGCCTCGGGGCTGGGTGCGCTCGGGCTGGCTGCGGCGACGACGCTGCTCTCGGCGCTCATCGCGCGGGCGCGGGCGGCGGGTCCGCTGCTGCCGGTGTTGGCGTTCCCGGTCGTGGTGCCGATCCTGATCCCGGCCGTGTCGCTGACGCAGCTCGCCTCGGGGGCGGCCGCCGGCGCGTGGGTCGAGGCGCGGCCCGACCTGGTCCTCCTCGGGGCCTACGCCGGCCTCCTCGTCTCGGCCTCGTTCCTGCTGTTCGACTACGTCTGGCGGGACTAGGGCGTGTGTCAGCGGACCAGTTGATCAGTGGGCCAGTGATCTTCGCAGTCGCAGGCGTACCCGCCGAGCACCGCTGACGCACCGACGCCGGACGCACGGCTCCACCGATCACTCGCCTTTTCACGGTTACCGAGGCATCACGGGCGGATCCTAGGCGTTCGCACGACGCCTGACCTTCCGCCTCGTGGACCGCGACCTCACCCTGCCCCGCTACGGCCTCGCCTACCGCCTCTTCGGCGTCGTCGTGGCCGTGTGGCTGACGGTCGTGATCGTGCTCGGCATCCTGGCCCCGATCACGAACCTGCCGATCCTCGAGCACACGGCGCGGAACCTCTACTTCCACGTCCCGATGTGGTTCGTGTGCTACGCGTTCGCGCTCGTCGGCGCGTGGCACGGGGGGCGCTACCTCGCGGGGGGCCGCGCAGTCCACGACGTCCGCTCCGAGGCGGCCTGGATGGTGTCGACGGTCGCCGGCGTGACGGCGCTCGTCACGGGCGTCGTGTGGGCGCGGTTCACGTGGTACCAGGGCACCGGCCTCTGGTGGAGCCCCGAGCCGCGCCAGAACATGGTGGCCGTGCAGCTCCTGATCTCGGGCGCCTACTTCATCCTGCGCGGCCAACTCGACCGGCCCCGCCAGCGCGCCCGCCTCTCGGCCGTCTACGCCCTCTTCGCGACGACCACGATGCCGTTCCTGACGTACGTGCTGCCGCGGCGCGGGGCGAGCCTCCACCCGGGCGCCGAAGGCAACCCGGCCTTCAGCGAGATGGACCTCGCGCCCGAGATGCGGTGGATCTTCTACACCGCATCGGCTGGCTTCCTGATGCTCGGCTGGTGGCTCTACACGCAGCGTGTGCGTGCGAACGTGGCCGAGATGCGCCTCGCCGACGCCGAGGCGGACGCCCCCGCGCCGGCCGTGGTCGTCACCTAACTTATGCTCCAGATCGCCGATACCACGATCGCCGTCCTCGACGCGGACGCCGCGCAAGCCGTGACGGTCCAGCAGCCGGAGGGCATCGAGCGGCCGATGCTGGCCGAAGACAAGCTCCCGGTCGTGCTCGCCGTCGTCCTGATCGTCTGGATCGGCCTCCTGCTCCTCCTGTTCCGCACCGACCGCCGTCTCGCCCGCATCGAGCGCCGCCTCGACACCGACTAGCCCGCTTCTGTCATGCGCCCCAAAACGATCCTCGGCCTCGCCTTCGTCGGCGTCTTCGGTTTCTTTGTGCTGACCAGCTTCGGCGAACAGGTCGGCGGCTACGAGACCTTCACCGAGGCGGCCCAGAACGGCCGCAACGCCCACGTCGTGGGGACGTGGGTCGAGACCGCGCCGGCGACCTACGACCCCGAGCGCAACCTCTTCACGTTCACCATGGCCGACGAGGACGGGACGGTCCGCCAGGTCGTCTACGCCGACCCGAAGCCGGCCTCGTTCGAGGACGCCGAGCAGGTGGTCGTCGAGGGCCGCATGGACGGCGACGTGTTCCAGGCCGAGCACATCCTCGTCAAGTGCCCGTCGAAGTACAACGACGGCCGCGAGTTCAAGGAGGGCGCTCCGACGGAGGAGCGCCCGAAGCAGGCGGCCCCGGTGGCCCCCGCCCCGATGGCTCCGGCGACAGCCCCGACCGCCTCGGCGTCGTGAGCCGAGGCGCGAAGCTCGGCCTCGGCCTCCTCGGGGCCGCCGTCGTCGGCCTCGGCGCCAGCTCGGCCCTCGGGTCGCGCCCCGACGACCCCGAGGCGCACGGCCCGCTCGCGCCCTGCGACGGCTCGCCCAACTGCTTCCACACGCAGGTCCGCCTCGACGCCGCCCCCGAGGCGGTCCGGGAGGTGGCCGCCGAGGTCGTCCGCGCGGAGGCGCACTGGTTCACGGGCCGCGCCCGCGACCTCACGCGCACCGACGCCGGCCTGCGCGCCGTGTTCAAGACCGGCCCCTTCGACGACGACCTCGATATTGCCGTCGAGCCCGACGGCAGCGGCTCCATGATGACCGTCCGCAGCGCGTCGCGCGTGGGCGAGAGCGACCTCGGCGTCAACCGGATGCGCGCCGAGCGGGTCGTCGCGGCCATCCGCACCCGCCTCGGGGCGTAGGCGAGGCTGTCGGCTGCGGGCTATCGGCTTTCGGCTGGCGAATCCAGTTCCCAGCGCAACCGAGAGCCGACAGCAGACGGCCGACAGCCCCCTCCCCATGTCCATCCCCGAGAACCTCGATGTGCAGGCCGTCATCGACGCCATGAAAGGCATGGGCGCCGAGGGCCTGCGCCTGCCGCCGCCGATCTTCGAGACGCTCCGGACCGACGTCCGCGACTACCAGCCGGGCACCGGCGACGACCGCCTCGGGGCTTCGATGACGGCCCGGTTCCCGATCCAGGAGGCGCACCTCAA
Source organism: Bacteroidota bacterium (assembly GCA_039024395.1). GTDB lineage: Bacteria > Bacteroidota > Rhodothermia > Rhodothermales > Rubricoccaceae > Rubrivirga. The sequence goes on along the minus strand of JBCCQJ010000055.1, from coordinate 7,905 downwards.
CCCGATGGGCATCCTCCAAGGCGGCATGATCGGCGCGCTCGTCGACGGCGTCGTGGGACCGCTGTGCTACCTCGTGGCCCCGCCCAGCGTGACGACCCAGATGGCGGTCACCTACCTGGCGCCCGCCCGCCCCAAGGCGGCCTACGTCGAGGTGACCGCCCGCTTCGTCTCGCGCGCCGGCCGCCAGCTCGTCTTCGACGCCGTCGTGACCGACCCCGAGGGAACGGAGCTCGCGCTGGCGAGGCTCACGCAAAGAATTGTGAAGAGGGGGAAGTAAGAGGAGGCACGACCGACTGGTGCGGCTCGCCATATTGAAAGGGGTGCCCGGAGCGGATGCGTAATTCGTGATGCGTGACTCTCTTGGGCGAAGGGTCACGCATCACGAATCACGTATCGAGTCGTGGACGGCGGATGCACCCGGCACGCCGTTTCCCCTCGTCCTAGCTCTCCCCTCCCACCTCGTACACCGTCACCGGCAGGCCCGAGGAGCGGTCGAACGTACAGCCCGCCTCGGCGCCGAGGGCGGCCAGCGCGGCGGCGTCGAGCGTGCCCGCCTCGGCGTCGGGCCAGCGGGCGTGCATCGCGCCGAGAGCGTAGGCCGCGCCCGAGCCCATCGCCCAGAACCGCGAGAACTCGTGGACCTCGCGCATGTCGTAGACGCCGAAGATGCCCGTCGGGGCCGCGATCAAGAGCGACACCTGCGTGCTCTCGTACGGGTCGCCCTCCTGCCCCGAGTCGGGGAGCAGGTAGTACTCGTCCTTGAGCACCGGGTGGAGCGCGCGGAACGTCTCGAAGATGCCGCGCCGGCTCGTCAGGTCGGCGTCCTCGAACCGCTCCAGCGCGTCCTGCAGCACGAGGTGGTGCGCCGTGTAGCCGACGATCCCGACGAGCACGTCCCCGAGGCGGACCACCTTCTCGCCGGCACCGTCCAGCTCCGGCGGCAGGCGCGTCTCGTCGAACGTGGTCAGGGCGTCTGCGGCCATCGCAGCCCCCGAGGCGGTATGGGCAACGGTGATTGTGGACATGGAGGGGATACGTGATGAGTGATGCGTGACTCTCCGAATGCTCCGGCGTGCCTTCGAGCACCCTCACGCATCACGTATCACGCATCAGAGGTACAGGAGCGTCGCGACGAGGAAGAAGACGGTCAGGCCGAGGATGTCGTTCGAGACCATGATGAACGGCCCCATCGCGAGCGCGGGGTCGATGCCGACGCGGTCGAGCACGAGCGGGACCGTCGCGCCGACGAGCGTCGAGAGCACGATCACGATCAGGAGCGCGATGCCGGCCGTGAGGGCGAGCAGCGGCGTGTCGCGCCCAAACCCCGAGACGATCACGATGAGCGCGAGGGCGAGCGCCAGCACGACGCCGTTCAACAGCGACACGCCCAGCTCCTTGCCGATCCGCCGCGCGAGGTCGCTCGTCCACAAGTCCCCCGAGGCGAGGCCCTGGACCGCGATCGCCGACGACTGAATGCCTGCGTTGCCGGCCATCGCCATCACGATGGGGATGAACAGCGCCAGGACCGGCGACACCTGGAGGGCGTCCTCGAAGCCCACGATCACGAGGCCCGACACGTAGGCGCCCACGAGCCCGAGCAGCAGCCACACCAGCCGCCCCCGGCTGACGGCGAACACCGACGACGACAGCTCCTCTTCGCCCGTGATGCCGACCGCCCGCTGGAGGTCCTCCTCGGCCTCGTCGCGGATGACGTCGACGACGTCGTCGATCGTAATGCGGCCCAGCAGCCGCCGGCCGGCCGAGACGACCGGCAGCGCGATCAGGTCGTAGCGCTCCATGATGCGCGCCACCTCCTCCTGGTCGAGGTCGGGCTCGACGGCCACGGGGTCCGCCTCGGCGATGTCGGCCACGAGGGCGGCCGCGGGCGAGAGCAGCAGCCGCTTGATCGACACGACGCCCTCGAGGCGGCCCTCGTCGTCGACGGCGAAGACGGCGAACACCGGGTCGACCGCATCGGCGTTGGCGCGCACCGCCTCGGTGGCCTCGGCGACGGTCGCGGCGACGGGGACGGCCACGACCTCAGTCGCCATCAGGCCGCCCGCCGTGTCCTCGCCGTAGCTGAGCAGCGCCTCGACGTCCTGGGCGTCCTCGAGCTGCACGAGCACGTCGTCGACCTGCTCCTCGTCGACGTCGGCGAGCACGTCGGCCTGGTCGTCGGTGTCGAGGCGGTCGAGGATCTCGACGAGGCGGGGCGTCGAGAGGCCGTCGAGGATGTCGGTCCGCTCGGCGCTCTCGAGCTCCGGCAGGACGAGGCTCGCGAGGGCGTCGGGGAGCCACCGGTAGGCCCGCCGCGCGGGCTCGTCGGGGAGGTGCTGGAGGAGGGTCGCCACGTCGGCCGGCCGGAGGTCGGCGACGAGGTTGAGCACCATCCCCTGCTGCCCCGCCTCGACGAGCGCCCCGACGTTGTCGACCAGCTCGTCGTCGACGACGAGCGGGCCGGGCAGCGGGGCGTCGAGGGCGGGGTCGGTCACGCGAGCGCTAGGCGAGGAGGCGGGCGAGGCGGACGAAGTCGGCCGGCGACACCGCCTCGGGGCGGCGCGTGGCAGCCCAGGCGGGGACGTCCACCGAAGCGGCCGCGAACACCGGGCCGAGGCTGTTGCGGAGCATCTTGCGGCGCTGGCCGAACGCCGCGCGCACGACGCGCTGAAGGGCCTCGAAAGGTACGTCCGGCCCCGAGGCGGCAGCGAAGTCCAGGCCCACCACGGCGCTCTCGACCGCCGGCTTCGGGCGGAAGCAGTGGCGCGACACGTCGAAGAGCACCGCCGCCTCGGCGTAGAGCGCGAAGTAGACCGAGAGCGTCCCGTACGTCTTGCTCCCGGGCGGCGCCGCGAGGCGGTCGGCCACCTCCTTCTGCACCATCACGACGGCGCGGGCGACATGCGCGCGGGCCCCCAGCAGGGCGAAGAGAATCGGCGAGGTGATGTAGTACGGCAGGTTGCCGACGACGTGGAGGTGCGACGGGGGTTGGGGGTTGGGGGTTGGGGTGTCCGTGGCTGGCGTTTCGCCATTCCCCGAGGCGGTACCTCGAAGAGACGCCCCGCGGGGCGTCTCCGGGCTGACCACCTCGGTGGCCAGTGCTTCCCAGTTTGTGTCCAGCACGTCGCCTTGCCGCACGTCGAGGCGGGGGAAGCGCGCGCGGAGGTGGGCCACCGCCTCGGGGTCGACCTCGAGGGCGATCAGGTCGGAGTAGCGGTCGAGGAGGTGGCCCGTCAGCGCGCCCTCGCCGGGTCCGATCTCGACGACCTGCGCACCCGATGGTGCGTCGACGGCGTCCACGATCCGGCGGACCGTGTTCGGGTCGGTCAGGAAGTGCTGGCCGAGGCGCTTTTTGGGGCGGACCGACATGAACCCAAGCTAGCCGTGACCCCCTCGGGGCCGTGTGTGCGGAGGGAGAGGAAACCTTCCGCCTGCGCCATGCTCGCTCTCCTCGCCTCCCTCCTTCTCGCCGCCCCCACCGAGGCGGCGCCGGCCGTCCCCGAGGCGGCCTCGGCCAACGACCAGATCGTCCTCGTCGCCCAGCGCGGGACGCCGGCCCACGACTTCGCCGAGGCGAACGAGAACGGCTCGACCGTGTTCGCCGAGCGCAAGCTGTGGCGCGGGCTCCAGCGCGCGGCCGAGCTGCTCAACGAGGGCGGCGCGCGGACGGTCACCGTCGCCGTGGCCGCGGGCGACTACGACGGCGAGTTCGGCGGCGGCGTCCAGCGCGTGCCGCGCATCGACAACCCCGAGGGCACGCTGAAGGTGCTCGCCGGCTTCACCGACGACTACGCGGGCCGCCAGCCGTTCGGCCTGCCCGTCCGCGTCCCGACCGCCTGGGGCCGCGACGGCGCCATCTTCCAGATGGAGAACCGCTCGAAGCTGCGGGAGCTGGTCGTGAGCGGCCTCATCCTCGACGCCGCGCCCTCGAACAAGTACGACATGCGGACGAACAGCCTGCTCCAGGGCGAGTCGCGGCACTACCCCATCATGTCGTTCGGCGGGCCGGGCGTCGAGGTCGAGCGCCTCGTGATCGCCGACAACGTGTTCATCAACGGGGCCGTGGGCGCGGTCCGCCTCGCGGCGTCGCCGCCTCGGGGTGTCGAGGGCGAGGTGGTGATCGAGAACAACTTCTTCCTCAACAACATCCGGGCGTTCGACACGCAGACGTTCGGGCAGCGCGTCGGGGCGCCGTTCGGGCGGCTGATCGTCCGCCACAACTCGTTCCTGCTCAACTTCCCCTACCGCCCCGATCCCGAGGCGGCCGACGTGTCGGCGGTCAAGCTCTACCACCGCGACGCGTTCTCGGAGGTCGTCTTCGAGCGCAACCTGTTCGCCTACAACCCCGGCGGCGCCTTCCAGCAGGACTGGCCGCAGGACCGGATGCCCGAGATGGCCTTCCGCGACAACCTGTTCCACCTCAACGGCGTGCTCTGGGGCGAGTCGGCCCCCGAGGCGGCCGTCTTCGCGGGCAAGTTCGGGACGGGCGGCGTCTACCGCGTGCTCGACCTCTTCGACGTCGAGGACGACCTCGACGCGGACCTGTCGGGCAACGTGACGATCGACCCGCAGATCCCGATCGCGTTCGCGCCGCTCCAGGCGGCCGCGAGCAGCGGCGTCTCGGCCGAGCCGACGCTCATCAACGACGTGCGCCGCATCTTCGGGGCGAACACGGACGGCGGGACGGTCGCGATCTCTAACTTCGCGCCGCAGATGAGCTACGACCTCCGCGTGCTGCCGCTGCCGCAGAACCCCGAGGCGCAGGCGTACGGCGTGCAGCCGACGCGGCTCTACGGGATGACACCGGCAGAGTAGGTCATGGCTGTGAGCCGTGGGCTGTGGGCCGTGGGCTGTAGGCCGTGGGCTGTGGGTGTCGAGGACGACCCAGAGCCTACAGCCTACAGCCTGAAGCCTGAAGCCTGAAGCCCACAGCTTCTCCCCCGCTACCGGCGGACGATCCGGCCGTCGCGGATGCCGTAGAAGTCTGGATTTCGTGCAGCGACGAGGGCAAGGGCATCGGCCACCACGTCGTCGAACGAGACCGCCGCCTCGGGGCGGCCGACGGGGTGGCACGCGACCGCGCTCCCGGACGGGTCGGCGTCGACGAGGACGACGTACAGGCGTTCGTACCGCTTTTCGCGGTCGCCCGGGTCGTCGCGGCCGGTGAACAGGGCGAGCCGCTGGTGCGCGTTGGCGAACGTGGAGGCGCGGGCGTCGGTGTCATCGCGGGCCGCCTCGGCGTCGAGGAACAGGAGCCCCAGCAGGACTGCGGGAGAGAATTGCTGGCAACGCCTCGATCTTGGCGACCCCCGTCGCCGATGCGTTGCTATATCGTACCCTGAAGCACATAGCCCCCTCCTCTATTGGCCAGCTACTCCCCCTGCCAGATACACATCGGCGGCGCCATCCCAAGGGCACTCCTCCCAGACCTCGCGGCTGTGGTTAATGCCACCGGGGCTGGTCGCGGCTGGGGAGGCGGCCCGTATCACCTGACCCCGGACGAGATTGAGGAATGCGAGGGGGGAGACCTGCCTGTGATAGACGACCAAGCCAGGTTCGGCGCCATGGTCCATTTAGAGAAGTTTCTCCTTCAGAACCAGATCGACTTCGACCGAGCCACAACAGCGAGTAGCGGCCAGGACGCCTGTGTTCGAAAGGGTCGGAATACCGGCGATGGCTACAGGTCCATAGAGACTCACGCCACGTCCGACTGCGAACCCGCTCTCGTCTCCGCCGAAATCGAAGCCATTCTCGAACAGGCGACCACTCTGGATGACGCCACAGCGCGGATCCGGCGCGCCCTCGGAAGCGATATGGAAGATTTGGCTCCGCTAAGAGTCATCTAGCTAACGCCCAGCCGGCTCCTCCGTCTCAGGCCTGAGGCGGGCTCAGCGGCGGATGACGTAGCCTCTGTCTCGGAGGGGCCCGTATCTTCGCGGCATGACGACGTACACGATCCATTCGAACGATGCGGCTGGGTGGACTGGAGACGGAGCGCACATCGACCCGCTCGGTCCGTTCGTCCCGCTCGATGTCAGATCCCGTATCGAAGACAAGGGCCAGCGTGCGATTCCAGGGATCGCGAAGGATCCACACTTAACCCAGAAGATCGAAGCTCAGGCTCGCGCGTTGCCCACCGAGCACCGTCTCCTTTTAGGGGACGCTCGAGGCCCTCTTCCCGTCCCTGACGAGAGCGTCCACCTCGTTGTAACGTCGCCACCCTACTGGACCCTAAAGGAGTACGCCCCGAATGACCGCCAGCTAGGCGAGGTCGAGGAGTACGACACGTTCCTTGATGAGCTCGACCGAGTGTGGCAGGAGGCTTACCGCGTCCTCGCCCCAGGTGGCCGACTTGTGGTCGTCGTGGGCGATGTCTGCTTGTCGCGCCGTCGATACGGTCGCCACGTCGTTTTCCCCCTCCATGCGAGCATCCAAGAGCGGTGCCGATTTATCGGGTTCGACAACCTGGCCCCGATCATCTGGCATAAGATCGCGAACGCGTCCCTCGAAGCGGCTGGCAACGGGTCGAGCTTCCTGGGGAAACCGTACGAGCCAAACGCGGTCGTCAAGAACGACATCGAGTACATCCTCTTCCAGCGGAAGCCGGGGGGTTACCGTAGCCCCACTGAGTCCATGCGGGCGTTGTCCGTGATTCCAGAGGCGGAGCATCGAGAGTGGTTCCGTCAGATCTGGACCATCAACGGAGCCTCGACGCGCGAGCACCCCGCTCCGTACCCCCTCTCTTTGGCCGAGCGCTTGGTACGCATGTTCTCATTTGTAGGCGACACTGTTCTGGACCCCTTCTCAGGGACCGCAACGACTTCCTTGGCCGCCGGCCTCTGGGGCCGACACAGCATTGGTGTAGAAGTCGAGCCCTCATACATGAAGTTGGCTCTCACTCGCCTGGCGCGCGAACTCCCCGACCCCCTCCCCCTGTTCGCCGAGGTGGCCGGCCCATGACGCTCGAAGACGCGATCGACGCCACGATCAGCAAGCCCAAGCAGAGCTCGTCCAGGCTAGACACCATCGCCGATTACGCCATCGAGAGACTGGACGCGATGGGCTTACCTGATGTGGCAGGCGGCTCGGCGGGCGAGCTGCCCGTCAACGGCTTGGCCCGCACAAAGAATTGGGACGTAGCCTATAATTTCGTTGAGAAGCCCCGCCTTCTCATTTCTCTCAAATCGGTCTGGAAGAACGCAAGCGGGTCCGTACCAAACCGGATCGACGACCTTATTGGGGAGTCGGCTAACGTGCAGCAGCGATCTCCCGAGGTCGTTATCGGCTACATCTTGCTGTTCGAGGTCGGAGCCGATTCGCAACGTCGCGATGATAACCTGATGTGGTCCGAGCATTTCGAACGGGCAGTCGACGCCATCGCCATCCGACGTTCGCCTTTGTGGAACCAGGGTCTTCTGGAGGGCGCTTGGTTCATTCGATTCGACAAGGACAGGCCAAAGGGGAGCCGCGTCGTCGACCCTATGAAGACCCGAGAGACCGGACTCAAATTCTTTCGCTCTCTCCTGTGTGAACTCGAGCTCCGCGAGCCGGCGATCCCATTCACTCGGCGCCCTGACTGCGAGCCTTCAGCGGCGGCGGAAGGTGAATCGGCAGAAGACATCCCCATCTAGAGCTCCGATCCGGTCGGCGTGGTGGAGTTCGCCCGGAAGGATGACGGACCATGGGGCAGTACTCGCGACATCGCCCGAGTTCTGTCGTTCTAATCCGCCTCGGACCCACCAGGATTCCGCTCCAGGTGCCCCGCCTCGGCCCCGAGGCGGCGGTAGCGGAGGACGGCCCGGCTGGGGTACGCGCCGTCGGTGACCACCGAGATCGTCCGCACGAGGGCGTCGCCGTCCCGCCGGAGCCCGTCGCAGACGACCGTGTCGCCGTCGTCGAAGCGGATGC
>JBCCQJ010000054.1:0-18479 GCA_039024395.1 Bacteroidota bacterium | reverse complement strand
GGGTGCGGATGTCGGTGTGGCGGGCGCAGGGTTTATCGATGTCCCGTAGCGGGCGCGAGAGCGTCGAAATCCCGGAGGCGGTGCTGTGGCAACTCACGAGCACGCTGGCCTACGCCGCATAGGGCCAAAGTCCAGCTCAGAACGCTACAGACCGACGCGGGCCGGCCGATACCACCGGCCCACACGAAGGGGCCTCCCCCTCCACCTCATGGATCTCGTCTTTGCCGGCGTCGGCGTGCTGCTCCTCGGCGCAGGCCTCCTCTACATCATCGTCCGGTCTTTCGAGGAGGGCCTGCTGTGGGGCCTGCTGACGCTCTTCGGCGGGCCGCTGCTCTTCGTGTTCGTGGCGCTGCACTGGGACCAGTCGAAGGCCGGTGCGCTGGCCATGGGAGCGGGCCTGGTCGTCTCGCTCATCGGCGGATCGATTGCGTAGGCAGCCAATCCCCGGCACAGGTCCGTCCACCTGTGGCAGCGATGCAGGGCTCATCGGTCCTCCCCGGCCCCCGTCGACCGGGGACCGCCGGGGACCGCCGGGGACCGGAAGAAGAAGACGGAGCCGGGGCCGATGACGACCGCGCCGGCGTGGCGCTAGCGCACCACCACGAGCGGAGCCGTCGCAACCGCCTCGGGGCCTCGGGCACGGAGGAAGTAGGTCCCGGCTGAGAGGCCGCGGAGGTCGACCTCCACGCGGATCCGGTCCGACACCTCCGTCTCGCCCAGCGCGCGCACCTCGCGCCCCGAGGCGTCGACGAGGGCGACGCGGACGCGCTGCGGCGTGCGGACGGTCACCTCGACCGACGACTGGCCCCGCGCCGGGTTCGCCCCGACGACCGCGACGGCAAAGGCCTCGGCGGCGGGCGCCGCCTCGGCGTCGACCGGGCCGGCCTCGACGAACTGGAGGCTCCAGCGCTCGAGCGAGCCGGTGTCCTGGCCCGCACCGTCGCACACGCCCAGCGTCCACGTCCCCTGGGCGGGCTCGCCGATGACGCTGGCGAGCACGCCGGGGCTCCCCGAGGCGGGGGATCCGGCCTCCGGCGCGCCGGCGGTGTCGAAGAAGGGTTCGCCCGTGTTGTGGTTGCCGCCGCTGAACGCCCCCTGGGGCTCGCCGTCGTCGATGATGACGTCGAGATCGTCGGCGTTCGACCCGACAGCGCCGGTCCCGACGCGGTCGATCAGGCTCACCGTCGTGCCGGCCGGACTGGTGACCCGCACGCGGAGGTCGCCCCGCCACGTGTGTTCGATGCCCACACCCACGCTCAGGCGCCCGACGACGAACGCGTCCGGCACGTCGATGGTCGTGGTGCTGAACGTGGGGCAGCCATTGTCGGGGATGCTGCCGCCCACCTCGGCGGTGTAGACGCGGTCCGGCGCTGGCCGGCCGCTCACAATGGCGAGGTCCACCTCGGCGACGAGATCCGGGGTGCCGCCCCCCAGCACGGTCGTCGCCCGGTTCGTCCGCGGCCCGTCCTGCGCGCCGGCGGTCACAACGGCGTCGTACGACACCGTGAGCACGACGCCGGCGCCCAGCGCGCCCGACCACGAGATCGTGCCGCCCGACTCCGAGGCGGAGCCCACCGAGGCGGTCAGGTTGCCGGCCAGCGCCATGCCGTCGGGCAGCGGGTTTGTGAACTGCACGCCGCTGAGCGCCTGGTCGGTCGGGTTGCCGACGGTGAACGTGAACGTCGCGCTCTCGCCAACGCGGAGGCGGGTCTCGGAGGCCGCGGCGCCGGAATACACCCCCGGCTGGTACTCCTTGCCGTCGAGCGTCTGCGCGCCCGTCCCGCCGGGGTCGAGCACGGCCGCCAACCCGTCGTCCATCGAGTGGTGGAGCCGTCCGTACCAGTCCGGCTCGTCGTTTCCGCACGCCGCGCCGCCCCCGTGGAGCTGCCCCACGATGCGCTTGTCGGCGTTGAAGAGCGGCGAGCCCGACGAGCCGCCCTCGGTCGTCCCGAGGTCCCAGTCGGCCACCCGGATGTGGGTTCCGTTCGGGGTGACCGTCCCCGAGGCGTAGGTCGTGAGTGTCGTGGGGTCGTTCTCGAACGAGATCCGCTTCTCCTCGACCGCCGGGTGGTGGATCGCGACGACGGACGACGGGGCCAGGTCGCGACGGTCCCAGCCGGCGAGGTAGACGCCGGCCGTGGGCAGGATCGGGTCGTCGAACTCGAGGATCGACCAGTCCGACGACGCGCCGTTTCCGAGCGACCGCGTGCCCGAGTTGAACTCGGCCCGCGAGCCGTCGCCGGGCGCCCCGCTCGCCGTCGACCCCGGCGGGCGGCACGTCGAGTTCTGGTAGTTCCAGTAGACGACCACCTGAGGCGCGTTCTGGCTGCCCACGCCGCAGTGGTCGGCCGTCAGGAAGAGCGGACGGTCGTCCTGGGCCGTGTTGTTGACCGCCGCGCCCGAGCAGAAGTCGACGCCCCCGACCGTGTACGCCCCCGACGACCGGATGATGTCGCGGAAGCCGTCGCCCTGCGGGCACACGACGTCGACGTTGCACGACCCCGACCGGCGGGCACCGTCGCCATATCGCTCCCGCTCCGAGGCGGAGAGCAGCGTCGGGCGGAAGGCGTGGTTCACCTGCCCCAGCTCGACCACGGCCGCCTCGGCGTCGCCTTTCGAGGCCGGCACGTTCAGCTCGATCACCGCCCGGTCGCCCGGCACGATCGGCGTCCACAGCTCGCCGTGGTCCTCGTTGTCGTCGGCCGTGAACGGGCGGTACTCCGGTGCGCCCGCCTCGGGGTAGATCCACAGCGCAGCCCCCTCGGGGAGGCGGAACTGCGAGAACCCAAAGCTGAGCGAGTAGGCGCCCGGCGAGGCCACCACGAGGCGCCACACCCGCGTGCCGTCGTCGAGGTCGTCCCACGTCCCCCGCCGCGCGGCCTGGACCGTGACCGGCTCGGCGAAGCGCAGCGGGGCCGGCCCCGCCCGGCGAGCCGCATCGGCGCGGCGCGCGAACGCGTCGTTGTCGAGCGGGCCGAGCGTGAGCACGTCGACGCTGGCGTCAGCGGCCCCGAGGCGGGGCGACGCCGGCTGGGCGACGGCGGCGGCGGCCAGGAACACGAGGCAGAGCGGGGCGAGCTTCATCATGGGTCTAGGACGGTTCGTGCCAGACGGCGACCTCGTCGAGCGGCTTGCGCGTGAGGTCGGGGACGGTCGCGCCGCCGGCCGGGTGGCCGACGGGAAAAAGAATGTACGGAGCTTCGTTAGACGGGCGCTCCAAAAGCTCGGACAAAAACCGCATGGGCGACGGCGTGTGCGTGAGCGTCGCCAGGCCGGCCTGGTGGAGGGCCGTGATGAACATCCCCGCGGCGATGCCGCAGCTCTCCTGCACGTAGTAGTGCTTCTTCCGCGAGCCGTCGTCGTGGTGTCCGTACCGCTGCGCGAACAGCACGACGATCCACGGCACGGTCTCGAGGAACGGCTTCTGCCAGTCGGTCCCGATCGGCGCCAGGGCGTCGAGCCACTCGTCGCTCATCCGTCCGCCGTAGCTCTTGCGCTCCTCCTCCTCGGCCGCCTCGCGGATCCTGCGCTTCAGATCCGGGTCGGAGACCGCGACGAAGGTCCACGGCTGCATGTGCGCCCCGCTGGGCGCCGTGCTGGCCGCCGCGATGGCCCACTCGATCACACGTCGCGGGACGGGGCGGTCGGAGAAGTCGCGGACCGACCGGCGCCGGTCCATCGCCTCGAAGAACGCCTCGGCGCGGGCCTCCACTTCCGCCTCGGGGCGGTCGGCGACGACGTACGGGATGTGGGGGTGCTCGGACATGGGGCTACGGGTGCAGGCGGCCGAGCAGACGCGGGAACGGCCCGGTCTCGCGGACGTGCGGCAGCCCGCACACCCAGGCGACGGTCCGCTCGAGGCCGATCCCGAAGCCGGCGTGCGGCACCGACCCGTAGCGCCGGAGGTCGAAGTACCAGTCGAAGGCCGCCTCGGGGAGGCCGTGCGCTTCGACCTGGTCGCGCAGGAACTGGAGGTCGGTCGCGCGCTCGCCGCCGCCGACGATCTCGCCGTAGCCCTCCGGCGCGAGCACGTCCATGCCGAGCGCGAGCCGGTCGTCGTCGGGGTCGCGCTTCATGTAGAACGCCTTGACGGCCGCCGGGTAGCGGTGGACCAGGATCGGCGTCTCGAAGTGGCGCGTGAGGATGGTCTCGTCGCTGCCGCCGAAGTCGGCGCCCCACTCGAACGCGCGGGCGCTCGCCTTCCACTGCGGAAGGTTGCGGAGGGCCTCCTCGATCTCCCCGAGGCGGCCGCCGATCTCGATCTCGCGGGCGTCGATGCGCCGCTTCTCCCCTTTCTTGGCCTGCCCGTAGCGCGCGCGGTTCGCGTCGCGCTCGGCCCCGAGGCGGTCGCGCTCGGCCTCGAGGGCGGCGATCTCGGCGTCGAGCATCTGCTGGGTCTCGTCGCTCGTGAGCAGGTCCACCGCCTCGGTGTAGCTCAGGCGCGGGAACGGCGCCTGCCGGGCGGCCTCCAGCGTGGCGGTGTCGCGGCCCAGGATCTCCAGCTCCGCCTGGCAGTGGGCGAGGACGGCGTCGAGGATGGCGACGAGCAGCTCCTCGGCGACCTCCATGTTCATCGCGAGGTCGTAGAAGGCCATCTCGGGCTCGATCATCCAGAACTCCGTCAGATGGCGGCGGGTCTTGGACTTCTCGGCGCGGAACGTCGGGCCGAAGGTGTAGATCTTGCCGTGCGCCATCGCCATCGCCTCGCCGTGGAGCTGGCCGCTCTGGGTGAGGTAGGCCGGCTCGCCGAAGTAGTCGAGCTCGAACAGCGTCGACGTGCCCTCGACGGCGTTGCCGGTCAAGATGGGGGCGTCCATCTGGATGAACCCCTCCCCCTGGAAGTAGGCGTGCATCGCCACGATGATGCGGTTGCGGACCCGCATCGCGGCCCACTGGCGCTGGCTGCGGAGCCACAGGTGCCGGCGGTCCATCAGGAAGTCGACGCCGTGCTCCTTGGGCGTGATCGGGTAGGGCTCGGCGAGGGCGAGCAGCTCGACCGTCTGGGCCTGGACCTCGACGCCGCCGACCTGCCGCGCGTCCTCGGCGACCGTGCCCACGACGCGGACCGCGCTCTCCTGCGTCAGCCCCGAGGCGGCCTCCCAGCTCGCGCCGTCGACCCGATCCTCGCCCACGACGACCTGCACGCGGCCGGACCCGTCGCGGACCTCCAGGAACCGAAGGCCCTTGCCGCTCCGCTGGTTGTAGAGCCACCCGTTGACCGTGACGGTCTGGCCGATGTGGTCGGGGAGGGCAGCGACGCGGGTAAACGGCTCGGTCATCGGCGGGCGCGAGGGAGCGGGTCAGATTCGGAGCGGCGAATCTACGGGCGCGCCGGCCCGACAACCCGGGGCGGCCCGCTCGCTAGCGCCGCAGCGACTCTTGCCAACTCGCCATCGACGTCTCGCCCGTGACGTCGGAGTGGATCAGCTCGTACGTGTCCGACCCGAACCGGTCGGCGAAGACGAACAGCGAGCGCCCCTCGCCGGGGATGTTCTCGTACACCCACACCTCGTGCGGGTAGAGGTTGGCCTCGAACACGCGGCGGTCGATCTCGGAGGGCGGGCCGTACTTGATGTAGACGCGCCCGCGCTCGGTCTGGAAGCCTTCGCGGCCGATCTCCTGGTAGCGGTCGTTGGCGAGCGCGAGTCGCTCGTTGAACTGCCGGAGCGCGTCGTTGACCTCGGGGCGGACGTCGAGGTCGCGGCCCCGCCAGAAGGCGGCCAGGAACCGCCGGCGGTCGTCGTTCGACGTGAGCGCCCGCATCTGCGCCTGCTCGCGCGGGGTGGCGATGACCTCGAGGGTGGCCAGGGTCTCTTCCAGCTCCTCCTCGGCCATGGCGGCGAAGAGCGTTTCCTCGTAGTCCATCACCGCGACGGCCGCCTCGGGGCGCTCGACGTTCGGGTTGACGACGTAGACGCGCTTGGTCTGCTCGGCGACCGCCTCGTTGGCGGCGTCGAGCACCACGAGGCGGAGGTAGTAGATGCCGCTGGGCACGTCGCCGACGTCGAGGCGGCCGGCCACGACGTCGACCGGCCGCACGGCGCGCGTCTGACGGGTTTGGCGACCCGGCAGCGGCCCGGCCTGGTCCGACTCCGCGAGGTAGGTCAGGAGCGTGTACTCGTCCCCCGAGGCGGGCGGGCGGTAGACCTCGGCGTAGTAGGAGACGACGGGGATGCCTTCGCCGTAGAAGCCGTCCGGGTTGGGGGCGACGCTCAGGCCGCTCTTGAAGAACGGGTCGTCGCGGTCGTCGGCCCGCGTGATGGCGCGCGCGAGTTGGACCGAGGAGAGCGCCGACCCCTGGCCGCCGCCGTAGTCGGGCACGGTGAGGTCGCGGCGGAGCTGCAGCTCGCTCGCACCGGCGGGGGTCACCGTCAAGGCCAACTCGTACTCGCCCGGCGGCACCGCCGCGCGGACCTGCTCGACGAACACCTGGCCGGTCGTCAGCGCGCCCGGATCCCCCACGACGTAGCGGTAGACGATGTCCTGAGCGTACACCGGCACCCGCGCCACCCCCTCGGGGGCCGCCGTCGCAACCGGCAGCACCTCGACGGTGACCGGCAGGGCCGCGACGTGGCCGGTCGAGTCCTCGGCGAACGGCAGTGTGGCGGCGCCGAACGAGACGTACACCTCGACGAGGGACTCCTCGAGGGTGTAGGCGAACGTGGCGGCGTCGAGGCGGATCTGAAGGTCCGGGGCCTGCGCCAGGGCCGCCGAGGTCGCGAACAGAAAGGCGACGGCGGTGGTGCGGAACACTCGAATCAAAGCGGTAGGGGAACGTCCTGACTCACAACGGATACCTGAAAGATAACGTGCGCCACAGGGCTCCTCCCTGCACCCTGGTGTGCCCCACGGGCGGCCCTCTGCTCTTGGGCTCCGTTGCTGCCCGGCCGGACGCACACGATCTCCCGGGAACAGCGGCACCCCTCGCGCGGGACCGTCCTACCTTGCGGAAAGCGCTTTTCTCTTCTCCAGACTCCTGTCTCCCATGTCTACCCCGTTCGACCTCGAAGCCTACGGGATCACCGTCGAGACCATCGTCCGCAACGCCGTTCCGGCCCGGCTCTACGAGGAGGCTCTGCTGTACGACGAGGGCGCAGCGATCGCCTCCAGCGGCGCCCTCATGCTCCGCTCGGGCACGAAGACCGGCCGCAGCCCCGCCGACAAGCGGGTCGTCTGCCTCCCCGACTCGGCCAGCGACATCTGGTGGGGCGACATCAACATCGAGCTCGAGGAGCGCGCCTACCTCATCAACCACGAGCGGGCGATCGACTACCTCAACACGCAGCCGCGCCTCTACGTGATGGACGGCTTCGCCGGGTGGGCCCCCGACCACCGGCTGAAGGTGCGGATCATCTGCTCGCGCCCGTACCACGCGCTGTTCATGCACAACATGCTCATCCGCCCCACCGCGGAGGAGCTGGCACACTTCGGCACGCCCGACTTCGTGGTCTACAACGCGGGCGCCTTCCCGGCCAACCGCTACACCTCGGGGATGACCTCGACGACAAGCGTCGACGTGTGCTTCGAGCGCGGCGAGATGGTCATCCTCGGCACGATGTACGCCGGCGAGATGAAGAAGGGCGTCTTCACGGTCATGAACTACCTCATGCCCAAGAAGGGCGTGCTGTCGATGCACTGCTCGGCCAACCAGGCGTACGACGACGGTGAGGCGACCGGCGACGTGTCGCTGTTCTTCGGCCTCTCGGGCACGGGCAAGACCACCCTCTCGGCCGACCCGGACCGCGCCCTCATCGGCGACGACGAGCACTGCTGGGACGACAACGGCGTGTTCAACATCGAGGGCGGCTGCTACGCCAAGGCCATCGACCTCTCGGCCGAGAGCGAGCCCGAGATCTACAACGCCATCCGCTACGGCACCGTCCTCGAGAACGTGGTCTACGACGAGGTGACGCGCGAGGTCGACTACCACGACACGTCGATCACGCAGAACACGCGCGCCTCGTACCCGATCGAGCACATCGACAACGCCAAGATCCCATGCGTCGGCGGGCACCCGTCGAACGTCATCTTCCTGACGGCCGACGCGTTCGGCGTCCTGCCGCCGGTCGCCAAGCTCACGCCCGAGCAGGCGATGTACCACTTCATCAGCGGCTACACGGCGAAAGTAGCCGGCACCGAGGTGGGCGTCACCGAGCCCGTGGCCACCTTCTCGGCCTGCTTCGGGGCGCCGTTCATGGTGTGGCACCCGTCCACGTACGCCGAGCTGCTGGCCGAGAAGATCGACCGCCACGGCTCCGACGTGTGGCTCGTCAACACCGGCTGGACCGGCGGCCCCTACGGCACGGGCAACCGGATGTCGCTCGCGCACACCCGCGCCATCATCGACGCCATCCACGACGGCTCGCTGGCGCAGGCGCCTACGGTGCGCGACCCGGTTTTCGGCGTCGCCGTGCCGACGGCATGCCCCAGGGTGCCCGACGAGATTCTGATCCCGCGCAACACATGGGCCGACGTCGACGCCTACGACAAGCAGGCGGCGAAGCTGGCAAAGCTCTTCGTGGAGAACTTCGAGCCGTTCCGCGAGGGCTCCAGCGAGGCCATCCTCAGCGCCGGGCCGCGCGTCCCCGAGGCGGCGTAGAGCGCCCGTCGGGCCGCTCCGGGGTGCGGACGGCGCGCTCCGTGCGCGGAGGAGCGGGAGAACGACCGATGGCGAGGCCTCGGGGCGGGACCACGGACGACAAGACCGCGGACCGCAGACTGAGCGACCGGCCGAAACGCCGCCGCCTTGGGGCCGATCGCCCCGATGGAATAAGTCCCCTCCCCCCAGCGGCAGGGCTGGTAAGTTCTGCCGCCAATCCCCAAAATTCAGTCATTCCCGCGCAGGCGGGAATCCATACGGCGCCGATTCTGAGCACCCTCGCATGGATCCCCGCGTTCGCGGGGATGACTCTGTGGGAGGGAAGGAGCCGCGAGAGAAGAACTTAACAGCCCTGCCCCCCAGCGGGGGGAGGCCGGGAGGGGGGCGACGAATCGACGGTCGCGCTCGACACCGAGGCGCGCGCACTCCGAGGCAGCGATCCCCTCAGCCTGGCTGCGCCGACCTATCGGTTGTCCCTCTCCCAGCGGGAGAGGGGACTTCTCGCCGACCGCCTCGGGGCCGGGCTACGCGAGGAGGGCGAGGACGACGGTCAGGGTGAAGCCGAACACCAGCAGCACGAAGAGGTAGGCGCCCCCGAGGAGCCCCGCCTTGACCAGCGTCTTGATCCACCCCTGCCCGTACACCCGCTTCTGGGCGATCAGGAAGTAGAGAGGGATTCCGATCCCGGACGCGAGCGCGAGCGACGCGCCCCACGCCGCGCCGCCGAGGCCAGCCAGGACCGCGATCACGGCGAACACGACGAACGCGAAGGCGTGCGTGTGGAGCCCGAAGACCAGGTGCTCGGAGTAGAACCAGCCTCGCCGGGCGTACACCACCTTGAAGAGGAGGGCGAACACCGGCAGCATCAGAAACATGACCACCGGGATCCGGCCGATGGCTTCCCGCGCCACATCCAGGCCGGCCTCGACCCGTTCCTCGGTTGTACGCGCGGTCTCGAGCCGCTGGGAGGCTCGGCCCCTGGTGAACGGCCCCATGTTGATCTCGAGCTCCGTCTCGGCGTCGACCACCAGCTCCGAGGCGGCCACGAGGTCGTCGGCGCGGATGAGGCTGTCGGCGGGGAAGCGGCCGACCTGCTCGCGCTGCCAGACGAGCCGCCGGTCGTCGGTGGAGTTGTCGATGCGCTCGAGGTCGTCCATCTCGTCCTCGAGGTCGTCCAGGGCATCGTCGAGAACGTCACGGGCGTCCTCCGCCGCCTCAGGGCCGACGAGGGAATCGGCCGGGAACGTTGCGCGGAGTCGGTCGACCCGCTGGCGGAGCGAGTCGACGAGCGCCTGCTGCTCGACCACCTCGGCGTCCTCGGCCGCGATCAGGCTGTCGAGGTAGGCCGCGTAGGCGCCGGCCGTGAGGGTGGTGTCGGCGAGGCCGTCGCGGCTCACGATGGACCCCTGAAGACGACCGACGGGGTCGAGAACCGACAGCAGGAAGAAGAACAGCAGTGTCGACGAGAGGTAGACGCGCAGCGGTCGCAGGTAGCGCCGCCGCTGCCCGCGGAGGTACGCCTCGGTGAGCTTGCCCGGCTTGACGAGCAGCACGCCCAGCGTCTTCCACACGCGCCCGTCGAGGCCAAAGAACTCGACGAACGCCTGGGCCAGAAACCGGTGCACCGGCATCCGAAGCGGTTGGTCGAGCTGGCCGCACCCGGCGCAGTAGCGTCCGGTCAGCGTGGCCCCGCAGTTGGCGCACTCCGGATCCCCCGAGGCGGGCACCGCCTCGGGATCGTGGGGCTCGTCTTCGGGGTCGGCGAGGGCGTAGAGGGTGGAGCGCTCGGACACGGAGCTGGAGGCCGGAGGCCATGGCGAGGGCGTCCGCCGAGCCGTGCGGCTGGGCCATGACCCTTTCGGGCGACCCGCGGCGGAGGGAGGGTGTCCACTCGCTCGCCCGCCTCCCGTTCCCGATGCCCGTCCTCCGCCTCGTCGTCCTGGCGCTCCTCGTCGTCCCGTCCTCGGCCGCCGCGCAGTCTCCTACGACCGTATCGGGGCTCGACCTCGGGAGCGGCCGCGTCGTCTCCCTCTCGGGCACCGACCTGGGCAGCGGGCGCGTCGTCGACCGGTTCCGCGTCAGCGAGGCGCAGATGGAGCGCCTGCTGGCCGACGAGCGCTTCTCGGTGGCCGTCCGGCGCGCGGGGGAGATCCACGTCGAGGCCGCCTCGGGGTTCGTGCTCCATGCCGCGCGCGCGCGGGAAGGCGTCGCCAACTGCACGCGGTGGGCAACGACGTGCGTCATCCGGAGCGAGCGGGAGCCCGACCGCGTGCTCATCATCAGCCCGCTCTCGGCGCGAGGCGGCTAGGCGCCCCCGAGGCGGCCGAACGTCGTCTCGCGCGCGGTCTCGAACCGCACCGCCTCGGGATCGAACCGGCGCTCTTCGACGGTGAGCGCCTCGGGGCGGACGTCGATGAGGTTGTAGAAATTGACGTTCCGATTCTCGGCTCGTCCTCGGCTCGACGTGGCCGTCCCCGCGCTCGCGATCACGAGGCGGCGCCCCTCCCCTCCCTCGGCGAGGGCGACGTGGCTCCGGTGGAGGTGCCCGCACAGGACGAGGTCGACCCGGGCGCGCCGGGCCGCGTCGAGGGCGGCACGCGCGCCGCGCGACACGTCGTGGGGGCCGAGGGCGTCGAGGCGCGTCAGGTGGTGGTGAAGCGTGAGGACCCGCAGCGCCGAGGCGGGCTGCTGGGCGAAGAACGCCTCCATCGCCCTGAGGTCCTCCGGGCGGATCCGACCGCCCTTGATCGTCCACCCGTGCGCCGAGTTGAGGCCGAAGACGGCCAGTTCCTCGTCGTCCTCGTAGGTCGGCGTGAGGTCGTCGGTGATGTGCTGGCGAAACCGCAGCGTCGGCCGCCACAGCCGGTCCACAGGGTGGTGCCACCACGCCCGCACGTCGTGATTGCCGGGCACGACGATGACCGGAGCCCAGAACGCATCGAGCATGGCCCGTGCCGCCTCGAACTGGGCCGTCCGCGCCCGCTGCGTGAGGTCGCCCGAGACGACGACCACGTCGACCAACATCTCGTTGACGTCCGCCACGATGGCGTCGACGATCCCCGGGTGCGCAATCTTGCCGAAGTGGACGTCCGACAGGTGCGCGATCGCGCGGGAGTCTGAAGGTCGTAAAGTCATGAGGTCGGCAGTTCGACCTTCAGACATTCAGACTCTCTGACATTCCAACGCTACAGGAGCATCAGCGTCGGCCGCTCCAGCATCGCCTTGACGTCGTTGAGGAAGGCCGCGCCCGTCGCGCCGTCGACGACCCGGTGGTCGCACGAGAGCGTGACCGTCATGAGCTTGCCCGGCACCACCTCGCCGTCGCGGACGACCGGCGTGTCGCGGATGCCGCCGATGGCCAGGATGCAGGCGTTCGGCGGGTTGATGATGGCCGTGAACTCGGAGATGCCGAACATCCCGAGGTTGGACGTCGTGAACGTCGAGCCGGCGTACTCGGACGGGTCGAGCTGGCCGTCGCGGGCGCGGCCGGCGAGGTCACGCGTCTCCGAGGCGATCTGAGCGAGCCCCTTCCGGTCGGCGTTGCGGACGACGGGCGTGATGAGCCCCTCGGGCATGGCGACCGCGATGGCGACGTGCGCGCCGTCGTGCTTGCGGATCACGCCCTCGTCTTCGAGGTAGCTCGCGTTCACCATCGGGTGCCGCCGGAGCGCGACCGCGCACGCCTTCGTGACGAGGTCGTTGTAGCTCACCTTGCCCAGCTCCTGCTCGGCGGCGAGCGCGTTGAGGTCGGCCCGGAAGCCGACCGCCTCCGACATGTCGACATCGACCGTGAGGTAGAAGTGCGGGGCCGAGAACTTGGACTGGGCGAGCCGCCGCGCGATCGTCTTGCGCATCTGCGTGATGCGCATGTCCTCGCCGCCTGCTGCGACGGGCTGGAGCGCCGGCGCACTCGGCCGAGGCGCCGGGGCAGAGACCGGCGTCGGCATCGAGGCGGGGACCTCGACGGGCTGGGCCGTCCCGCCTTGCTTCATCGCCGCCTCGACGTCGCGCTTGACGACGCGGCCGTCCGGCCCCGAGCCCGCGATCGAGCCGAGGCGGAGGCCGGCCTCCTTGGCCATCCGCCGCGCGAGCGGCGACGCCTTGACGCGGCCGTCGTCCCCCGAGGCGGCGACCTCGACGGGCTGCGCGCTGGGCGTGTCGAGGGCGGTTGCGACGGGCGCGATGCCTCCCAAACCAGACGGGGCGGCCTCGCCCTCATTTCCGGCCGGCGGGGCCGCCCCAGCGCCCGCCTCGGGGGCCGAGCCCGCGGCGCCGTCGCCGCTGTACGACGAGAGCACATCGCTGGGGTCCTCGCCTTCGGTGCCCAGGACGGCGATCAGCGCCCCGATGGGCACCGAGTCGCCCTCGCCCACGACCCGCTTCAGGAGCACGCCGTCGTCGTAGACCTCGAGGTCCATCGTCGCCTTGTCGGTCTCGACCTGGGCGATCACGTCGCCGGCGGACACGGGGGCGCCTTCTTCGGCGAGCCACGCGACGAGGACCCCCTCCTCCATCGTGTCGCTCATCTTGGGCATTTCGACTGCGATTGCCATCGGGGCAGAAAGGGAAAGTGGGAAGGGAGAAGCGGGAAGGGGGAACGTCTCAGGGTCTCTTGCCCCTTGCCTCATCCCCCTTCCCTTCTCTACACGTAGAGGGCGCGCTTGACGGCGGCGATGGTGTCGTCGACGGACGGCATCCAGGCCTCGATGAGGTTCTTGGCGTACGGGGCCGGCACGTCCTTGGCCGTGACCCGCTCGACCGGCGCATCGAGGTGGTCGAAGCACTCGCGCTGGATCTGGAACCCGACCTCCGAGGCGATGCCGCCAAACGGCTGGCTCTCGTCGACGATCACGAGGCGGTTGGTCGTTTTGACGCTCTCGATTACCGGGTCGATGGGGAACGGGCGCAGCGTGCGCGGGTCGATCACCGTCGCCTCGATGCCCTGCTTGGCCAGTTCGTCGGCGGCCTCCATCGCGAGCCAGTAGCTCTTCGAGTGGGCCACGATCGTCACGTCGTCGCCCTCGCGCGCGAGGCGGGCCTCGCCGATCGGGATCGTGTAGTCCTCCGCCTCGGAGACCTCGCCGCGGAGGCCGAACATCAGCTCCGACTCGAGGAACAGCACCGGGTCGTCGTCGCGGACGGCACTCTTGAGCAGGCCCTTCGCGTCGTCGGGGTTGGAGGGCGCGATGATCTTGAGGCCCGGGATGTTGGAGTAGATCGCCTCGACCGAGTTCGAGTGCGTCGCGCCGAGCTGGCCGGCCGCCCCGTTGCCGCCCCGGAACACGACCGGCACGTGGAGCTGGCCGCCCGACATGTAGCGGATCTTGGCCGCGTTGGAGATGATCTGGTCGAAGGCCACGAACGTGAAGTTCCACGTCATGAACTCGACGATCGGCCGGAGGCCCAGCAGCGACGACCCGATGGCGAGCCCGGCGAAGCCGTTCTCCGAGATCGGCGTGTCGACGATCCGGTCCGGCCCGAACTGGTCGAGCATGCCCTGGCTCACCTTGTAGGCGCCGTCGTACTCGGCGACCTCCTCGCCGATCAGGTACACGTTCTCGTCGCGCACCATCTCCTCCGTCATCGCGTCGCGGAGGGCCTCTCGAAACTGAAGTTCTGCCATTTGAAAGGGCCTACGTCCCACGGCCGACGCACGAGATCGTCTCGGACGGGCAGGGAGCGTGGGGCGTAGTTCGTGGGGTGGTGGGTGGCGTCGCGCTAGACGACAAACGGCACGCCGTCTTCGACGTAGACATCCTCGTACATGGTCTCGACGGGCGGGACGTCCGACTGCTCGGCGAACTCGACCGCCTCCATGACCTCGGCCTTGACCTCGGCGTCGATCTGGTCGAGCGCCTCTTGCGTCGAGAGGTCGTGGTCGAGGATGTACTTCTTGGTCCGGATGATGGGGTCCTCGTCCTTCTTCGACTCCATCTCCTCCTTCGTGCGGTACTTCTGCGGGTCCGACATCGAGTGGCCGCGGTAGCGGTACGTCTGCACCTCGACGAAGAACGGCTTGGTCTGGCCGTCGACGGCGCCGCGGGCCTCGTCGCCGAGCTGCTTGAAGGCGCCGTAGACCTCGAACAGGTCCATGCCGTCGATCACGGCCGACGTCATGCCGTAGGGGTAGCCCTGCTTGTAGAGCTGGGCGTCGCCGCGGGAGCGCGCGACGGAGGTGCCCATCGCGTACTCGTTGTTCTCGACGATGATGAGCGTGGGCACGTCGTAGAGCGACGCCAGGTTGGCCGCCTCGTGGAAGGCGCCCTGGTTGATGGCCCCGTCGCCGAAGAACGTGAGCGAGACGCCGCCGGTCTTCTTGTACTTGCACGCGAAGCCCATCCCGACGCCCACCGGGATCTGGCCGCCGACGATGCCGTGGCCGCCGTAGAAGTGCTTCTCGACGTCGAAGAAGTGCATCGATCCGCCCTTGCCGCGCGAGCACCCGTCGATCTTGCCGAACAGCTCGGCCATGCCGGCCTTGCTGCTCATGCCGCGCGCGAGCGCGAGGCCGTGGTCGCGGTAGGCCGTGATGATGGGGTCGGTGTCGCGGATGGCCCGCACGGCGCCCGTCGACACGGCCTCCTGCCCGATGTAGAGGTGGAGGAAGCCGGCGATCTTCTGGCGCCCGTACATCTGCGCCGCGCGCTCCTCGAAGCGCCGCTGGAGCATCATGTTGCGGTACATGTCGAGCACCGTCTCGGCGCTCAGGCCGAGGCTCTCGTGCGTGTGCCCGCTGTCGCGGTAGATGCGCACGTCCGGCATCTCGGGCTGGAACGCGGCGGGCGCGGCGGCGCCGTCGCCGCCGGGGGGCGTGGAGGGCACCGCCTCGGGGACGGTCGGGGTCTCGGCCATGGTCCTGGGAATCCGGTCGATGGGTCGCGGGCAAAAGGGCGGAACCGGGAGCGCGCGGCGCGGATCCGGTCGGCGCCCGAATTTACCGCCACCGCCTTGGGGGGTGCACGGCCGTTTGCAGACGCCGACGGCGGTGCCGCAGCGTTCGCCCGGTCCCCGAGGCGGTATCCTCTCGCCCGGCTCGTCTCGGCTCCCCGTGCCCTCCCCCTTTCGCTCTTCCCCTGATCCCGCGCGTGGTCTCGGCGCCGTCGTGGTCGTGCCGACCTACAACGAGGCGGCCACCATCGAGGCGGTCGTGCAGCGCGTGCTGGGCCTCGAGGGCGCCTTCTCGATCCTGATCGTCGACGACGGCTCGCCGGACGGCACGGCCGACCTCGTCGCGGCCCTCCAGGAGGCCCACCCGGACCGCGTCGGGCTTCTCCGCCGAGGCGGCAAGATGGGGCTCGGCACGGCCTACCTCGACGGGTTCCGCCTCGCCCTGGATGCCGGCTTCCGGTTCGTCTGCGAGATGGACGCCGACTTCTCGCACAACCCCGACGACCTCGTCCGCCTCGTGGCTGCGTGCCAGGAGGGAGCGGACGTGGCGCTCGGCAGCCGCTACGTCGACGGCCTGCGCGTGCTCAACTGGCCGCTGGGCCGCCTCGTGCTCAGCTACGGCGCCGGCGTCTACACGCGGGCGATCACGCGGCTGCCGGTGCGCGACGTGACGGCCGGCTTCAAGTGCTTCCGCCGCGAGGTGCTCGAGGCCATCGACTTCGCGCGGGTGACCTCGAACGGCTACTCGTTCCAGATCGAGATGAACTACCGGGCGTGGAAGGCCGGCTTCCGCCTCGTCGAGGTGCCGATCGTGTTCACCGAGCGGAGCGAGGGCGAGAGCAAGATGAGCCGGGCCATCGTGCGCGAGGCGATGGGCAAGGTGTGGTCGCTGCGCCTGCGGTCGCTCGTCGGAAAGCTCTGACCGCCTCGGGGCGTGCCCCGGCCCCCGAGGCGGCGCGCCCGGTTCGGTAGCTTCCCCCCTCCTCTCCACTCTGACTCAACCCTTCGATGGCCACCTACCAGCACCTCACGCCCCCGACCGACGGCGACACAATCCGCATGACCGCCTCGGGGCTCGACGTCCCCGACCGCCCCGTGATCCCCTACATCGAGGGCGACGGCATCGGGCCGGACATCTGGGCGTCGGCCTCGCGCGTGCTCGACGCAGCCGTGCAGAAGGCGTACGGCGGCGAGCGCGAGATCGTCTGGTTCGAGGTCTTCGCCGGGCAGAAGGCGCACGACCGGTTCGGCGAGTGGCTGCCCAAGGACACGCTCGACGCCGTCCAGCACCACCTCGTCTCGATCAAGGGGCCGCTCACGACGCCCGTCGGCGGCGGCATCCGCAGCCTCAACGTGGCGCTGCGGCAGAAGCTGGATCTCTATGCCTGCGTCCGGCCGGTCCGCTACTTCTCGGGCGTCCCCTCGCCGGTGACGCACCCCGAGACGGTGGACATGGTCATCTTCCGCGAGAACACGGAGGACATCTACGCCGGCATCGAGTTCGAGCACGGCACCGAGGCGGCCGAGCAGTTCAAGGCGCTCCTGAAGGAGCACTTCCCGGACCGCTTCGCGAATGTCCGCTTCCCCGACACGGCGGGCTTCGGCGTCAAGCCGGTCTCGCAGGAGGGCACGCGGCGGATCGTGAAGGCGGCGCTCGACTACGCCGTCGCCGAGGGCCGCGACAGCGTGACGCTCGTCCACAAGGGCAACATCATGAAGTTCACCGAGGGCGCCTTCCGCGACTGGGGCTACGAGACGGCCGGCGACCTCTACGGCGCGACCGAGCTCGACGGCGGCCCGTGGCGCACGTTCGAGGTCGACGGACGCACGATCACCGTCAAGGACGTCATCGCCGACGCCTTCCTGCAGCAGATCCTGACGCGCCCGGCCGAGTACGGCGTCATCGCGACGCTCAACCTCAACGGCGACTACGTCTCGGACGCGCTCGCGGCCGAGGTCGGCGGCATCGGGATCGCGCCGGGCGCCAACATCAACTACGACACCGGCATCGCGCTCTTCGAGGCCACGCACGGGACGGCGCCCAAGTACGCCGGCCAGGACAAAGTCAACCCCTCCTCGGTGATCCTCTCGGGCGAGATGATGCTGCGGTACATGGGCTGGACCGAGGCGGCCGACGCCATCATCGGCGCGATGGAGACGACGATCACGCAGAAGCGGGTTACGTACGACTTCGAGCGGCTGATGGACGGGGCGACGCTCCTCAAGACGAGCGAGTTCGGCGACGCGCTGATCGAGAACCTGTGACCGTGTGACCGACCCCCACGCGTTTGTCCACCCACTTGTCTGTGAATCACTCGATTCGCTTTCAATTCGGGATGTCAGCAAAGGCGATCACTTCGGCGACGTTCCTGAGCACTGGCCAGAAGCGGAGTGGGTCGAAAGTGGTGACGGGAGCTACGGCGATTGGAACGTCGAGGATGACCGAGGCTGGCTCAGAGCATTCGTCTCTGACACAGACGCTGGCGCGGTCACCTACGTGTGGTACGAGTTCTACTTCCGAACGAGGTACTCGCTGCAGCACGTCGTCCGCACCGCGCTTGCGCGCTCACGCGCTCAGGTTGTCCTGCCATTCGTCGACCCCCAAGATGGATACCTGTACATCCCGCCTGGCAGGGTGTACGGATTCGATGGAGACGGCGATCTGCGTCGGATCGGGCTCGGGCTTTCTGCGGTCTACGGCGAGAGGCAGTGGTACGAGGAGATCTACAGGAGAGCGGTCGAATCCTCGGGTGGCTCCTTCTTTGCGCCCGGACATCATCCCAGTGCGCCCGGACATCCCAGATAGCGGAACGCGCCAGGAAAGCACCGAGGGAGTCTGTAGCCACCGGCTGCTTCAGCTCTCCGCCTCGGTGTTGAGGTCCCTCACTGCGTCGGCTTCGCCGTCGTGGCGCGGTGAGGAACGGGAGCGGGAAGGCCCCGCCTCGGAGGCGGGCGTAGCGCTCGATTCATCGCCCCCCGCCCCCCCCCCCCC
>JBCCQJ010000053.1:0-18587 GCA_039024395.1 Bacteroidota bacterium | reverse complement strand
TCGCGGCTGGCGCGGAAGCGAGCGCGGATCTGGTCGGCTGGGAGGTGGTCGGCGAGGAGGAGCGAGCGGGGCATGGGGCCAGAGGCGGAGAGCCGATCAGACAGCGACATCCCTCAGAAAGCTCCCGGACTTGGTATCAGTGGGCCAGTGGGCGGTGCGTCAGTGAATCGGTGAGACGGTGGACGGTGGACGGAAGCTGCCGCCGCCGCCTCAGGGCTGTGCGCAGGCGTCGCCCCCCCTCCATTCCCCCCGTTCCTTCCATTCCCTCCATTCTTCCACTCTCCCTTTTCCCGTTCCCTACTCCACCGTTTTCCCGAACCGGTCCCACCGCGGGGTGCCCGCGTCGGCGTCCCAGGAGTAGTAGACCAGCACCGCCTTGCCGATGAGGTGGTCGCGCGGGACGAAGCCCCAGGTGCGGCTGTCGGCCGAGTCGTCGCGGTTGTCGCCGAGCACGAAGTAGTAGTCCTGGCTGAACGTGACCGTCTCGGCCGGGCGGCCGTCGATGAGGAAGCCCGTCGCCGAGCGCTCGGCCGTGCGGCCCTCGAAGCGCTCGATGGCCGTCCGCAACACCGGCCAGGACTCGTCGTCGAGGCGGACCGGCACGCCCGCCTCAGGGACCGCCACCGGCCCGTAGTTGTCGAGGCTGAAGCGGGCCGCGCCCGGGAACGCGGCGCTGCCGTCGCCGAGGGGCCGCACGAACGGCCGCACGCTCTCGACACCTGCGACCGCCCCGAGGCGGCCGGCCTGCGCGGCGGTCGCCTCGGCGAGCCACCGGCCGTCGGAGACGCGCTGGATGCGCCGGCTCAGGCCGAGCGTCCGCAGCGAGTCGGCCGGGAAGGCGTCTCCGAGGCGGACCTCCCAGAGCTGCCGGCCGTCGCGCGGCGCGGGCACCGCCTCGGGGCCGGCGCGGACGGCCTTGTCGGCGATGACCACCGAGTCGCCCGGCAGCCCGACGACGCGCTTGATGTAGGGCGTCCGGTCGTCGAGCGCCTCCAGGCCCGGCGGGTAGTGGAACACCATCACGTCGCCGCGCTCGACCTCGCCAAAACCCGGCAGGCGGCGGCCGAGGACCCGCGGGCCGTAGTGGAGCTTCGAGACGAACACGAAGTCGCCCACGAGCAGCGTGTCCTCCATCGACGTCGACGGGATCCGGTAGGCGTCGAAGGCGAACGCCCGCAGCGCGAGCGCGAACACGAACGCGCCGGCGATCACGCGCACCCACGGCCACACGCTCCCCGAGGTGGCGCGCCCCGCGGCGGCGCCTGCCCGTGCGTCCGCCTCGGGGCGCGAGGCGTCGGGCGAGGCGAGCGGCATCGAGGCGGAGTCGGGGGTCACGGTCCGGCGGTGGGCGGCCCGTCCAACGGCGGGCGAGCGCGCCCTCGTACGCCGCTCGGCGCTCCGGGATCGGCCGGCGTTACGGGATCGGCCGGAAGAAGCGGTTCAGGCGCGGGATCGGCGGGATCCACCGCGAGAACGACAGGAACGTGAACGTGGCCTTGCCCACGAGGTGCGTCTCGGGCACGACGCCCCACCACCGGCTGTCGACCGAGTTGTCGCGGAAGTCGCCCATCGCGAAGTAGTAGTCCTGCCCGAACGTGTACGACGTGGCCGGCTGGCCGTCGATCAGGATCTGGCTGCCGTCGACGCGGAGGTCGCGGCCCTCGTAGCGCTGGATGACCTCGGCATAGAGCGGGACCGTCCGCGCGTTGAGCGGCACCGTGACGCCCTCGCCCGGGATCACCTGCGGGGGGACGTGGTCGGGGTTGGCGCCGAACAGCCCGTCGCGCCACGACTCGTCGAGGGCGAACGGCTCGGCGCGGGCGACGTCGGCGCGGGCCAGAAACGGCTCCAGCGCCTCCGGCGTCGCCACGACGACGTACTCGCGAGGCTCGGCGAGGACCGAGCCCTGACGCCGGTCGCTCCCGATCTCGAGCAGGATGTCCATCTCCTCAAGCTGGCGAGCGTTCGGTCGCGTCCCGCCGGTTGCCGTCACCTTCCAGCGCTGCTTCATCGTCGGCTGGAGCGGGACCGGCTCGCCGTTGATGTGGAGCACCTTGTCGAGGACGGCCAGCGTGTCGCCGGGCAGGCCCATCAGCCGCTTGATGTACGGGAACCGCCGCTCGATGGGCACCGCCTCGGGGATCGACCCGCGCTCGATGTCCTCGGCCGAGGGGTAGTTGAACACGATCACGTCGCCGCGCTTCGGCTCCGAGAAGCCCGGCAGGCGCGTCTGCGGCAGCTCGAGGCCGGGCAGGTAGATGCGCGTGAACGGGATGCCGAGCGTGGCCGGCGTGCGCGCGCCGTAGTGGAGCTTCGAGACGATCAGGAAGTCGCCCACGAGGAGCGTGTTCTCCATCGACTCCGAGGGGATCCGGTAGGGCTCGAAGATGAACGCCCGCAGGAGGATAATGATGGTGAGGGCCTTGGCCCAGAACCAGAGGTTCTCTTTGAGCGTGGGCTTGGCCCGAGCTTTCGCCTTCTCCTTTCGGCGCTTGCGGCGGTCGGCGAGTCGGGAAGCGGTCGTCGGCACAGGTCGGGGGTCAAGACCGGGAAGCTACGGGTCGGCGCGGGCCGGGATGCACGGCTCTTCCGCCTCGGGGTCGGGGTGCACTCGATCGACGAGCAGGGAGGCCGTCGGTCACCGTTCAGGACGTGGGCCGTCGGGCGTAGGAGCCTATGCGATGCGGCGTGCTGTAGACGGGACATCTGCCCCACGCCCTACGAACCACGCACCTGCCGGCGAGTCCCGTGTAGAGGCGGCGTGCACGGAGTAGCGCCCTCGCGGGTTAGCGGTGGATGATCCAGCGGTCGCTCTCGGCCTGGCCGCTCCACCGAGGCGGGCGCCGGACCGGCAGCGTGTAGAACTCGGCCCCGTTGTAGCCGGTCCGGTACCAGCGCTCGCGCTCGAACGAGCGGTAGTAGTCGACGTACGGGTCGAGGCGGGCGCCTCCGAGGCGGGCGGCGAGCGTCGCCTTGAGCGGCACGTGGTAGGCGGCCTGCTCCTCGGCGCCGGCCACCAGCAGGCCGCGCCCGAACGGCCCGTCGATGTCGAGGGCCAGGATCGGGATCGAGTCGTTGACGACGAACCAGTACTCGAACTGCACGAACTCGCTGCCGCCGTAGCCGTAGCGCCGCTGCGCGTCGGCGTTGCGCGTCGGGCGACCGAAGGCGGCCTGGAGCCGCGCCCGCAGGACGGGCGTGCTCGTGGTGTCGAGCGTGCCGCCGCGCCCGTCGCGGACGGCCTGCCAGTAGGTCTCGCGGTAGCGGTCGAGGAACGCGCCCTGCTCGCCGGACTCGACCTTGCGCCACCGCGCCGACGCGAGGCGGGCGGCCAGGATCACGCTGTCGGCCGCGACGTCGTTCGCGCGGCGGATGCTGTCGCGCACGGCCCGCTCGCGCGCTCGGATGGCGTAGTAGGACTGGAGGACGAGGTCGGTGGGCGGCCCCACGCGCTGGCCCCGAGGCGGGACCCGGTCGCCGATCTCGGCCATGATCTCGGCCACGCGCGCGTCCCGCCGCTGCTCGATCAGCACGTCGACCACGTTCTGCGCCCCTGCGGGAATGGAAAATGGAAAGTGGAGAATGGCCCCGGCGACGCCGAGGCGGACGAGCCAGCGCATGGCGTCCCGAAACGGCGGAACTCTCAATTTTCCACTCTCCATTCCCCCCTTACTCCATCGAGAGGACGGCGAGGAACGCCTCCTGGGGCACCTCGACGGCGCCGACCTGCTTCATGCGCTTCTTGCCCTCCTTCTGCTTCTCGAGGAGCTTGCGCTTGCGCGTGATGTCGCCGCCGTAGCAGCGGGCCGTGACGTCCTTGCGGAGCGCCTTGACGGTCTCGCGCGCGATTACCTTGTTGCCGAGCGCAGCCTGGATGGCGACGTCGAAGAGCTGGCGCGGGATCAGCTCGCGGAGCTTCTGGCTGAGGCGCCGGCCCATGTCGTAGGCCTTGTCGCGGTGGACGATCGTGCTCAGCGCGTCGACGGTGTCGCCGTTGAGCATCATGTCGAGCTTGACCAGCTTCGACGGGCGCTCGTCGATGAAGTCGTAGTCGAACGAGGCGTAGCCGCGGCTGACCGACTTCAGCTTGTCGTAGAAGTCGAACACGATCTCGGCCAGCGGCAGCTCGTACTTCAGGTCGACGCGGTCGGTGGTCAGGTACTCCTGCGTGATGTAGGTGCCGCGGCGGTCCTGGCAGAGCTGCATCAGCGCGCCCACGTACTCGGTCGGCGTGATGATCTGGGCGGTCACGTAGGGCTCGCGGATCTCGGCCAGCTTGCCCGGATCCGGCATGTCGGACGGGTTCTCGACCTCCGCCTCGGTGCCGTCGGTGAGGGCGACCGTGTAGCGGACGTTGGGCATCGTGGTGACGATGTCGAGCCCGAACTCGCGGTCGAGCCGCTCCTGGACCACCTCCATGTGGAGCATCCCGAGGAAGCCCACGCGGAAGCCGAAGCCGAGGGCCGCCGACGTCTCGGGCTCGTACGTCAGCGCGGCGTCGTTGAGCTGGAGCTTCTCGAGGGCCGCCCGGAGGTCCTCGAAGTCGGCCGAGTCGGTCGGGTAGATGCCCGAGAACACCATCGGCTTGACGTCGCGGTAGCCCGGCAGCTGCTCCGTCGCCCCGCCGCGCTGGTGCGTGACGGTGTCGCCGACCTTCGTATCGGCCACGTCTTTGACGCTCCCGATCAGGTAGCCCACCTCGCCGGCCCCGAGGCGGTCGACGGGCTCCATCTTGAGCTTCAGGTGCCCGATCTCCTCGGCGTTGTAGCGCGCGCCGGTGGCCATGAACTCGATGGCGTCGCCCTTGCGCAGTGTCCCGGCCTTGACGCGGACGTAGACGACGGAGCCGCGGTAGGTGTCGAACGTCGAGTCGAAGATGAGCGCCTGGAGCGGCGCCTCGGGGTCGCCGGTCGGCTGGGGGACCCGCTCGACGATGCGCTCGAGCACCGCCTCGACGCCCTGGCCGGTCTTGGCGCTCACGTGGAGCACGTCCTCGGGGTCGCCGCCGATGAGGTCGGTGATCGACTGGGCCACCAGCTCGGGCTGCGCGCTCGGCAGGTCGACCTTGTTGAGCACCGGGATGATCTCGAGGTCCTGGCCGATGGCCATGTAGAGGTTCGAGATCGTCTGCGCCTCGATGCCCTGCGCCGCGTCGACGACCAGGATCGCGCCCTCGCAGGCGTTGAGCGCGCGCGAGACCTCGTACGTGAAGTCGACGTGGCCGGGCGTGTCGATCAGGTTGAGCACGTAGTCCTCGCCGCCCGGCGCGGCGTAGTTCATCCGGATCGCGTGGCTCTTGATCGTGATCCCGCGCTCGCGCTCGAGGTCCATCGAGTCGAGGACCTGGGCCTGCATCTCGCGGCTCGTGAGCGTGCTCGTGGCCTCGAGGAGGCGGTCGGCCAGCGTCGACTTGCCATGGTCGATGTGGGCGATGATGCAGAAGTTGCGGATCCGGGACTGGTCCACGAGGTGGGGGTCGAGCGGGCGAGGGTCGGTCAACGCCGAAACTACCGCCCGGGGTGCCCGCCCCGGCCGAAATCCCAGTGAGCCCGGCCGCCTCGGGGACGGCCGCCGGCGGACGCGCCCCGAGGCGGACGGTCAGAGGCGGTCCGGCCCCGAGACGGTCACTCGCGGCGCAGGCGGACGCCCGGCGGCAGCACCCCCTCGGGGCGGCCGCCTCGGGGACGGAGCGCGTAGGTGAGGCTCGCGAGCACGAACCGCCCCACCGCCTCGGTCTCGCGGGTCTCGACGAACAGGTCGGTCACCTGCCGGCGCCGGCTCGCCGACTGGTCGAAGACGTCGGCGACCCCGAGGCGGACCTCCGCCCGGTCGTCGGCCCCGAACGCGTAGCCGACGCCCAGGTCGAGGCGGGCGTCGAGCGGCGAGACGCCGCCGAGGTCGCGGCCCGTCACGTCGGGCGTGTACTCGAGCGCGGCCCGCGACCGGAGCGAGAGGCCGCCCCCGAGCGACCACGTCACATCCGCCGAACCGCGGTGGCCGACGAGCCCCGGGCTCTGCCCGGCCCGCGTGCTGTTGAGCGCCAGGCGGCCGCTGAGCCCGTACGACAGCGACAGGTCGAGGCGCTCGCTCGCGGTCGTGCTGAGGCGCACGTTTGCGTTGCCCGACAGGGCGTCCTCGCGGTTGCGCACGCCGTCGACGAGGCTCGGCCGGCGGCCGTATCTCAGCGACGCCGACCCGTTGAGGTTGCCCCCGAGGAGGGCGGAGGGCCGGCCGTGGAACAGAGTCGCCGAGACGTTCAGCGAGCCGCCAAGGTTGACCGGGTAGGTGAGCTGCGTGCCCGGCGCGACGGTCACGCCACGCGCCACGACCGGAGCCGCGCTCGGCGCGACGGTCGCCGTCCCGATGGCGTTCGGCACGGCCCGGACGTTCAGCATCCCCATCCACATGCGCCCCACCTCGGGGGTGACCATCGAGAGACTGACGCGGACCTCGTGCGTCCGCATCGTTTCGAGATCCGGGTTGCCGGTCGAGAGGCGGAGCGGGTTGGCGTCGTCGACGACGTCGCGGAGCTGCTGCGGCCGCGGGGCCTGGGTGTTCGAGCGGTACGAGACGTCGACGCTCGACCTCGGGCCGAGGGCGTGGCTGGCGCGGAGCGACGGGAGCACCGAGGCGGTCGTGCGCGAGACGTCGAACGCCCGCGGCCCGCGCTGCGCGAACGCCAGCCGCTCGTGGCGGAGGGCCACCCCGAGCGTGACTGTAAACCCCTCGACCTGGCGCTGGAGGTCGGTCCCGAGCGTGTGCATCGTCAGCCGCTGGTCGGACACCGAGGTCACCGCCGAATCCAGGCGCGCGAACTGGCCGGCCTCGTCGAGGCGGAGGCCTTCGCGGTCGCCGTCGCGGAGCGAGACGGACGGGCGGTAGGCGACGACGGCCTTCCAGGCGTCCGAGAGTGCCTCGGAGACGGCCACCTCTCCGCTGAGCGTCTGCGACCCCGAGCGGTCGGTCACACGTCGGCCGAAGGCGTCGGTCGAGGCGTCCGCGCCGTCGACGAGCCGCCGCTCGATGTCCTCGACGTCGTCACCCGCCTCGGCGTTGGCCTCGAGGCGGAAAGACGCCGAGAGCGTGCGGCTCTCGGTCGGGAAGCGGTGGCGGAGCGAGGCGCGGAGGTCGCCCTGCCCCGAGCGGCCGTCGCCCGTCGCGAGCGTCTCGGACCGGTTGAGCAGGTCGCCCGAGGGCTGCCACGTCTCCGCCTCGAGGCGGCGCTCGACCGACCGCCCCGAGACGTTGAGGCTGGCCCTCGCCTCCACCTCGGTCGCCTCCGAGAGCTCCGCCTCGGCGCGGAGCGAGAGGGTGTGGCCGAGGCGGTCGCGGGCGTCGCCGCGCGTCTCGGTGTACTGCTGGCCCGCCGCCTCGGAGAGCAGGTACTCGCGCGCGACGAGGGCGTCGAGGGTGCTGGCCGCCGACGTGAGCGTGTAGGCGGCGCTCACCTCGGCCGGTCCCCACTGGTCGTTCAGCGTGGCGCCGCCGGTGAGGGTGCGCGTGATGCCGCTGTCCGGCGGGCGGCCGCGGGGGCCGGGCGACGCACCGCCGGTGCCGAGGGCTCGCTGCGTACGCGGGTCCACGTTGTCGGCACGGGCGAAGGTCGAAAGCCGGCGGTCGCCGTCGAACAGGTTGAGCGTGCCGCCGCTGGTGAAGCGGCGGTCGGTCCCGACGCCGGCCTGCGCCTGCCCGAAGGTGCTGCGGCGCCGGTCGGGCTTGGTGACCACGTTGATCGTGCGGGCCTCCTCGCCGTCGGCGACGCCGGTCAGCTCGGCCCGTTCGCTGTCCTGATCGTAGACCTCGACCGCCTCGACGGCGTCGGCCGGCAGGTTGTCGAGCGCCACCGAGGGGTCGTCGCCGAAGAACTCCTTGCCGTCGACGAGCACGCGCTGGACGGCCTCGCCGGTGGCCCGCACCTCGCCGCCTTCGACGGTCACGCCGGGCAGCCTGCGGACCAGGTCGCGGAGCGAAGCGCCCTCGCGCACGCCGAACGCGCCGGCGTTGTAGACGAGGGTGTCGCCGCGCAGCGTCACGCGCGTCTCGATGGCCTCGACGACCGTCTCGCCCAGCTCGGTCGTGTCGGGGCGGAGCGTGAGCCGCCCCAGGTCGACCGGCCGGCCGCCCACCGTCACCGTCTGCTCGAGCGTGTGGTAGCCCACGAACGAGACCCGCAGGCGGTGCTCCCCGCGGGGCGCCCGGAGGCGGAACGAACCGTCGGCATCGGCTGAGGTCCCGACGTGCGTGCTGTCGCTCGCGATGAGCTGCACGGCCGCGCCCGGCAGCGCCGCCTCGGTGGTGGCGTCGGCGACGGTCCCGGTAACGGTCGTCTGCGCCGCGCCCCGAGGCGCGACGAACGCACCCCAAAGAGCCGCGACCGCCACCATGCCGACCCACCGCTTGAGCATCCAGAGACTCCGAGATCCGTGTGGAGATGAGGATACACCGGCCACCGTCCTCCGCTACACCCTTTCCGCGTCACCTCCCGAGGCGGACGCGCAGGCCGGCCGCCGCCTCGGAGAGGCCCACCCGGTCGCGCTCGACCACCGCCCGCACCTCCACGCCCACCCCGAGGCGGGTCAGGGGGTAGATGTCGACGCCGATCCCGCCGACGAGCGCCGGCCGCACCGTCGACTCGGCGACGTAGCGGTCGTACTCGGTGCAGGACAGCCGTCCGGCGTCGTTGAACTGACACACCGCCTCGCGGCCGACGAACGTGAACGTCTGCACCGCGGCGACGCCCCCGCCGACGAGGCCGCGCACGTCGAGGTGGCGCGAGCGCGTGGAGGCCAGGACGTAGGCCTCGGCCGTCCCGCCGTTGTTCGGCTCGCCGGAGCAGCGCGTCCGGCCCCAGCACGTCGTCGTGTAGCTCGCCAGGCGGGCGCCCACGCCGAGCGGACCCGCGACCGCGCGCTCGACGCTCACCGACCGGACGTGCAGGCGCGTCTCGGCAGCCACGCCCGCGGCCGCCGCCACGCGCCAGGCCGGCACCGCCTCGGGGTCGAGCACGGCGCCGAGCGTCTGCGCGCCGGTCGAGGTCGACAGAGCGATCAGGACGACGACGAGGCGCATCGCAAGGCGAAGGGACAGCACTCGGGCCGCCGCGGGGCGCAGCGAGGTCACGGCCCCGAGGCGGGAGACGTGCCTCCCTCCTCCCGGCCCGCCGCCCGGCGACGCTCGACCTCGGCGATGGTGGCGCGCCCGTCCGCCTCGGTGCGGCGCCTCAGCCTTCGTCACGATCCCGCACCCACTCGACGGCCAGCAGCCCCACGCCGGCCGCGAGCAGCACGCCCGAGAGCAGCGGCCCGGCGCCCATCGTGCCGCCGAGCGCGACGAGGCCGATGTTGGTCACCCCGAGGATGGCCCCGAGGCTGAAGAGGACGTAGGCGGCAGTGCGAGTCGACATGCCGAAAGAAACGCACGCCCGGACCGGCTCGGCCGGCCCCGCTTGACCGCCTCGGGGCGTGGCCGGATCTTTCTCGCATGGCCCACGACCCCGCTGCCCCGACCGACGTGCCCCGCCCCGAGGCGGCGCCCGCGACCGAGGCGGAGCCCGCGACCGAGGCGGAGCCCACGACCGAGGAGACCGTCTGCCCCAACTGCGGCGCCGACCGCCTCGGGGACTACTGCCACGCCTGTGGCCAGCACTTCCTCGACGCGCGGCTGACGCTGCGGGTCGTCTGGCGCGAGTTCGCCGAGCGCTACCTCAAGCTCGAGCGCGGGCTCTTCGCCACGCTCCGACTGGCCCTCGTCAACCCCGGCGGCTTGGCCCTCCGCTACGTCGAGGGCGAGCGCAAGCGGTTCGTCAACCCGGTGAGCTTCCTGCTCATCGGATCGGCCATCTCGGTGCTCCTGATCCCGCTCTACGCCTCCGAGGAGCGGATGATCGACGAGATGGTGGTGCCGACCGACTCGACGCAGTCGATCGCGTCGTTCGAGATGGGGATGCGCCTCGGGGGCGGCGACCCGGCGTCGCTCACCGAGGAGGAGCGCGCCGAGATCATGGAACGACAGGCCGAGATGCAGCAGCGGTTCATGCCGGTCTACCTCGACACGATCCAGCGGCTCAACGCCGTGTTCGTGTTCGCGCTCGCGCTGATCCTGGCCGGTCTGCTGAAGTTCCTGTTCTCGGGACGAGAACGCACGTTCACGTTCGCCGAGACGGTCGTACTCGGGTGCTTCATCGTGGGGATCTACTCCATCCTCTCCGGCCTCGCGGCGACCATCGCGGCCCAGTTCGCACCGCTCGTGGCCGGGTCGGTGGTCGGGTCCGTGCTGGTGGTCGGGATCGTGGCGCTGGCTGCGCGTGGCTTCTACGGGCAGACGTGGGGCAACGCTGCGCTCGGCGCCCTGGCGGGCATCATCGCGATGGTGGCCTACCTCGTGGTCATCATCGTCGTGTCCGTCCCGATCGTGCTGCTGCGGACGCTCTGACCGCCTCGGGGCGACCGCCTCGGGGGCGGCGTCGAGGCGACATCGCGAGGGGGTGCAGGGCTCGACCGTGCGGGCGGATGGCGATCCGCCCCTACCGAGCCATGGCGGTCGCGCAATGCGCCAGCTCCGCCCCACGCACGAAGAGGGCCTAAAACGAGGCTGTGACCACGTACGGCTCGCCATTGCCGAGACCGAGGCCAACGGGCAGGTCGATGTCGACCCACACGGAATCGAGGCCGGCCGAGAGGCGCTCGACGGCATCCGGCGGTTGGAGCCCGACCAAGGGAATCACGGGTACGAGCGACACGCATTGGAGGAGGACGTCCTCGTCGTCCGTGAACACCCGCCGTTCGCGGTCTCGGGGGTCACCCGCGTCGAGGCGGGCGGGCACATGCGTGAACGCGCGGAACGGCCCCGAGGCGGCCTCGGGGCACGCATCGGTCCAGAACCGCACGTCGACGACCGTCCCGACCTCGACCGCCTCGGGGAACGCGAGGTCGAAGACCACCGTGCGGGAGGGGGAGTACTGGGTCTCGTCCAGAACGCAGCCTCCGAGGAGGAGCATCGCGCCGGCGAGGCAGAGAGGTAGACGCATCACACGTCGAGGGCGTCGACCTGGGCGGCGTTCTCCATGATGAACGCGAAGCGCGGCGCGGCGTCCTTGCCCATCAGGTCCGAGATCGCCGTCTCGGTCTCGATCCGCGAGCCCTCGGGGATGGCGACCTGCAGCAACCGCCGCTTGTCGGGGTCGAGGGTCGTCTCGTGGAGCGTGGCCGGCATCATCTCGCCGAGGCCCTTGAAGCGCTGCACCTCGATGGTGGCCCGCGGGCTCTTCTTCTGGATCCGGCGGACGATCGTGTCGCGGTCGGCCTCGTCGAGCGCCCAGTGCGTCTCCTTGAGCGCGTCGACGCGGAAGAGCGGCGGCTGGGCGATGTAGACGTAGCCGCCGTCGATGAGCGGCCGCATGTAGCGGTAGAGGAACGTGAGCAGCAGCGTCGCGATGTGGAGGCCGTCGGCGTCGGCGTCCATCAAGAGCACCACCTTGTGGTAGCGCAGCTTCGAGAGGTCGAGGTCCTCGCCGAGCCCGCAGCCGAGCGCGTCGACGATGTTGGAGAGCTCCTTGTTGGCGAGCACCTTGGTCTTGGTCGCCTGCTCGGCGTTGAGCACCTTGCCGCGCAGCGGGAGGATCGCCTGCGTCTTGCGGTCGCGGCCCTGCTTGGCCGAGCCGCCGGCCGAGTCGCCCTCGACGACGAACAGCTCCGACTCGGCCGGGTCGGTGCTCGCGCAGTCGGCCAGCTTGCCGGGCAGGTTGAGGCGGTGGCTGACGGCGCTCTTGCGCCGCACCGAGGCGGAGGCCGCGCGGCTCGCCTGCCGCGCCTTGGCGGCCTGGATGATGCGGGCCACGATGGCCTCGGCCGTCGAGGGGTGGCCGTTGAGGTACTGCTCGAACTCGGTCCGGAAGGCGCCCGAGACCGCCGAGCGCGCCTCGGGGTTGTTGAGCTTCTCCTTGGTCTGGCCCTGGAACTGCGGGTCGACGTGGTAGAGGTTGACGACCGCCACCATGCCCTCGCGGATGTCGTCGGCCGTGATCTCGAGCTTCTTCTGGCCGAGGTCGTGCGTGTCGATGTAGTTGCGGATGGCCTTCGTGATGCCGTCCTTGAGGCCCTGCTCGTGCGTGCCGCCGTCGCGCGTGGGGATGCCGTTGACGAAGCTCGTGATCGACTCGCGCGGCGCCTCGGTCCAGACGAAGCACAGCTCGGTGCGGAGGCCGTCGACCAGCTCCGGCTGGCGGACCACGAACGGGTCGGGGTGGACGCGCCGCGTGCCCGCCTCGGCGATGAGGTGGTCGAGGTACTCGACGATGCCGCCCTCGTGGTGGAACTCGACGCGCTCGCCGGTCGCCTCGTTCTTGAACACGATCCGGAGCGCCCCGTTGAGGTACGTCTTGACCTCCAGGTTCTCCTTGATCGTGTCGGCGTCGAGGACCGTCTTGTCGAAGATCTGGTCGTCGGGCGTGAACGTGATCGTCGTGCCACTCCCGCGCACGTTGCGGCGCAGCGTCTTGAGCTTCGTCACCGGCACGCCGCGCGCGTAGCGCTGCTCGTAGAGCTTGCCGTCGCGCTTGACCTGCGCGACGAGGCTCTCGGAAAGCGCGTTCACCACGCTCGACCCGACGCCGTGGAGGCCGCCGGACGTGACGTAGCTCGACCCGTCGAACTTGCCGCCCGCGTGGAGCGTCGTCAAGATCACCTGGAGCGCGGGCACCTTCTTGGTCGGGTGCTTGTCGACCGGGATGCCGCGGCCGTTGTCGCTCACCGAGACCGTCGAGCCGTCCTTGTGCAGCGTCACCTCGATCTGGGTCGCGTAGCCGTTCGTGGCCTCGTCGACGGCGTTGTCGACGATCTCCCAGACGAGGTGGTGCAGGCCGGCCTTGCCGGTCCCGCCGATGTACATGCCAGGGCGCTTGCGGACGGGCTCCAGCCCCTCGAGGACCTGGATGTCGGCGCCGGTATACGATTGAACGTCGGCCATCTGACTGCGTGGGGGACGATTCGGTAGCCGAAGGTACCGGCGCCGGGTGACACCCGCACGACACCGCCTCGGGGGCGGCTACTCCCTCTCGACCAGTAGGGGCATGTTCTCACTCAGGGACTCCTCGAAGCTCTCGACTGCCGTGCGCAGGAGCCCGCTCGGCGACCGTTCCTCGGCAGAAGAAAACAGACGCGACTTGATGTACGCGATCCCCGCAGCGTCCCCGAACGTGACGACGGAACCAGCCTGATTGTCCCAAAGCACGAGGCTTGCCGTCATCACTACTGCGTCGTCGCCGTCTCGAGTCATGACGCCAAACGGGGCCCATAGCGCTGAAGCTCCATTCATCGACCAGCCTGCCTTGGCGAATCCAAAGCCGGCGTCATAGACCAACAGCGCGTAGTCGACGTCAGGGCCGAACGCTCCGGTAGTGCCAGCAGCGGGCGCTACAATCTTGGTGCGCAGAGTCACCGGGCGCGAGCGGCTGCGACGCTGACTGCGAACGGAATATGTCTCCTCCACGAGCCCGAGGCTGTCGGAAGGCGGCTCAAGCCGAACCGATGACCACATTCCATCGGCTTCGACCATCTCCGTCAACGCATCTACGGTGTAGTCAAAGTAGGACTCCGCCCCGAGGCTGTCTTTCGGGATGCGCCACCTCACCTCGTCGACATCGAGTCCTGGCCCCGCGAACATCCTAAAACCCGTCGACTCGAGCGCGGAGACGGGAACAACCACGAGGCTTTTGCCAGTGATCGCTTCGGGCTCTTCTGTCATGTCAATGAAGCCTACCGTGGCGGTCGCACACCCTGAACAGAGGGCGGCCAAGAGCAAGAGCGAAGCGAAAATGCGCATGTGAGCAACACAAGTGAGAAGGCCGCTAAGCTAACCGCCTCGGGGCCAGCTCTGAGGTCCCCACGACGTCCCCTCCCCCAGCGGGGCGACGAATCCACCGCCTCGGTGTCCATTGGACTCGTGAGCCCGTCTTCTCGGGTCACCGACCGCACCGCTTGGCCTGCCAGGAAAGCGGGCGTGGAGGATGTACTACAGCCGCGTGGTGACGGCTATCGGGAGGTAGCTCGCACGTAGGCGAGAACCGGGTCCGAGCCCGCCATGAAGTCGGCGAACGTCGGCTCGATGCGCCGGTCGGGCCGGATCGTGACGGGGTCTCCGTTCATGTACCCGAAGGACGCCGTCGAGTGGGCCACGACCTGCCCCGAGTTGGGGAGGGCGAACACACGGACCTCGCCGAAGTGGTTCGGCGCGCCGCCCGTGGGCATCCCCACGAACTCGGCGCCGAGCATCAGCCGGAGGTCCATCGCGTTGATGACCGCCGACGAGAACGTCTGCTCGGAGACCGCCACCACGACGCGCTCGGGCCTCTGCCCCTCCGGCAGCGCGGAGATCCGGCGGACCAGCCGGGTGCCCTGGGGCGAGCTGCCCCCGCTGTTGGCGCGGAGGTCGACGATGAGCGTTCGGACGTCGCCCGCCTGGAGACGCGCCACGACGCGATCTGCAAAATTGGTGAACGACGGGTACCGGTCGGCGTCCTCCGTATCGCCGTACCGGACTTCGAGTTCGCGGCCCCAGCACGAGCTGTACTGGACGAGGTAGATCCCGTTGCCCGCGTCCTGGTCGCGGACGATCAGCGCGGGGTCCTCCTCGCCGTAGTTGATCCACGTCGGGTGGCCGATCTCCTCGGACAGGTACACGAGGCGGTCGACGTCGACCTGCTCATCCAGGGGCTGGACGGCGACCTCACGCGTCCGCCCCTCGGCGTCGGCGAGTTGGAGGCGGACACGGCCGCCCGGGAGCGAGGCGCCGAGGTAGCGGTGAAGCTCGGCGAGGCGGAGGAAGACCGGGAACCGCTTGCGGGCGAACGGCTCCCGCCCGGCCGCGACGAAGCGCGCCAGATCGACCCGGAGGTCGTCCACAGCGCGGCCTCCGACGGCCAGGACACGCAGCCCGAGGAGGTCCTGGTGCTCGGGGTAGGCGCCGGTGATGAACACGCCCTCGGCGAACTGGTCGAACTCGACGGGGAGCTGGTGCCGGTAGTCGACGGCGTCGAGAAAGGTGGCGTTGGTGTGAGGGTCGCCGAGGAGCGCAACGGCCTCGCGGAGCCGGATCGAGACCTCGGTGTCTGAGAGCGCGTCGAGGTCGGCGCGAACGGCGTCGAGGGCCGCCTCGAAGGATTCTTGGGACGCGACAGCGTACGGGTCAGGGTGGCGGGCCTCGAGCTGCTCCTGGAGGTAGGCGATGTCGGCCAGATGCTGCGCGCGCCTCGTCGTGTCCGGATCGACGGATGCGGAGGCCTCCTCGGGGCTGGTGGACGCGGGGAGCAAAGGTCCCGCAAGCGAGACGGCGACCAGGAGGGCGACAAATCCCTGCGACATGAGCAGAACGGAGGCGAGAGTGGACCCGGATGATACCTGGGCTGATCGGTCCGCCCCGCTCCAGTTCGACGTGCCCCCTCCCCGCACGGTACGCGGTCGCCCCGAGGCGGACCCGCGGGAGCGCGAGGGCGTCCTTGGGGAGGTCCAGCCGCCTCCTCATGTCGACCCCCGCCCCGCTCGACCGCACACCCGCTCCCGAGGCGGACGTGCCCAACCGCCGGACCGCCCTCGTCACCGGCTCGAACGGGGGCGTCGGGCTCGCCCTCGCCGAGAAGCTCCACGCCGACGGGTGGCGTGTGCTCCTCCACGGCCGCAACGCGGCCAAGCTGGCCCGCGCTCAGACCCGCCTCGGGGGGGCGGAGGCGGTCCAGGCGGACCTCGCCGACCTGAGCGCCGTCCGCCGCCTCGGGGACGAGGTCGCCGCCGCGACCGACCGGCTCGACGCGCTCGTCCACAACGCCGGGCTCCTGCGTCCGGAGCTGACGCGCACCGAGGCGGGTGTCGAGACCACGATGGCGGTCAACGTCCTGGCGCCGTTCGTGCTCACGAACGCCCTCCGCCCGCTTCTCGAGGCGACCGTCCAGGCCCACGGCGACGCCCGCGTCGTCACCGTCTCCAGCGAGGCGCACCGAGGCGGGCGCTTCGACACGACCGACCCCGAGGCGCTGGCGGCCTCGCTGCGCGGCCCGACCGAGCCTAGCCGCTACTCGTCGATCAAGGCCTACGCGCAGTCCAAGCTCG
The DNA here is from genome assembly GCA_039024395.1 of Bacteroidota bacterium. Lineage (GTDB taxonomy): Bacteria > Bacteroidota > Rhodothermia > Rhodothermales > Rubricoccaceae > Rubrivirga. The sequence goes on along the minus strand of JBCCQJ010000053.1, from coordinate 2,490 downwards.
CCGCGACGTCGTGGACGCTGGAGCTGGCGCGCCGCCTCGACGGCACCGGCGTGACGGCCCACGCCTGCCACCCGGGCGTCGTGCGGACGGGCGTGTTCGGAGGCGTCGGCGGTGTGGTGGGCTTCCTGGCGCAGGCCGCCTCGGTGCTCTACCTCTCCCCGTCCGCTGGGGCCGCGAGCCCGTACCTCCTCGCCACGGATCCGGCCTACGGCGAGCGGACGGGCCGGTGGGTCACGCGCGGCCACCTCCGGGGTCCGCACGAGGCCGAGCCGCCCGCGCAGGCGCGCGCCCCCGAGGTGGGCGCGGCCGTCTGGGAGGCGCTGGACCGGCTGGCCGTCTCGGGGACCTGACTTGGGACGGCGAGAGATCGGTCGATAGTGGTACCGTTCGACGGTCCACCCCATCCCCCATGCGCCCTTTCGTCTGCCTGCTCGGCCTCCTCGTCGCCCTCCCCGCCCTCGCCCAGCCGGCCGCCGAGGTGCCGGTCGAGCGCGTCATCCTGTTCACGAGCGGCGTCGGCTACTTCGAGCACGGCGGGCGCGTGGCCGGCGACGCCGACGTGACGCTCCGCTTCGACACCGAGGCGCTCAACGACGTCCTGAAGTCGCTCGTCGTCGAGGACCGCGGCGGGCGGGTCGCGGGGGTCGTCTACCCCACGCAGGCGCCGGTCGAGCGGACCCTCCGCTCGTTCGCCATCGACCTCTCGCGCGGGCCGGACCTCGCCAACGTGCTCCGCCAGGTGCGCGGCGCCGTGGTGGCCGTGACCACGCCGGACGGCGTCGTGCGGGGGACCGTCCTCGCGGTCAGCGCGCAGGCCCGCGAGGCCGGCGGCGCGGCCGTCACCGTCGACGTGCTCTCACTCCTCACCGAGGCGGGCCTCGTGACGGTCCGCCTCGACACGGCGGGCCGCATCGCGTTCGCCGACCCGGCGCTCCAGGACGAGCTGGAGGGCGCGCTCGGGGCGCTCGCCGAGGCGCGCGACGGCGACCGCAAGCCGGTCCGCGTCCAGTTCCGCGGGCGCGGGTCCCGCGACGTGCGGATGGGCTACGTGATCGCGTCGCCGGTCTGGAAGACGAGCTACCGCCTCGTCCTCCCCGAGGCGGGCACGGACGGGGCGCTCCAGGGCTGGGCGCTCGTCGAGAACCCCACCGAGGCGGACTGGGCCGACGTCGACCTCACGCTCGTCAGTGGCCGCCCGGTGTCGTTCGTGACCGACCTCTACACGCCGCGTTTCATCGACCGGCCGGTCGTACAGCTCGCCGACGACGCAGTGGTTCGGCCCGAGTCCTACGCGGCGGGCGTGGGCCGGGCGGAAGCTGCAGACAGAGAGAGAGACGATGCCGTCGTGACGGGACGCATGGCCGGCGTCGTTACATCTGCGAATGAGCTTAGCACCGCCGCCGCTCCTCCCACGCCACCTGCAGAGCCCCTCGCCCCCACCGCCAGCGTCGTCGCGCGCGGCACGGCGGGCGACTTCGGCGAGCTGTTCGCGTACCGCCTCGGGGAAGTCACGCTTCCGCGCCGGGGCTCGGCCATGCTGCCGATCGTGAGCGACGGCGTCGAGACGGAGCGGCTGAGCGTCTACACCGGCGCCGCGGGCCGCCACCCCATGCGCGGCGTCCGCCTCACCAACACGACCGGCGCCAACCTCCGAGGCGGCCCGCTGACGGTCCTCGACGACGGCTACGCCGGCGACGCCCTCCTCCCCGACCTCCCCGACGGCGACGAGCGGCTGCTCACGTTCGCCGTCGACCAGGACGTGCTCGTCGATCCGTACGGCGTGCCCGGCGCGGCCGGCGAGATCGAGACGGCCCGCCTCGTGGACGGCGTCCTGAGCGTTGAGCGCCAGCGCCGGACGACGCGCGGCTACCGCCTCGAGAACCGCGGCGAGCGCCGCCGGGTGGTCCTCGTCGAGGCGCCGCGCGATGCCAACTCGCGCCTCGTCTCGCCCACCGAGGCGGAGGAGTCGACGCCTGCCGCCTACCGCTTCCGCGTGCCCCTCGCGCCCGGCGCCGTCGACTCGCTGGAGGTGGTCGAGGTGCGGACCCTCGGTGAGCGGATCGGCCTCACGTCGCTCTCAGCCGACCAGATTCGCGCCTACGCCCGCGCCAGCGGCCGCATCCCGGACGACGTGCGCGCCGCCCTCCGCCGGGCCGCCTCGGAGCGCGAGGCCCTCGCCCGGACCGAGCGCGAGATCGGCGAGCGCGAGCGGGAGCTGAACGAGATCGAGCGCGAGCAGACCCGCATCCGCGGCAACCTCGAGGCGGTCGACAACGCGACCGACTACGGCCGGCGGCTGCTCGCGAAGCTGAACGACCAGGAGACGCGCATCGAGACGCTCCGCGCCGAGGTGGCCGAGCTGCGCGCGCGGGCGGCGTCCCAGCGCGAGGCGCTCCGCGTGACGGTCCGGTGACCGCCTCGGAGCCTCCCGCCTCGGAGTCGGGCGCCCTCCCCGAGGCGGGCGCGATGCCGGCGGCGAACGCGGCCGGC
>JBCCQJ010000052.1:0-18599 GCA_039024395.1 Bacteroidota bacterium | reverse complement strand
GTCCAAGGCATGGGAGACAGCAGCGAGAGGGCTCGCCGGAAGTGTCTGCCATGTCCTCGTACACCTGTCTACCATGTCCCTGGTCTGTACAGCTGGGAGGGGGAGATCTCAAGAGTTGACGTCCCTCGGGTCTCCAAGGCGGAGACCTACCGCGTAGCCTGGTCCAGCGTCCGGCGCAGCGCCCCGTCGTCGTGCCAGGCCGCGTCCAGGATCTCGCGGAACGCCACATCGAGGCGGGCGCGGTTCGCCTCAGGGCGAGGCAGGTCGCGGGCGGCGGCGTCCAGCCGGTCCAGCTCCGCCTCGATGAACGACTGGAGGGGCGGAATCGGCGGGATGCGGTCGCCCTCGGCGCCGGCACGCTTGGCGGCGAGCAGCGCGTCGACCGACTCGCGGACCGGCCCCGACGGGAGGAAGCGATCCATCAGGCGGTCCAACACCACCGGAGGAGGCGCCTCGGGATCGGCTCCGATCCAGTGGCAGCAGAGGATCGGGCGGAGGACGTAGAAGTATTTCTTCGGCTTGACAGACTCACCTCGCAACTCACTGCGGTAGGTCGAGGCCGCCATGTGCTGGTAGTGATAGAAGCACGCTCGCGGCGAGTAGAACGCCGGCGTGAGGCCACGCAGCACCGAGGCGGCCGGCGTCTCTTCGAGGTAGACGAGCGGCGACCGCAGCCACTCCAGCAGCGGCGGGTTCGACTTGGCGAACAGCCCGAGCGCCTTCCGCACGTCCCACCCGCTCACGTCGAACACGCCCTCCACCGGCGTCTCGATCACGTCGCGGCCCGGGTGCACCGACAGGTACCACGCCGGCTTTCGCGCGTACAGAAACCGGACGTCGACGTCGCTGTCCTGCGAGGCGAAGCCCCACGCGCGGCTGCCCGACTCGACGGCGTAGACGACCCGCACGTCGTGCTCCGCCTCGATGGCGCGGAGCCGGGCCACCACCTCGGCGCGAGGAATCTCGTCAGGGGCGAGCGTCATGGGCGTCGAGGGCGGTGTGCAGGGTGCGCTCCGCCTCGGCGTCGAAGGCGACGAGGAGGACGCGGCTCGGGGTGCCGTGAACGGCGAGCCAGCCGGCGACGGTCCGGACCGCGACGGCGGCCGCCTCCAATGCGGGGTAGCCGTAGACACCGGTCGAGATGGCCGGGAACGCCACCGAGGCGGCGCCGTGCTCGGCAGCGAGCGCGAGGCTGCTCCGGTAAGCGCTCGCCAGGAGGTCGGCTTCGCCCTCTTCCCCGCCCCGCCAGCGGGGGCCGACGGTGTGGATGACGTGCTGGGCCGGGAGCGCAAAGCCCGGCGTGATGCGCGCCTCGCCGACCGGGCACCGGACGCCGCCGACGCGCGGGAACTGCTCGCACGCCCGCCGAAGCTCGACGCCCGCCGCGCAGTGGATCGCCCCGTCCACGCCCCCGCCCCCGAGGAGGGACGCGTTGGCCGCGTTCACGACCGCGTCGATGGCCAGCGTCGTGAGATCGCCGCGCCAGACGGCCACGCCGGGCGCCTGCGCCTCGACGCGTCGCCGGATCTCGGCCACGATCTCCCGCATCTCGTCCAGGATCGGGTCGCCGTCCGGCCAGCCGCCGCCGCTGGCGTAGTGCGCCCGCTGGCGCGCGAACAGGGCGACGCGCAGCCCGTGGAGGTCGAGCGCCTCGGGACCGTCGGCCGTCCACGCCGAGGCGGCGGCTCTCACGTCCTCCCTCCCCACCGCCTCGGTGCCGTTGAGCGACGTCGCGAACCGGATCACCTCGCGCCGCTCCGCCTCGGGGCCGGGGACGTTCGCGAGTGTGAAGGCCTCGGTCGGGAGGACGCCGCGGCTCACACGACCGCCTCGACGAACTGGCCGTGGTTGACGACCGCCCACGCGCGGCCCACCATCGGCGCGCCCACGAACGGCGTGTTGTGCGACTTCGACTGGATGTGCCGGTCCTCGAAGGTCCACTCGGTCGTGTCGTCGAAGATCGTGAGGGTGGCCGGCGCGCCCTCCCCGAGGCGGGGCACCTCCAGGCCGAGGATCTCGCGCGGGGCGACGGTCAGCTTGCGCACCGCCTCGGCGAGCGTGAGCACGCCCGGCCGGACGAGGTCGCGCACGGTCAGGCCCCAGCAGGTCTCGAGCCCGAGGATCCCGAACGGCGCCTCGATGAACTCGACCTCCTTCTCGAAGCCCGCGTGCGGCGCGTGGTCGGTCGCGATGACGTCGATGGTGCCGTCGGCGAGGCCGTCCTTGATCGCCTGCGCGTCGGCAGCGGTCCGCAGCGGCGGGTGCATCTTGGTGTGCGTGTCGTAGCCACTCGTCTCGACGGCCGCGTCGGTCAGCGCCCAGTGGTGCGGGCACGCCTCGGCGGTGATCGGGACGCCGCGGGCCTTGGCGCGGCGCACGAGGTCGACCGCCTCGGCGGTCGAGATGTGGCAGACGTGGACGTGCCCGCCCGTGAAGCCGGCGAGCAGCGCGTCGCGGGCGATCATGGCCTCCTCGGCGAGGCCCGGGATGCCGGGCAGCCCGAGGCGCGTCGCGACCGCGCCCTCGTTCATGTGGCCGTGCGGGTTGAGCGTCAGGTCCTCCTCGTGGCCGAGGACGGGCGTGCCGAGCGTCCGCGCGTACTCGAGGGCGCGGCGCATGAGGCCGCCGTGCTGCACCGGCGAGCCGTCGTCGGAGAACGCGACCGCGCCGCCGGCCGCCATGTCGGCCATCTCGGCCAGCTCCTCGCCCTCGCGGCGCTTGGAGACGGTCCCGATCGGGTGCACGTCGACGACGAGCCCCTCGGCCCGCTTGCGCACGAACTCGACCACGTCGCGCGTCGCGATCGGCGGGTCGGTGTTGGGCATGCAGGCGACGGCGGTGAAGCCGCCGAAGGCCGCCGCGCGGGCGCCCGTCTCGATGGTCTCCTTGTGCTCCTGGCCCGGCTCGCGAAAGTGGACGTGCATGTCCATCCAGCCCTGTGAGATCGTCTTTCCGGTGGCGTCGTAGGTCGGGACGCCCGCCGCCTCGGGGTCGTCGGCGAGGTCGTCCCCGAGGCGGGCGATCCGGCCGTCGCGAATGAGGACGTCGGCGCGGCGGGCCTCGCCCGTCTGGGCGTCGAGGACGGTGCCGCCGGCGAGGAGAAGGTCGAGGGACACGGGGTCTGTCGGGCTGGGTCGAGAAAGGGACCGAAAGGTACCCGCCTCAGGACCGGCCGATGGGCGCTCGCCTCGCCCGTGCCCACCCCAGGCACGCGTCGCAGAATCCCGAGGCAGGGCGTCGGGTTGGCTCTCGCCTCCGCCGCATCGCCGCCCTGGAGACCGCCCCCTCGATGAACCTTCCTCGTGCCCTGCTCGCCGGCGCCTTCGGCGGCATCGTGGCCTCGGTCGTCATGGCCGTCGCGCGCCGCCTCGGGGCGGACCTGCCGCTGGAGATACTGGTCGGGACGGTGGTACTCGATCCCGGGCCGGGCGCGTGGGCGCTCGGGTTCGCGGTCCACGTCGCGGGCTCGGCCGTCATCGGGCTGGCGTACGCGTGGGGGTTCGAGGTGATCACGAAGCGAGCGACCATGCTTTCAGGCGCGGTGCTCAGTGTGATCCACCTCCTCGGCTCGGGCGTGGCCGTCGGCGCGGTGCTGCCCGCCGTGCACCCGCTCGTCCCCGAGGCGGTCGCAGCGCCGGGGTTCTTCTTCGCCCGCCTCGGGGCCGGCGCCGTCGTGGCGTACGGGCTTGCGCACCTCGTCTTCGGAGCCGCCGTGGGCGCGCTGTACCGGAACCAGGTCCGCCGACCGCGACTCACCGCGTGACCGCCTCGGTTACTGCCGGCGGTAGACCTGCTCGGGGACGCCCTCGCAGTCGACGAAGCACTGCTGGATCGTCAGGGTCGCCGCATCGGCGGAGACGACTTGAAAGGCGGTGACGTCGAACAGGTCCGCTCCATCCGCAAAGAACTGGATATCGCGGAGCGCGTCGAGCGCATCAGGGTCCGGCGCGGCGCCGTCAGAGGCGAGGCTGACCCGTCCCGCCTCGGTGACGATTCCGCCGGCGACGAACTCGTAACGGCCGTTCGGCAGAAACCGGACCGTCTCGGGCTCGCCCTCCGACGTCCACGTCCCCTCCAAGGCCTCGAACAGAGGTCCGGCGTCGACGCTGGAGTCGCAAGCAGCGATCAGGAGAACAAATGCGACGACGGTGGCAAGGCGAGCGAGCATGGCAGGTCGGGAGGGTGTGCGGATGCAGCCGCCCGGACGGAGCCGCACGTCACGCTCGGCCCCGAGGCGGGATCAGTCCGGGTCGAGGACCGCCTCGATGCGGGCGAGGATGTCGTCGAGGTGGTCGCGCGTGGCGGCGTCCTCGGCATCCGCGTCTTCGGCCGCCTCGGCGATGCGCCGCAGCTCGCCGCGCGCGGCCGCCCGCACGTCGGACTGGCTGAGGTCGACCGACAGGAAGCGGACCGACGACGGCATCGGCCGCTCGTCCTCGGTCACGAGGCCGGCCAGCCGCTCGACGTGGGCGCGCTGGAGGTTGCGGCGGAACACGTCGACCGACGGGCGCGGGTCGCCCAGCTCGGCCCAGACGGCCCCGCGAAGCGCGTCGAGGTAGTCGAGCAGCGGGTAGGCGTCGCCGCCGTCGATGGCCTCGGCCTCGACGAGGCGGGCCAGCCGCATCGGGTCGAGCATCTGGCCCAGGACCGCAACCTGCGCGGCGCGCAGCCGGTCGACGGCGCCGGTCGGCTGGATGCGGCGCAGCAGGTCGGCGTCGAGGAGCCACCTCGGGGTCTGGAGCACGTTCTCGTCGAGGAACGCGAGCGCCCGCTCCTGCTCGGCGCGCGGGACGGGCGCGAACACGACGCCCGTCTGGTCGCTCGCCTTGGGCGTTGCGCGGACGCCCCCGATCACGGTCACCACGTGGCCCTGGTAGCGGCGCCACATGCCGAGCAGCTCGCCGTAGATCTCCGCCAGCTCGTCGTAGCCCTCGCCCGGCGTTGAGGTCCACGCGACGAGGTTCGGCACGACGCGCTTCAGGTTGGCGACCGCGTACCCCGAGGCGGCGACCGGGTCGTCGCCCATGTCCTCGGTCTGCGCGTCGGGGTTGAAGCCGCCGAAGCTGGAGGCGAAGCGGAACTGCGCCTCGTCGGCGTGCGCCTCGATGAGGGCGTCGAGGCGGGCCGCCTCGTCGTCGGGCGAGGCGACGTCGGGGTACCAGCGGTAGCCCCACTCGACCGAGTAGAGGTCGTACGGCCCGATCATGCGCACGAAGCGCGTCACGCCGTCGCCGGGCTGCGCGACGTAGTTCTGCCGCGTGTAGTCCATGATCGACGGCCCGACGCCGTAGCGGTCGGTGAACGTCGGCGAGCGGAGGCTGTCGACCGGGAAGCCCGACGAGGCGATCATGTTGTGCGGCAGGCCGATCGCGTGGCCGATCTCGTGGGCGATCACCTGCCGCATCGTCTCGCCGATCAGGCTCTCCTCGATGTCGAGCGACCGGGCGGCCGGGTTCGCCGCGCCGGTCTCGATCATCAGCCGGTTGCGGTAGCTGCGGATGTGGTTGTGGTACCACACGATGTCGCTCTCGATGATCTCGCCCGAGCGGGGGTCGCTTACGCTCGGGCCGGTCGCGTTGCGCGTCTCCGAGGCGACGTAGCGGACGGTCGAGAACCGGACGTCCTCGGGGTCAAACGCCGTCGAGTCGCCCGCCTCGGGGGGCAGCTCGCAGCGGATGGCGTCGCGGAAGCCGGCCGCCTCGAAGGCCACGTTCCAGTCCTCGACGCCGGCGCAGAAGTAGGGCCGCCAGCGCTCGGGCGTGCCCGGGTCGAGGGTGTAGACGATCGGCTCGACGGGCTCCGACAGCTCGCCGCGGAGGTAGGCCGCCGTGTCGCGCGGCGCGAGGTGCCAGCGGCGGATGAAGCGCCGCTCGGCCGCCTTCTGCTCGTCGCGCCCGTAGTCGATCTGGCGCACCGTGAACCAGCCCACGCGGGCGTCGGCCAGCCGCGGCATCATCGGCACCTCGGGGAGCAGCACGAACGACTGGAACATCTGCATCGAGATCGTCCCGGTGCCGCCCGCGCCCCGAGGCGGCTCGGCCGCGTCGTAGGTCATCGTGTGGCGCACGTTGACGTTCTCGGGGAACGCGCGCGCGCCGTCGATGAACGACCGCGCCTCGTCGAGGCGGCGCACCTTGAACCGCTCGCGCAGGCTCCGCGAGAGCCCGCTGATCGCGGCCACGTCCTTCGTGTAGAGCGGCGTCACGTCGATCACCGCGCCCGCGCTGTCGGGCGAGAGCGCCTCGACGTCGAACGCGGCCACGACGGGCTGGAAGTTGTTCACCCGCACCGACTGCGACACGGCCAGCGCGGTGTCGGCCACGGCGGCGTAGGACGGCGTGCGGAGCAGGACGCGGTCGCCCCGACGCTCCCAGCGGATCACCTGCTCGGCCACCTTCGCGCCGCCGCCGATGAACGGGCTGAGGCCGGCCGGCGTCTGCGCGATCCGGCTCACCGAGAGCAGGTCGCGCCCCATCAGCGAGTCCGGGATCTCGAACAGGAGCCGGTCCCCGAGGCGGTGGACCGTGAACAGGCCGGCCTCGCTCTCGGCCGCCTCGGGGACGACCTGGGCGTAGGGCTTCAGGCCGTCGTCGCCGCCTCGGGGCGGAGGCGCCTCCGAGGTGGGGGCCGGCGGGCGGGTGCCGGCGCAGGCGGCGAGGACGAGAGCGAGGGCGAGCGGAGCGAGGCGCACAGGCAGAGGCGGAGACCGCCTCGATGGTAACGCCGCGCCGGCTAGGCCGCCTCGGGAAGCGAGCCGTCGGGAAGCAGCGCGTCGGGGAGCGAGGCGTCGACCCCGACGGGCACGACAACGCGAACGAACGTACCGCCCTCGCTCCGGCGCCGCGTGTCGATCGTGCCGCCGATGAGGCGGGCGCGGTAGCGGATCGACGCGAGTCCCTTGCCGCGGCCAGGCTTGGGCGCCGTCTCCGGATCGGGCATCCCGCGGCCGTCGTCGCTCACCTCGAGAACGACGCCGTCCTCGCTCTGGTGGAGCGCGATCTGGATCCGGGTCGCATCGGCGTGGCGGACGGCGTTCGAGAGGGCCTCCTGGGCGATCCGGTACAGGTGCCGCGCGTGGCGGCGATCCGGGAAGTCGATGTCGGCCACGTCGACCTCGATCTCGGGCACGTCGTCGTAGCTCTGCTGCACGTTGACGACGAGGTCGCGGAGCGCGTCGCCGAGTCCGTGCGGCGAGTCGTTGACCGGGTTGAGGCCGCTCGCCATCGCGCGGGCCTCGGACATCGTCTTCTCGATCTGCTGCTGGAGGTGGTCGGCGTGGGACGCCAGCACGGTGAGCTCGTCGAGGACTTCGTCGGGGAGGTCGCGCAGGACGCCGTCGCGCCGCGAGAACATCTCGAGGTCGCGCGTGAGCGCGTGCGAGAGCATCACCGCCCCGGTCAGCGTCTGGCCCAGTCCGTCGTGGAGGTCCATCCCGAAGCGCTCGCGCTCGTTCTCGGCCGTCTCGAGCACCTGCCGCTCGGCGTCGGCGACGTCGAGGAGGGCCTGCATCCGGGCCGTCGCGTCGTTCTGCACGCCCACGAAGTGGATCACCTCGCCGTTCTCTATGACCGGGCTCACGTAGAGGTCGTTGTAGAACAGCTCGCCCGACTTCTTGTAGTTGCGGATCAGGACGTGGGTGCGGTAGACGTTGTCGACGCCGTCGCGGAGCGCGAACCGCTCGGCTTGCTCACGGTCCTCGCCTTGGAGGAAGCGGCAGTTGCGGCCCAGGACCTCGTCGCGGTCGTAGCCGGTGAACTCGCAGAAGTAGTCGTTGACCCAGACGATGGGGTTGTCGTCGAGCTTGGGGTCGGTGATGACGATCAGGTTGTTGGTCGCGTGGAGCGCCTTCTCGATCGTCTCGGCGTTGACGTACTTGTTTTCGCCCCGGTCCTGGCGGCGTTCGTTGAAGTCGGGCATGGTCAGATGTGTGCTTCACGAGCGAAAAGCCATGCTCCCATATGCCCGCACATGGGGGAACACCCCGGAAGATACCGGACGCGCACATCCGAGTTTCCATCCCCGACCAAACTTTTGTCGGTCCCAGAGACGGTTGAGACTCAGGGCGGCGAGTTGCGCGGGCCTGCAGACGCTGCCTGCGGCGTTGCCCTCGTCGCACGGTGCGCCAGCACCGCGCTCCTCAGGCGCCTTGCCGACGACGCCTGCCTGCTCCGCTCGCTGGAGCCTCCCAAACCTCAACCGTCTCTCAGCCGCCGACAGGGAACTCGATTGAGATCACGCCGGGATACTGGATCGGCCCGACGGCTGTGTTCACCGTCGGAACGGCATCGAGGCGGATCGTCTGGCGCTGGCTCTCGACGCCGACGAGGTTGCCCGCAAGACGGGCCAGGTCCTCGACGTTGCGCCCGAAGAACCGCGCGAGGTCCAGCTCCATCGCGATCGGCAGGTCGACCGACTGGCCGGGCGGAATCGCTCGGTCGTCGTTGTAGACGCCGGCGATGGTCTCGGTGTCGTCGAGGAAGAGCGTCCAGTCGAGCGACACGAGCTGCGCGGTGGGGTTGTCGGCCGGGTTGTCGGCGCCCACGTGGAGCGTGAAGCTCAGCGGCACCTCGCCGCGCGTGGCGGCCGCCCCGAGGCGGGCGAGGTCGACCGGGCCGAGAGCCCCCCCTTTGAGCTGGTCGAGGTCGACGCCGGCGACGCGCCCGTTCGAGAGCCGGTCGAGGTCGAAGGCGACGTTCTGGAGTGCTGCCAACTGCTGGAGCGTCGTGCAGCCGGGGACGAGAAGGAGGACGCCGAGGGCGGCGACCAGAAACGAGGGCGTGCGATGCATGAGGGGATCGGGGATGGGCGGGGCGTGTACGCACGAGCCGCCTCGGGGTCCCTCCTCGCCTCCTTGCTTCGCTCCGTGTCGATGCCCCCCCACCCGATCGTCGTTGTCGCCCACGACCTCCGCTCGGCCCACAACGTCGGGTCGGTCTTCCGGACGGCCGACTCGGCCGGGCTCGCCGGCGTCGTCCTCACCGGCTTCTCGCCCACGCCCGACCACCGCGGCGTCGCGAAGACGGCGCTCGGCGCGCAGGACACGGTGCCGTGGCGCCACGCGCCCAACCTCGCCGCGGCCCTCACCGACCTCCGGCGCGACGGCTACCGCATCGCCGCGCTCGAGCGCACCCCCGAGGCGGTCCTTCCGGCCGCGGTGCCCGCCTCGGGGTTTCCGCTCGCGCTCGTGCTCGGCAACGAGGTCGACGGGGTGCCCGCCTCGGTGCTGGCGGGCGCCGACCTCGTGATCGGGCTTCCACAGTACGGCGTCAAGGCGTCGCTGAACGTGTCCGTGGCGTTCGGCGTGGCCGCCTACCGGCTGGTCGAGGCGTACCGGGGCGGGCGGTAGGCTGTCGGCTGTCGGCTGTCGGCTGTCGGCTGTCGGCTGTCGGCAAGGTGCCCCCGCCTTGGGGTCGGCGCAAGGCCGAGCGGTGGGCGTCTGCCGGAGACGGTGGCACCGCCTCGGGGTGGGCGCTCAGCCTAAGCAATGGCCGTAAGGGCGTATTGCAATACGCCCCCACGCGTCGTCTCTGAGGCAGCGGTCGGTCGTCTCCCCGAGGCGGCGCAGCGGATGCCGACGACGTCGGCGAAAAGCTGCCCTCGCCCCGAGGCGGCGTCGTTTATGCCGAGCGCTCTGGCAGCGGTCGGTCGTCCGCGGCCCGTCGTCCCGCCGCAGGCGGCGCCCCGAGGCGGATCCGGCGGGAGAGCGGGCGCGTTGGCCTTTCCCCTCTCCCCGTCTCATGCTCATCCGTCCTGGCAAAGGCAGCGACAACCTCATCGACCGGCGCGGCGGCCGCAGAGGCCGGGGCGGGCGTGTCGGGATCGGGCTGGGCGGGTTGCTGATCCTCCTCATCGGGGCCTTTTTCGGGATCGACACCAGCGCGTTTCTCGGCGGCGGCGGGACGTCGACGGCCGGACCGATCGAGGCCTCGGAGCCCACCGACCCAGCCGGCGAGGCGGTCAGCGCCATCCTGGCCGAGACCGAGTTGGTGTGGGGGCGCCTCTACCGCGAGTCGGGCGAGGTCTACCCCGAGCCCGACCTCGTCCTCTTCGAGGGACGGACGCAGACGGCCTGCGGCCTGGGCAGCGCGGCGACGGGTCCGTTCTACTGCCCCGCCGACCGGACGGTCTACATCGACCTCTCGTTCTTCCGCCAGCTCCAGCGGATGGGCGCCCGGGGCGACTTCCCAATCGCGTTCGTGATCGCGCACGAGGTGGCCCACCACGTCCAGAACGTCGAGGGCCTGCTGCGCGGCCGGCGGTCGAACGCGGAGTCGATCCAGATCGAGCTTCAGGCCGACTGCCTCGCCGGCATCTGGACGCACCACGCGGCTGACGAGGACGGCCGGATCGTGCTCGACGCGAGCGACATCGAGGAGGGGATCTCGACCGCCGACGCCGTCGGCGACGACCGAGTCCAATCGCAATCCGGCGGCGGCGTCCGCCCCGAGACGTTCACGCACGGGACGTCGCAGCAGCGCGTCAGCGCATTCCTGACCGGCTACCGGAGCGGCGACTACCGCGTCTGCTTCTCCTGAGCCGCGGCCCAGGCCAGCGTCACCCACACGGCCCCGAGGCGGCGCCACCGGAGGTGCCACCGCCCGGAGCGCTCCGACACGGCTGCCGCCGCTCCCGCCTCGGGGAGGCCCACCTCGGGGAGGCCGACCTCGGGGACGCCCTCGTCGCAGAGCGAGAGGCGAACGGACCGTGCGCCGGCGCGGAGGCCGGTCCGCTGCCCCTTCAGGACCGCCTCTTTGAGCGACCACGCCAGCGTCAGCCCCTCGTCTCCGTGCACACCGAGGGCCTCGAACACCGGAGCCTCCTCGGGGGCGAGGATCCGCGGCCACAGGTCGGCCCGCCTCGGGACGATGGCCTCCACATCGACGCCGACCGGCCGGTCGGCAACGGCGGCGGCCGCCACGACGGCGTCTCCCCTCCCCCCGTGCGCGATCGAGAGGTGCATCCCGTCGACCTCCGGGGCCCCGTCGGCCCCGACGCGCAGCGGGACGGCCGCCGGCGCCACCCCGAGGCGGCGACCGGCGAGGCAGCGCGCGACGGTCCGGCCAAGGGTGAACTGGAGGCGGCGCTCGGGGCTGCCGAACCCGTCACAGCGCGCGCGCTCGGAGGCGGAGAGCAGCGCGTGGTCCGCCTCGGGGTGTGTTGCGAAGAGAGCCTGAAGATCCGACGGAACGGACCCGCCGGGGAACACGAGGCGTGTCATAGGGGAGATCTGGGGCCACCGGGGAAAGCCTGTGACAATTCGTACAGGTGCACTAGATCGGACGGTTCCTCCCCCTGTAGTTTCCCGTACGCACACACCCAAGCTCCGCATACGATGAGTGCCCTTCCTCTGCCCAGCCTCCAGCGTCCGTCGGCCCCGAAGACGCTCCAACGGGCCCGCCCGTCGTTCGGCGAGTTCATCGAGGCGTACCGCGAGAAGCTGTCCCACCTGTTCGAGGTGCGCGCCTGCGCCGACACGCTGAACCTGCAGCGCGGCCTGCCGCCGTTCGTGATGCAGCGGTTCCGCGAGGTCGACCCGCTCTCGGTCTACGTGCCCGAGGCGTACGGCGGGCGCGGCGGCTCGATCTCGGACAGCATGAGCGTGCTCGAGGAGACGAGCTACCGGTCGCTCCCGCTCAGCCTCGTGGTTGGCATCAACGGCGGGCTGTTCCTCCAGCCGGTCGCCAAGTACGCCACCGAGGCGGCCCGGCGGCCCGTCCTCTCGTCCTACATCCGCGAGCGCAAGATGGGCGGCCTCATGATCACCGAGCCCGACTACGGCTCCGAGGCGCTCCGCATGGAGACCGCCTGGGAGCAGACCGACGCCGGGGCCTACCGCATCGAGGGCACCAAGCACTGGGCCGGCCTCACCGGCTGGGCCGACTACTGGCTGATGACCGCCCGCCCGCGCACCGCCTCGGGGGACCTCCGGCGCGACGTCGACTTCTTCATCACCGACGCGTCGCGGCCCGAGCAGTCGGTCGTGGTCGAGGAGGTGTATCCGAACCTGGGCCTCAAGATGATCCCGTACGGCCGCAACCGGGTCCAGATCGAGGTCCCTGCCACGGCCCGCCTCGAGCCGCAGTCGACGGGCGTCAAGATGATGCTCGACATTCTGCACCGAAGCCGGCTCCAGATGCCCGGCATGGGCATGGGCTACCTCCGCCGCGTGTTCGACGACGCGCGCGACCACGCTCGCGAGCGGTTCGTCGGCGGCAAGGCGCTGATCGACTACGACCAGGTGCGGGGCCGCCTGGCACGCATCCAGTCGTTCATCACCGGCACGGCGGCCATGTGCCTGAGCACCTCCGAGACGGCCGGCGTCGACCGTGACCTCTTCAACGAGGGCCTCCGCGCGAACGCCTTCAAGACGACCGTGACCGACTGGATGCAGGAGGCCGCCCAGTCGTTCCTCCAGCTCATGGGCGGGCAGGGCTACCGCGAGGACCACCTCGCCGGCCGCGCCGTCGTCGACAGCCGGCCCTACCAGATCTTCGAGGGCTCCAACGACATCCTCTACCAGCAGGTCACCGAGTCGGTCGTCAAGGCGATGCGGCGGATCAAAGAGACCAACCTCGGCGCCTACCTCCGCACCGAGCCGCTGACGGCGCGCGCCGCCGAGATGTTCGGCGACAGCCTCTCGTTCGACGTCGACTGGTCGATGCCGCAGCGCAAGCTGGTCGACCTCGGCCGCGCGATCAGCCGCATCGTGACGATGGAGATGACGATCGAGCTGGGCGAGCGCGGCCACCCGTCCGACCTCGTGCGCAACATGCTCGACGAGACGCGCGCCGAGGTGCGCGGCATCCTCGAGTCGTACCGCGTGGGCGGCCTGACGGCGCTCGTCGAGGACGCTGGCGCGCCCGGCTGGCAGGCCCGCGTCCGCACCGCATAGCCGGCTCGCATGACCGGCCGTCCCGCCGCCTCGGAGTACGCCCCGTACTTCGGCCGCTACATCGACCTCGTCCCGGGCGACGACCTCCTCGGGGCGCTCCGCCTCGGGGCCGGCACCGCCGCCCTGTTGCGGTCGGCCGCCCCCGAGGCGGCGGCCTACGCCTACGCGCCGGGCAAGTGGACGCTCGCGCAGAGCCTCCAGCACGTGATCGACACCGAGCGCATCTTCGGTGCCCGGGCGCTTCGGATCGCGCGCGGCGACACGACGCCGCTGCCGGGCTTCGACCAGGACGCCTTCGCCGAGGACACGCCCAACCGGTCGCTTGCCGACCTCGCCGACGAGTTTGAGGCGGTGCGTGCGTCCACCCTCGCCCTCTTCGCGTCGCTCGGCCCCGAGGCGGCGGCTCGAATGGGCACGTCGAGCGGCGGGCCGCTGAGCGCGCGTGCGGCGGGGTGGATCATCGCGGGCCACGAGTGGCACCACGACGTGGTCACACGGGAGCGCTACCTCGCGCGTTAGGGCCGGGCAACTAGCCTCGTGCTCATGCGCCGATTGCTCCTCCTCCCGCTCGCCGTTCATCTAGGTGGGTGCCTGCCGCCGCTTGCGCCTCCGCAGATCGTTCGTGAGCCGCTTCCAGAGCAGCTTCTCCAGCGACCATGGGGACTGGAAGAACCATGCCCCGAGGTGGACAGCACGGGTCGTTCCTATTTCTCAGCCTGCCCACCCGAGGCGTTCAAACATCGCCTCTCCGTCCACGCCCCGGATTGGATCGATGTTGAATCCATAGGAGGCCGTCTCGATCGGAGCCCCTCCATTCTGATCAAGAGAGACACGGCCTTCCTCGAAGGCCGAACGCTTCCGATGGACGGCATCGAACGATTATGGCTCGTGGATGGCCGGACGACTGCGGATCGCCTGCGGACGGTCCGAACCGGTGTGCTCGGCGGAGCGGTTCCGGGCGCCCTCCTCGGGGCGCTGACGTCCCTCACGCCAGAGGGGCCAGAGAGCGCAGGCCCCCGAACGCTCCGAGGCCTCGCGCTGGGCACAAGTATCGGGGTGACTGTCGGTCTCCTTGCCTACCCTGAAGGATCGTCCGTCCGAGAGGTTGAGGTCGCTGGCTGGACCGCTTCTCTAAGCATGAGTAATGAACTAGTCCGTGCTGAAGCGGAGTGCCCGATTGATCCTCCGGAGAGGCTGTACAGCCCCTTTCGCGAACGAAACCGAGGCACATGCTTCACACCGGACGAGCTGACCGTGCGGGCCAGCGCTGATTGGGTCCGCGTGGTCGACCTCCACCTCCGCGACGGGGGACACGTCCGCGGCGAGGCGCTCGCGCTCACCGCCACCGAGGCGGTTCTGGACGGGCAGACGCTCCGCCTCGGGGACGTCGAGCGGATCGAGCTTCGGCACCCGCACTCGCCGCTGCGGCCGGTCCAGTTGGCCGCGAAGTCAGCGCTCGTCGGGGCTGCGTACGGCGCGCTCCTCGGGGCCGGGTCGGCGCTCGCGTCGGGCGACGCGGACGTGCTGTGGCAGGTGCCTCTCGTCTTTGGGTCCATCGGCGGCGCGGGTGGCCTGACGGTCGGGCTCCTCGGTCCGCAGGACGCGGCGCGCGACGTCACGTACATCCCCGCCCCGCCTCAGGAACCGTAGCCGCCGAGGCAGGGGTTCTCGGCCATGCTCACGTACTCCGCCTCGACGCCCGTCTCGGCGTCTGCCGCCGCCCTCTTCGACTGGCACGAGCGCCCCGGCGCCTTCCAGCGCCTCAGCCCGCCGTGGCAGGACGTGTCGCTCGAGCGCCACGACGGCATCCGCGACGGCGACCGCGCGGTCATCCGCCTCGGGGCCGGGCCGGTCGCGATCCGCTGGGTGGCCGAGCACCGCGCCTACGCCGACGCCTGCCGACGCGGCGAGGGCGCCTGCCAGTTCGAGGACGTCCAGGTGAGCGGACCGTTCGCGTCGTGGCACCACACGCACCGGATGCTCCCGAACGGGCCGTCCGACTCGGTCCTCCTCGACGAGGTCGACTACCAGCTCCCGCTCGCGCCGCTCTCGACGGCCGTCGGCGGGTGGGCGGCGCGGGCGCAGCTCGACCGGATGTTCGCCTACCGGCACCGCGTCACGCGCGAGGACGTGCGGCGCCACGCCGAGGCGGACGCGCCGCCGATGACGGTCGCCATCACAGGTGCAACGGGCCTCGTCGGCAGCGCACTCGCGGCGTTCCTGACGGGCGGCGGGCACACGGTCGTCCGGCTCGTCCGCACCCCCGGGACGGTCGCGCGGTGGGACCGCGGGCCGCAGGAGCGGGCCGTCTACTGGAACGTTGCACAGGGCGAGGTCGAGATGCCGGCACTGCGGCGCCACGCGCCCGACGCGGTCGTCCACCTCGCCGGCGAGCCGGTCTACGGCCTTGCCTACACGGCCGCCAAGAAGCGGCGGATCTGGGAGAGCCGCACCCAGGGGACGCAGCTCCTCGCGCGCGCCCTCGCCGCCCTCGACCGTCCGCCCCGAGTCCTCGTCTCGGCCAGCGCAAGCGGGGTCTACGGCGACCGCGACGCCACGCCCGTCACCGAGGCGGACGCGCCCGGCACGGGCTTCCTCGCCGACGTGTGCCAGGCGTGGGAGGCGTCGACGGCCGAGGCCGAGGCGGCCGGCATCCGGACCGTCCACGCGCGCATCGGGCTCGTCGCCACGCCGGCCGGCGGAATGCTGGGCACGCTAGCGCCCGTGGCCCGCCTCGGGCTGGGCGGCTGGGTCGGCGACGGGTCGGCGTACTGGCCGTGGATCACGCTCGACGACGCGATCTACGCGCTGGCGTTCCTGATTCGGAACGAGACGCTCGCCGGCCCCGTCAACGTCTCGGCTCCGGAGCCCGTCCCGTCTCGCACCTTCGTCGAGACGCTGGGCGCCGTCCTGCGCCGCCCCGCCGTGCTCCGCGCCCCCGAGGCGGTCGTCCGCGCCCTCGGCGGCGAGATCGCCGACGAGCTGGCGCTCAAGAGCGTCCGGATGCGGCCGGCCCGCCTCGAGGCCGCCGGCTTCCGCTTCGCCTATCCCGGCCTCGCCCAGGGCCTCGGCCACGTCCTCGGCCACCTCGACGCCTCGCCATGACCCGACTCGCCCTCCTCGTCCTGCTCGCCTCGGGGCCGGCGCTCGCCCAGACGGGCGACGCGACCCTCCAGCCGTCGACCGACGCCCTCCGCGCCGACCGCGCCGTCGCGATGCACCTCGCCGCGACGGCCGCCCTCGCGCACACGCGGACCGGCACGTTCCCCGCCTCGGCGTTCGACCTCCTCGGGCGGAGCTGGTCGGCCGACACCGGCGTCCGCGACGTCGCGCTCTCGTCCCTCGACGTGACCGCCTCAGCGGACGGCGTCCAGATCGACTATGTGCCTCTCCCCGCCCCGTACGTCCGCGAGGACGACGTGGTGCGCGTCACGCTCCGCCCCGAGGCGGACGGCAGCTACCGGGGCACGTTCCAGGTCCAGCGCCGCGCCGACGCCGACGACGGCGGCCGCGCGCTCCCGTTCGACGTCGCCGGCCGATACCGCGTCGAGCGGGCGTCCGGCACGTTCCACATCGAGGCCGACCGCCTCGGGGCGCTGGTCGCCGAGGGCCGGTTCTCGACCGAGGCGGGCGCGCTGAGCCGCGAGCCGCTCACGATGCGGGTGACCCCGCTCGGCGAGACGGAGCCGGTCTTCTGGGAGGTCGTCGAGGCCGCCCCGTGATCGACGTCGCCATCATCGGCGCGGGCCTCTCGGGCCTCGCCTGCGCCCGCACGCTCGCCGCCCGCGGCATCGACTGCGCCGTCTTCGAGGCGTCCGACGCCGTCGGCGGGCGCGTGCGCACCGAGCGCGTCGACGGCTTCCAGATCGACCGGGGCTTCCAGGTCTTCCTGACCGCCTACCCCGAGGCGGCGGCCGTCCTCGACTACGACGCGCTCGACTTCCAGGCCTTCGATCCAGGCGCCAAGGTGTGGCTCGGCGACGGCTTCCAGACCGTGGGCGACCCCTTCCGGAAACCGCTCCAGGCGCTGCCGACGCTCCTCGCCGACGTCGGCTCGGTCGTCGACAAGCTCAAGATCCTGCGGCTCCGGCAGGCCGTCACGGCGGGCGACGCCGAGGCGGTCTGGGCGCGCCCCGAGGTCTCCACCGAGGCGGCGCTGCGCGAGCGCTACGGGTTCTCGGACAAGATCGTCGAGCGCTTCTTCCGGCCGTTCCTCGGCGGCATCTTCCTCGACCGGTCGCTGTCGGACTCGAGCCGCGCGTTCGAGTTCTACTTCCGGATGTTCAGCACAGGCGACGCGGCGGTCCCCGCCTCGGGGATGCAGGCGATCCCGGAGCAGATGGCGGCGGCGCTGCCCGAGGGGACCGTCCGCCTCGGGGCACGCGTGGCAGGCCTCGCGCCGGGCGAGGTCCAGGTGGCCGACGGCGAGGCGGTCGCCTGCCGGGCGGTCGTCGTGGCCGTCGAAGCGCCGGAGGTCCCGTTCCTCGTGCCCGACGTCGACCCGCCGCCGTCGAAGAGCACGCTCCAGCTCGCCTGGGCGGCCGACACACCTCCCACCGAGGCGGCGGTCCTGATGCTCGACGGCGTGGGCACCGGCCCGGTCAACAACGCGCAGGTGATGAGCGCGGTCGCGCCGAGCTACGCGCCGGCCGGGCAGGCGCTCGTAACCGCGAGCGTCGTCGGGCACCCGGTTCAGGCCGACGAGGTCGTCGAGGCGGAGGCGCGCGCCCAGCTCCGCGGTTGGTTCGGCGAGGCCGTCGACGGCTGGCGCCTCCTCCGGGCCTACCGCGTCCTGCACGCCCTCCCCGACCTTGCCACGCTCGACCCGCCCGAGCAGCCGCCGCGGCTCCGCGACGGCCTCTACCTGACGGGCGACTGGCGCCGCAACGGCTCCATCAACGGCGCCATGCGCGCCGGGCGGCACGCGGCCGAGGCGGTCGCGGCCGACCGGGGCGTCGTCTCCGAGGCGGCGTGAAGGCGGTCTTCCTGCTCCACCTCGCGTCGACGCTCGTGATGGTGGGCGTGATCTGGGTGGTCCAGCTCGTCCACTACCCGCTGTTCGCCAACGTCGGCGACGCGACGTGGCCGGCCTACAACGCGGGCCACCAGTGGCGGATCACGCTCATCGTCGGCCCGACGATGGTGCTCGAGCTGGCGACGGCGCTGTGGCTCGTCGCCGACCGGCCGGCGGCGTTCCCGGCGTGGGCGGTCCTCCTCGGGGCGGCGCTGGTGGGCGTGATCTGGCTGGCGACGGCCGCGTTCTCGGTGCCGGCCCACAACGCGCTCGGCGTGAGCTTCGACGCCGCCGTGCACGCCCGCCTGGTGGCGACGAACTGGATCCGCACGGTGGCGTGGACGCTCCGCGGCGGCCTCGTGCTGTGGCTCGCCGCGCGGATGTGACTGGCCGCCTCGGGGACGGGCAGGGCACTCACCCTTGAGATCTCCCCCTCCCAGCGGGCGCACGCACGGCCGTGCGTGCGGGGGAGGGCGAACCCGCCGAGCACTTCCTCGGGGTCCAAGCCTGTCCGAATCCACCGCCTCGGGGATCGGAAGACGACCGACACCGAGGCGGTGGATTCGTCGCCCCTCTCCCCGCCAACCCCCCCGGGGGGGGGGATAGTTTTTTTTACAGAGTCGGAAACCCCCGCGGCGGGTGTGTGACAAGCCGAAGCACTTGGGGAGGGGCACGGTCCCCCCCCCACCCAGG